>NZ_SMYJ01000015.1:0-246573 GCF_009720285.1 Bradyrhizobium sp. BR2003
TGCCATGTTCTCATATCCACTTGCTCAGACCTCATCCTGAGGAGCGCCGGAGGCGCGTCTCGAAGGATGGGCCGCGAATGCGGCACGGGCCTCATGTGGTTTCAGATGCGCTTTGCGCGCCTCACCATGAGGGGAGAGAGAAATTCACATATGTCCGACTTCGTCGGGAACGTCGTAGAAGGTCGGATGGCGGTAGATCTTGGATTCCGCCGGTTCGAACATCATGCCCTTCTCGGACGGATCGGACGCGGTGATCGCGTTCGATGGCACCACCCAGATCGACAACCCCTCGCCGCGGCGGGTATAGATGTCGCGCGCGGCCTGCAGGGCGAGCGTCGCGTCGGCCGCATGCAGCGAGCCGACATGCTTGTGCGCCAGGCCATTGCGGCTGCGGATGAAGACTTCCCAGAGCGGAACGTTCGGCGTGGCCATCTCGGCGCTCCCTTATTCTGCGGCTTGCGCGAGCTGGCGGCGCTTGCGCTTCTCGGCATAGGCCATCGCGGCCTCGCGCACCCAGGCGCCCTCCTCATGCGCCTTGCGGCGCGCGGCGAGACGATCGCGGTTGCAGGGGCCGTTGCCTGCCAGCACCTGCTTGAACTCGTCCCAGTCGATCGGGCTGTGTTCCCAATTGCTGTTCACGTTCTGCTTCATGCCGGGATCGGGGATCGTCAGCCCGAGGAACTCGGCCTGCGGCACGGTGGCGTCGATGAATTTCTGGCGCAGCTCGTCATTGGAGAAGCGCTTGATCTTCCATTTGGTCGAGGTGTCGCTATGCTGGCTGACCTGGTCCGGCGGACCGAACATCATCAGCACCGGCCACCACCAGCGATCGAGCGCGTTCTGCGCCATCGCCTTCTGCTCCGCGGTGCCGCGGCACAGCGTCACCATGATCTCGAAGCCCTGGCGCTGGTGGAACGACTCCTCCTTGCAGACGCGGATCATCGCGCGCGCATAGGGGCCGTAGGAGCAGCGGCACAGCGGGATCTGGTTCATGATCGCCGCGCCGTCGACCAGCCAGCCGATGGTGCCGATGTCGGCCCAGGTCAGCGTCGGGTAGTTGAAGATCGAGGAATATTTCGCCTTGCCCGAGAGCATCGCGTCGACCAGTTCTTCGCGCGAGGTGCCGAGCGTCTCGGCGGCGGCGTAGAGATAGAGGCCGTGGCCGCATTCGTCCTGCACCTTGGCGAGCAGCGCGGCCTTGCGGCGCAGCGACGGCGCGCGGGTGATCCAGTTGCCCTCGGGGAGCATGCCGACGATTTCGGAATGAGCGTGCTGGGAAATCTGCCGGGTCAGCGTCTTGCGATAGGCGGCGGGCATCCAGTCGTTCGGCTCGATGCGCTCGTCGGCATCGATGCGGGCCTGGAACTGACCGGCACGGGCCACATCCTCGACGCCGCGATCGTCGCCGTCGGATGAGTTGAGCGCCTGCGTGTACATGGCCGACCTCCCAATGTGTTGTTAGGCGACATATATAACACAAATTTCAGAATGCAAGATATTTCTGTAACATGTTCAGACGCCCTCGAAACGGCGCGCCACCGCCCCGTTGGGCTTCGGCAGCGGCCCGTCCTCGTTGGTTGCATGGCCGTCAAGCCATTGTTCCGACGGCGAAAGCAGCCCGCGATAGATCTCGCCGCAGAGTTTCCGCGCCGCCCTGCCCGGCCAATCCTTCGGCAGCAGCTGATACGGCAGCAGCGGATCGCGCAGCACGACGCGGCGGTAATGGTGGATCAAGAGAATGCGCGCAGTGAAGGCGTCGGCGTCGCTCAGCTGCTCGCCGCGGATGATTGCGCCGTGCAGCGGCTCGAACGTCTTCATGAACTTCAGATAGGCGTCCGCGGTGCGGTCGAGCGGCCAGCTTTCGCTGAGCAATCGGCGTCCGCTGTCATCCTCGGCGGAGACTTCGAGACGGATCGCACGCGACGCCTCAACGGGGATCGGCACGCCCGACGGCGCGACCCACACGCCGGGCAGCGGGCTGCCGAAGCCGGCATTCTTCAGCGCCTCGCGCGCGGCGTCGCGGTCCTCGGCATTGCCGATCAGCAGCAGTTCGAAGCGGCCGGTCCAGTCCGACGGCGGCGGATCGTAGATGTGCCGCGTCGCGGTGTCGAAGGTCTGCCGGCCCCTGGCGTTCAGCCGATAGAAGCTGTTGCGGCCGACCTTGTTGCGTTCGAGCCAGCCGTCGGCAGCGAGCCGCGACATCGCGGTGCGCACCACATTGCCGTCGATGTCGAGGGACTTGAAGAATTCGAGCAGCGTGCCGAGCCACACCGAGCCGCCGCGCGGGACGATGGAATCGCCGAATACGGTGATGATGATCGAGCCGGTGCGTGACGGCTCGCGCTTCAGCTGATCGACGATGCGGGCAAGCGGCTCTGGCATGCCCAACGCATAGCGCGTTTTGTCGATTCACGACAATGCGCGGATCTTCTCCTTCTCCCCGTGTGCGGGGAGAAGTTCGGGATGAGGGGGAGTCTCCGCAAATGCGGTGAGAGACGACACCTGGAGAGTCCCCCCTCGCCGGATTGCTTCGCAATCCGACCTCTCCCCGCAAGCGGGGCGAGGTGAAGAGAGACCTTCGCAAGATCTACCGATTGGGATCCGGATAAACGATGCTGCGCCAGCCGCTGCGATCGAACGGCGCCCACTCGCCTTCCTTCTGCGCGAGGCGATCGGCGACCGCGTAGACCACGGCCGGGTGATGACCCATGCCGCAATGGCTGCTCTCGACTTCGATGCTGTCGGTCATCGACGAGGACTGCTCGCGGCAGCCCTGCCAGGCGCAGACGCCGTCGGTGCGGCTGAAGATCGCGGTGGTCGGCACCGGCGGCGCTCCGGCGAGCGAGCCGCCGAAACGGGAATCCTCCTCGTCGGCGCGGCGGCCGCTGGCCATCTCATAAACACGCCAGGCATTGGTCGACTTCGGGCCGGCGGCAAACGGGCTGCCGAGCGTGATCACCTGGCGCACACGCTCCGGCATCATCTTGGCGAGCTGGCGCGCGTAGAGGCCGCCGAGGCTCCAGCCGACCACCGAGACCTTGCGGCCGGTGGTTTCATTCATCTCCCGCAGCAGGTCGACCATCCCGTCCTGCACGCCGGAGCGAAGCCCGAGATTGCGGCCCTGGCGCCAGCCGCTGACGGCGTAGCCCTTGCTCCTGAGAAAGTCGCGCAGCGGCCGGGTCGACATGTCGGAGGCAATCAGCCCCGGCAGCACCAGCACCGGGTGCCCGTCGCCGCGCGGCGCGAGGCTGAGCAGCGGCAATGCACCAAGAAAGGCGCCGAGCTCATGAATGGCGCGGCCTTCCAGAAACATCAGCGTCCTGGACGGCGGGCGTAGCGTCTGCGCAGCAACGGACATTTCAGCTCCTCTTCCGGCAGGGCCGCCGGCAATGGGACCAACGAGAATGGGTCAACGGAATTGACGCAAACCCGGCGGAATCGTTCCGCAACGCAACAATCTGTCCTGAAAAGCTAGGGAACCGGACACTTTCGTGCAAGCGGTCCAGGTCACACTTGCCACAACTAAAGTGACGTTCGTGCCCAATCGGTCACAGCCGCAACGTGTACTCCAGGGTGTAAAGCGCGAGGCCGGCAAGCCCGCCGATCAGCGCGCCGTTGAAGCGGATGTATTGCAGGTCCTTGCCGACATTGACCTCGATCAGGGAGATCAGCTGCTCCATGTCCCAGCTCTTCATCTGGTCGGCGATGAAGCCCGAGACGCCGCTCTTCTGCTCGGCGACGACGGTGCGCAGGATGGCCACCAGGCCCTGATTGATCTCGCCGCGCAGGTCGGCGTCGCCGTCGAGCGCGTCGCCGGCCTCGACCAGCATTCGCGCCAGCTGATGCTGCAGCACCTGCGACTCGCCCGAGGCGCTGCGTTCGATGAAGTCCTTGACGTTGGCCCAGACGGTGCGCCCGAGATTGGCCAGCTCCGGCCGCGCCATCAAATCGCGCTTGAGACCATCGATGCGATCGGCGAATGCCTTGTCGCTGCCGAGCCGGTCGACAAAGGACAGCAGCATGCGGTCGAACTCGCCGCGGAACGGATGTTGCGGGTCGTTGCGCACTTCTTCGAAGAATTTCGTGGCGGACGCGATGATCCGGTTCACCACGAACTTGTCGGCGCGATAGAGCCTGAGCAGCGTCGGCATCTCGGCGCGGACCTTGTCGCGGATCACGGCCATGGTCTCCTGCTGCGTCAGCGTCTGGTGCAGCACGCGCAGGATGTCGTCGAGCAGGCCGCCATGCTTGCCCTCCTGCACGAAGCCGCGCAGCGCGCCGGCCGCAAGCGGCGCGAGGTCGATCGCGAGCACCTGCGTCGTGACGCGGCGGCTGATGAACTGCATCAGGCCGGAACTCTCGGTCGCCGCAAACGCCTCGGGCAGCATCCGCAGCACGAAGCGGGCGAGATCCTCCGAACGTTTGCGATCGCGCAGCCAGTCGGCGATGAACGAACCGAAATCGATCTCGCGCAGCTTGGCCTCGACCGGCCCGGACTCCAGAAAATTGTTCTCGATGAACTCGCCGAGCTTCTCGGCGATGCGCGCCTGATTGCTCTGGATGATCGCAGTATGCGGGATCGGCAGGCCGAGCGGCCGCTTGAACAAGGCGACGACGGCATACCAGTCGGCGAGCCCGCCGATGGTCGCGGCCTCGGCAAATGCCGCGATGAAGCCGAACACCGGATGCACCGGCAGCAGCGTCTTCGCTGCGATGAAAATAATGAAGGTTGCCGCCAGCACGCCGGTCGCCAGCCACTTGACGCGCCGCAGCTCGGCGGCGCGTTCGGCATCGACGGGCGTTGCGATGAGGGCGGCGGGAAGGGTCATGGGTTTCGCAGGGGTGACGAACGAAGCATAGCATGGCCCACTGCCGTCATTCCGGGGCGTGCGAAGCACGAACCCGGAATCTCGAGAATCCGGATCGCCGCTTCGCGTCGTCCGGAATGACGGTGGATACGATGAGTTATGAAGGACACCTGCAAAAAAGAAGGCCCGCAATGGCGGGCCTTCGAAAAGGGCAGTCGGTCAGCGCAAGCGCGATCAGGCGGTCTTGCCGTAGACCTTGGCGAAGTTGTCCTGCGCGGTCTTCGCACCGTCGGTGACGAGCTTGCCGAGATACTCGGTGGTGGCCTTTGCCCGCGAGACGAACAGCTCGCCACGCGCACGGGCCAGCTCCGACTGGATCTGGGCGGCTTCGCTCAGCGACTTGGCGGACGCGAGCTTGTCGATACCGGCGAAGAACGCCTCGGCGTCCTGGTAGATCGCCTGCTGGATGTTGCGGCTGATCTTGGCGGCTTCGGTCACCGAACCGGCAACAGCGGACTCGATCACGTTGGTCACCTTCTCCGAGCCGGCATAGGCATCGGCAGCGCGGGTCTTGGCGGCCTCGGCCTGCTTCTTCACGAACTCACGGGCGGCTTCCGGAACTTCCAGGTTCTGAAGCTTGGTGAACGCCTCGGTGACGGGCGCGAAGGCTTCCTTGACGCTGTTCAGCACGGAATTGGTTTCGGTGGTCATTGGGGTCTCTCCATCCTCAGGTTTGAGCTATGGGCTCACCCCGTCCGAATTGGCCCGGGGCAATGGTGTTATGACACGACCCATGGTGCATCGCAACATCAATGTTGCGATGCGATATCACGAACCTGTGAACAGCATGAAAATCCGGCAGGTCGCCTACCGAAAAGGCGATAGAAGGTTTCTAATTACCTCCAACCGCCTCGGAGACCCCATATGCCTCCATCTGTGCCCGGACCTGCGCCACGTTGTGCCCCAGCACGACGATGTCGTGGGTCTTGCCCTCGACGTCGCGGACATGGTCGCGCAGCAGCGCCTCCGCCTTGAAGCCGAGGCTCTCGAACAAGGCGATCGCCGCCCGCTGGTCGACCGTCATCTGCACCGAAAACTTCTCCAGCCCGGCACCGAGCGCGATGGCGAAGGTCTCCTGCGACAGCGCCCGTCCGACGCCCTGCCCGCGTACGTCTGGTGACACCACCATCCGGATCTCGCCGACATGCGGCGACCAGGAGTGCGGATCGCGCACCAGGGTGCCGCAGCCGACCACCTTGCCGTCCTTGATCGCGAGCAGGCTCGTGATGTCGCCGCGCTCGATCTCGTTGATCCAGGCCGACAGCACCTTCGGCTGGCTGATATTGCGCGGCAGGAACAAGAGATCATGCGTCGGCAGCTTCTGCGCGAAAGCCAGCACCGCGGCCTCGTGATCCCGAATCATCAGGCGAAACTCGATGTCGCCTGCTTCGGTCTTGATGCGGCGCGGATAGGAACGTTGTTCGGTCATGTCGATCTCTCTCAAGTCGCCCTTCTCAGGTCGATCTCTTGCCCAGCCAGGAGTCCAGTTTCGGCCACAGCCGCTTGATTGCATTGGCGCCGGCAACCAGCGAGACGTGACCGCCTTTCAGCATCACCTCCTCCTTGTCAGCGGAGCCGATCTTGGTGATCAGATGCTTTGCCGCATCATACGGCACGATGTGGTCGTGCTCGGCGACCGCGTGCAGGATCGGCACCTTGATGTCGGCAAGCTTCGCCTCGCGGCCGCCGACCGTCATGGTGTCGTTGTAGAGCTTGTTGTCCCACATCAGGTCCTTGGTGATGGCGCGGAAATATTCGCCCGCGAGCGGCAGCGTGTCGGTCGCCCAGCGATCGAACATCCGGTACGACTTGACGAACTCGTCGTTCCAGATGTTGTCCCAGAGCTGGATCTGGCCGACGACACGCGCGGCCGGCCGCAACATGTCGAACGATTGCAGGATCAGTTCGGGCGGCATGTTGCCGGTGCTGTCGATCAGGCGGTCGACATCGAAATAGCGGCGGTCGGCGAAATTCGAGAACAGCTTCATCTCGCGGAAATCGATCGGCGTGGTGAAGCAGATCAGGTTCTTCATCGGCCCGTCGTTGAAGATCGAGCCGTAGAGCAGCGACAGCACGCCGCCGAAGCAATAGCCGATCACCGAGACGTCCTTTTCGCCGGAATCCTGCTGCACGCGGCGGACCGATTCCGGGATGAAGTCGAGGACGTAATCCTCCATGCGCAGCGATTTTTCCTCGGGCTTCGGCGCAGTCCAGTCCAGCATGTAGACGTCGAAGCCGCGCTTGAGCAGGAACTCGATGAAGCTCTGCCCCGGCACCAGGTCGAGGATGTAGCCGCGGTTGGTGGTCGCCATCACGATCAGCACCGGCACGCGATAGACTTCGCTGGCCAGCGGCCGGTAGTGATAGAGGTTCATGGTGCCGCGCGAATACAGCACGTCTTTCGGCGTCGAGCCGAGCGAGGGGCCGGAGCTCGAGAAATACTCGACGCCCTTGATGCTGCGCTGGATCGCGCGCTGCACCTCGGACTGTACCCGCTCGGAGATCGAGGCGAAATCAAAGGCGGTGGGAGCATTCATTTGCTGCCTCCCTCCGCCGGCGGCTGCTTGGTGCGCGGTGGCCGTGGCGTTGCGCCGTGGCCGTCGTCCGGCGCCAGCGAATTGTGGTGCACCTGCTGCAGCAGCGTCTTGATCTCGTTGAGCTGGTTCTCCATCGACTGCAGGCGCTCCGCCATGCCGACGAGCTGGGCGCGGCTCGGCAAATTCATCGCCAGCAGATATTTCTCCATCAGCTCGCCGAGCTGCTTCTGCGCGCCGGCCGCGACGCCGCCGGCCTGGTTCATCACCTTGGAAAATTCCGGCGAGGTCATGAGCTGGTTGCCGAAGGAGTTGAACCCCTTCTCCATCTCGCCAATCATCGTCTGCCAGATCACGGCAGGGTCGTTGCCCTTGTCGGCCATGCGGCGCTCCTCCACACCAATTTTGAGCGCTTGCCGCGCTTCCATTTGTTTCTGCCATACGACACTGTTGCTGCTGATCGGTCAACTGCGCGGCGCGACCAGCGACGCCGAGGCTCTTCTGCGCTGCGTCAATCCGTGGCATAGAGGTTCCTGACCGCGACACCAGCAGGGGACGCCCGTGACCACGCTCGCCCATCAGCCGCCGCAGATCATCCGCGCCAATGGCATCGACATCTGCTACGAGATTTTTGGCGATGCGAATGCCGAGCCGCTGCTCCTGATCATGGGCCTCGGCGCCCAGATGATCCATTGGGACGACGAGTTCTGCCGCCAGCTCGCCGCGCGCGATTTTCGCGTCATTCGATTCGACAACAGGGATATCGGCAAATCCTCCCGCCTGAGCGGCGGCAAGCGGCTGACCGCGCTCGAACTGCTCAAGCTCCGCTTTCTGAAGATCCCGGTCGCAGCGCCCTACAAGCTGGCCGACATGGCCCGCGACACGATCGGGCTGATGGATGCGCTCGGCATCCGCACCGCGCATCTGGTCGGCGCCTCGATGGGCGGCATGATCGCGCAGGAGGTTGCGATCACCTTTCCCGAGCGCGTGCGCTCGCTGACCTCGATCATGTCGACCACGGGCAATCCAAAGATCCCGGGGCCGACCCGCGAGGCGACCGCGGTGCTGATGGCGCCACCGCCGAAGAGCAAGGAAGAGTATTTCGTCCGCTTCGGGCAGACCTGGAAGGTGCTGCGCAACGGCTCGTTCCCCGAGGACGAGGCGCTCGATCCCGAACGCGCGCGGCGCACTTATGAGCGTGGCCTCAATCCGGAGGGCGTCGGCCGCCAGCTCCGCGCCATCCTCGCCTCCGGCAGCCGCAAGGAGCGCCTGCGCGGCGTCAAGGCGCCGACGCTGGTGATCCATGGCACCATCGATCCGCTGGTGCATCCCGAAGGCGGCAAGGACACCGCGGTCTCGATCCCGGGCGCGAAGCTCGTGATGATCGAGGGCATGGGCCACGCCCTGCCGATTCCGATGTGGCCGCGGATCATCGACGTCATCGACAAGCACGCGCATGGCGCGGCGTCGAAGGCGGCCTAACTAGAGCGGGATGAGTTTTGGTTGAATCTGCAGGGGCGTCTCGGTTCACCTCTCCCCGCCGGGGAGAGGTCGGATTGCGCCTGGCGATGCGAAGCACCGTCCAGAGCAATCCGGGTGAGGGCTCTTTGCTCTCTGGATAGACCCTAACCCCTCACTCGATTTGCTACGGAAATCGACCTCTCCCAAGGGAGAGGTGAACTTTCGACGCCGATCCAGCTCAACCTGATCTCATCATGCTCCAGGCAGGTATCTTCCGGTAACCATGTGAGCCAGGAGTGCGTTCTTCCGGGCGCGGCATGGACGCTGTAGAGAGCGCTATCCATCGCTCAGCCACCGGGAGTCTCCAGATGAAGACCCTTCTCCGGCCACGGACAGCCGTCGCCGCTCTCCTCCTCGCGCTGGCGTCTTCATCGGCAATGGCGGCCGCCAGCGAAGCGCAGCAGGAAGCCAACCGCAAGGCGGTGCTGGCGTTCTACGAGAAGGGACTGAGCCAGAAGGACGCCGACGCGGCGCTGGCCTATGTCGGCAACCGCTATGTGCAGCACAATCCCGGCGCGGCCGACGGCCCGGAAGGCTTCCGCAAGTTCATCGGCTTCCTGCGCGAGAAGTTTCCGAACTCGCGCAGCGAGATCAAGCGCTCATTCGTCGACGGCGACTACGTGATCCTGCACGTCCACGCCGTGCGCGAGCCCGGCACCCGCGGCAATGCGATCATCGACATCTTCAGGCTCGAGGACGGCAAGATCGTCGAGCATTGGGACGTGGTGCAGCCAGTTCCGGAAACCCCGGCGAACGGCAACACGATGTTCTGAGACATCGTGACGGCTTGTGCTCGGCATCTGGCATGATCAGGCCGGCGAGCGCGCCGGGACGCCGGCTATTGCTTGACCGCGATCCAGATCACGTGGCGGACACCGCGGCCCCGGCCGGTGGCACGGACGGCAATTTCGTTGACCGCGAACCCGGCCCGGGACAGCGATTTCGGGAACCTGGCATTCGGACCGGACGACCAGACGGCGAGCACGCCGCCGCGCCGCAATGCCGTGTGTGCGACCTTGAGCCCGGCGACATCGTATAGCGCGTCATTGGCCTTGCGGGTCAGACCTTCAGGCCCGTTATCGACGTCGAGCAGGATGGCATCGAAGGCGAGCGGTTGGCGTTCGATCACGCTGGCAACATCCTCCTCCCGGATGCTCACACGCGGATCGTTCAGGCTGTCGCCGAAGATCGCCGCCATCGGGCCTCGCGCCCAGGCAACGACCGCCGGCACCAGTTCGGCCACCGTGATCTGCGCCTCGGGCCCGAGCACGGCGAGTGCGGCCCGCAGCGTAAAGCCCATGCCGAGGCCGCCGATCAGAAAATGCGGCCGTGCGACCTTCTCGATCTTCTTCGCGGCAAGCGTCGCCAACGCCTCTTCCGAGCCCGACAGGCGGCTGTTCATCAGCTCGTTGGTGCCGAGCATGATCGAGAATTCGTGGCCTCGCCGCATCAGACGCAATTCACCCTCGGTGCCGGGAATGCGCGCGGTATCGATCTTTTCCCATGGAATCATGCGGCGGCTTGTAACATGGACGTCAGGGCGAGCGAAGCTGGCACCCAGAGCATCCGAATAGTGACTCACGAACGGCGCAACAAACTCAGTGTCGTCCCTGCAAAAGCGACGATGGGAAAGAAAGTCGCACTCAACCACATCACCGTCGTCCCGAGCGCCGAGCCTACCCGCCTGCCCAGACGTCGAGCACGTAGCGATTCCCTGTGCCCATTTCCTCGATCCAGCGCGCGGCGGCGTCGGTGTCGACACCGATGCGCTCGCGATAGATCGACATCAGGGTCGCCTTGACGTCGGGCTCCATCTTGCCGCCGTCGCCGCAGACATAGACGATCGCGCCCTTCTGGATCAGTTCCCAGACCCGGTCCTTCTGCGCGGCGACGAGGTGCTGCACATAGGTCTTCGGGCCATCGGCGCGCGAGAAGGCGGTGTGGAGTTCACTGACGCCGTCGGCTGCGAACGCCTTCAGCTCATCCGCATAGATGAAGTCCTGCTCGGGATGCCGGCAGCCGAAGAACAGCATCGCCGGCCCCAGCGTCGCGCCCTGCGCCTTGCGCGCGGCGCGCTCCTGCAGGAAGCCGCGGAACGGTGCGAGCCCGGTGCCCGGCCCGATCATGATGAGCGGCACGGCATTGTCATCGGGCAGGCGGAAGCCGGCCTTGGTCTCCTTGATGGTGGCGTGGACGGTGTCGCCGGCGCGGCGGCGCGCCAGATAGTTCGAGCAGACGCCCTTGTAGATGCCGCGCCCGGAACTTGCCGGCGCCTCCACCACGCCCACGGTGACACTGCAGCGCTGCGCCTCGCCGGCCGGAGACGACGAGATCGAGTAGTAGCGCGGCGCGAGCAGCGACAGCATTTCAAGATAGAGGTGGAACGGCAGCTCGCAGGCCGGATATTCCTCGAGCAGGTCGAACACCGATTTGCGCTTCGCCAAGACGTCGGTGCGATAGTGCACGGCCGAGACATCGTCATCCCCGACATAGGCCATCAGCTTTGGCTTGGTCACCGGGCAGCGGGTGTGCTCGGCCATGATCTGGATCTGCTTGCGGGTCGCGACCTGCTGCAGCTCGACGAACTCGGTGAGCAGCCGCCCGACCGACACGGCGTTGCCGACCGGCAATTGCGCGCGGCGGCCTTCGGAGACCTGCAGGCGGATCTGGTCGGCCGGCAGGAAGCCGAAGCGGCGCGCAACTGAATCGACCAATGTCGGATCGTTGCGCGGCACCACGCTGAGATGATCGCCGACGCGGTATTTCAGGCCGGCCGGCAGCTCGACCTCGATATGCCGGGTCGAGCGCTCCGACGGATGGGCGCCTGCCTTGGTCTGCAGCTCGTTATTGGCGAGCACCTTCGTCGGCACCGCGCCGCCCTGCGTCACGATGGTGTTGACCGCGTCCTGCGCCACCGGCTCGATCGCATAGAGCGGCTCGTCCTCGGCGGTGCGGGTGAAATTCCAGTCGATGCCGAATTCCTTGGTCGCGACCTTGGCCGCCTCCGGGAACCATTTCTGGAACTGGCCGTCGAGATCGCTGCGCGCATCGCCCTCGCCGCGCGGATAGACGGCGCGCGCGCCATGTTTGGTGAGCTGCTCGTCAATGAAACGCGGCACCGACTGGTAGGTCGCCGCCCAATCGCTGTTGCCGCAACCGAACACCGCGTAGCGGACCTTGGCGAAGGCATCCTTCGGCAGGTCGCTTTCGAGCCATTTGACGAACTGCGTGGCGTTGTCGGGCGCCGCGCCATTGTAGGAGGCGCAGATGATCAGCACGCCGCCCTCCTCCGGCAGCTTGCCGACATAATCGTCCAGCGGGCCCAGCCGCGTGGCGAAGCCGTTGATCTCGGACAGATCCGCCATGCGGGTCGCCAGTTCCTCGGCGGAGCCGAGATTGGAGCCGTACAGCACCAGCATCGGCGTGTTGTGGCCGGGACGCGTGGCCGGCGCGCGCGGGGCCTTCGGCGCGGCCGCAACCGCGCCCGTGCTGCCGGCGAACGCGCCGCGGTCCTTGTCGTCGCGCGGCCGCACCTTGATCCTGAAACCATCCGGCTTGACGGTCAGCGTCTCCTTCAGATGCATCTGGTAGCGATGCACGTCGATCAGCTTGAAGCGTTGAAGGATCATCCCGATCGCCAGCGCCGCCTCGTGCATGGCAAAGCCGCGGCCGATGCAGGCACGCTGACCGTTGCCGAACGGCTTCCAGGCATTGATCGGGCGCTTGGCCTCCGCCTCGCGGCTGAAATTTTCGGGATCGAACACGTCGGGGTTCGGGCCCCAGACGCTGGGATCGCGATGCAACGCCATCACCAGGATGGTGATGAAGGTGTTCTTCTTCAGCTTGTACTTGCCGCCGATCGTCTCATCGGCCAAAGGCGCGATGCCGTAGGCCGGCGCCGGCGGCCACAGCCGCAGCGCCTCCTTCAGGCATTGCGTGATGTAGGTGAGCTGGGTCACCTGCTGATAGGTCGGCCGCGCATCGACGTCGGGTCCAAGGACGCGATCGACCTCCTCATACGCCTTCTTCAGCACCTCCGGGTGCTTCAGCAGCGCGTAGATCGTGCACGACAACAGGCCGCTGGTGGTCTCATGGCCGGCGATCAGGAAGGTGTTGATCTGGTAGCGGATGTTGACGTCGTCGAGCTGCTCGCCGGTGGCGCGGTCGACGCCGGTCATCATCGCCGCCAGCATGTCCTTCTTGTCGTCGGTCGCAGCGGTGTTGCCGCGCCGCTCGGCGATGATCTCGTCGACCATCTTGTTCATGAAGGCGACGTCGTCGGCCAGCGTCTTGCGCCGCTTCTGCATCCACAGACCCTCGAGCGGCAGGCCGCGGGTCATCATGATGGTTTCGAGCGAGCGCACCAGCGATTCCACGAACGGGTGGTAGTCGCGGCGGTAGAACGAGTTGAAGCGGTAGTCGAAGCCGCAGAGGCCGATGGTGTCGAGGGTGAGCGCCGTCATGTCATGGACGACCTCGATCTCCTCGTCGGCGTTGAGGCGCTCCCATTTCTTGACCAGCTGCTCGGCGATGTCGACCATGCTCGGGTGGTACGACTGCATGGCGCGGTTGCCGAACGGCTGCATCAGGATGTTGTGCGCCTTGCTCCAGTTCGGCTCCTTGGTGTCGGCGGTGAACAGGCCGTCGCCGCCGACCGCGCGCACCCGGCGCAGCGAGCCGCGCACCGCCTTGTCGAAGCGCTTCTCGTCGGAGAGCTCGTCGACGAGGTCGTGGCCGGACACGATCACCAGCGGCGCGCCCATCATGTCGAGCCAGAAGATCGGTCCGAGCTCCTTGGAGAGCTTGACGAGGTGCTGCACCGGCGCGGTCGAGTCCAGCGACAGCATGTTGCCGACCACCGGCTTCGTCGGCGGATGCGGAATCGGACTCAGTCTGTTGCCGGACGCCATGTTGAGATTGCCCCCTGCTCGGCTTTCTATTCCGTCATTCCGGGGCGATGCGCAGCATCGAACCCGGAATCTCGAGATTCCGCGGCCGGTCCTTCGGACCATCCCGGAATGACATCAAGCGCCACGCGCGATCGCTTCCACCTCACCCAAACCGCTTTCTGCGCCATTCGATCAGCTTCGCGCTGACTTCGTCAGGCTTTTCCTGCTGCGTCCAATGGCCGCTGTCCTTGACCAGGTACTTCTCGAGGTCCGGCACCAGCCGCTCCATGCCGTCGGCGGCCGAGGGCGGCAGCACCGCGTCGTTCTCGGCCATGATCATCAGCGACGGCACCCGGACGTGATGGTCCAGCCCGGCCGAGCGCTCCCAGTTGCGGGTGAAATTGCGATACCAGTTGATGCCGCCGGTGAAGCCGGTCTTGGTGAAGGTGTCGACGAACACCTTCTTCTCGTCCGCCGACAGGATCGGCGTGCGCGGATCATGCCTGGCGTCGTAGTTCGCGATCATCTGCGGAAACGCCAGATTGAGCCGCGCCGAGGCGCCGACGCCGGCAATCGGCTGTTCGGGTGGCGCATCCGCCGGACGCGGCACCGGCTTGCGCATGAAGGCGTCGAAGGTCTGCTCGACGCGGCTGCCGAAGATGCGGTCGGGCTCGCGCCCCGGATCCTGGAACTGGACGATGTACATGTGATCGCCGAAGCGCTGGCGGAACAGCGCGATCGGGTCCATCGGTGCGCGGTCCCAATGCGGCGTGTTGACGCCGACGACGCCGGCGACCCGCGCAGGATACCTGAGCGGCATCTGCCAGACGACAAAGCCGCCCCAGTCGTGACCGACGAAGATCGCCTTGTCGATCTTGAGATGGTCGAGCAGCCCGACGAGATCGCCGGTCAGGTGCTCCATGTCGTAGGCCTCGACCGGCTCCGGCCGGTCGGTCGCGCCATAGCCGCGCTGATCCGGCGCAATCACCCGGATGCCGGCCTCGCCCAGCGCCTTGATCTGGTGGCGCCAGGAGAACGCCAGTTCAGGCCAGCCGTGGCACAGCACCACCGGCGGCGTGTCGGTCTTGGGGCCCGCTTCATAAAACCCCATGCGGATGCCGTTCGTCTCGGCGAACTGCAGCGGTGGCATCTCAATCATCGGCAGGGATCCTTATTCGGCTGCGCCCTTGATGTCCGCAGGCGGGGGCGCGAACGCCGCCTCGAGTAGATCGAACTCGAGCGGCAGCATGTCGCACATCACCTGCACGTGGGGAATGATGTTGGCGCCCACGATGAAGCCGAAATCGAGCTGATCGCGGTAGCTCTGCACGGTGATGTTGAGCGCCACGCCGTGGGTCGAGATCGAAACCGGGAAGATGTGCAGCAGCTCGGCACCCGCCGCATACAGCGTCTGCCGCGGCCCCGGCACATTCGAGACCGTGATGTTGGTGGCCGGCGGCAGCACGTTGGACAGGTCGGAGCGGCTGTAGAGCAGCGCCAGGATCTGCACCAGGATCGGCGCGCCGAGCAGCGAGATGTTGGTGACCTGCGGCACCAAAGCGCGCAGCGGATGCGACATCTCCTTGGACTTGGTCGACTGCGCGATGATGGTTTCCAGCCGCTTCCTTGGGTCCTCGATGTCGGTCGCGATCGAGCAGATCATGCCGAACACCTGGTTATTGGACTCGGCATTACCCTCCTCGCGCAGCGAGATCGGCACGCCTGCCGTCAGCGACTTGTTCGGCAGCGCACCCTGGCTGATCAGATAGCGCCGCACCACGCTCGAGGCGAGCGCCAGCACGACGTCGTTGAGTTTGCCGCCGGACGCCTTCGCCAGTGCCTTGGCGCGCGACAGCGAGATCGAGGTGCCGGCAAAGCTGCGCTCCGACGAGATCGCCTTGTTGAGGATGGTCGGCGGCGAGGACATCGCCTGCAGGCTCTCGCGCGACCTCGGATCGGCGACCTTGGCGACGACGTCGGACAGGCTCTTCATGACCGTCGGCATCGAGCCGGCGAACTTCACCGCGCTCTCGATCTGGAACATGGCGTTGTCGAACAGGATCGAGCCGAGGTCGCTCTTGCCGGAACGCGGCAGCTCCAGGCTCTTCTGCGCGGCGGCCGCCGCCTCGAACGGCTGGGTCCAGAGCTGCTGATAGGCATCGATCAGATTGGCCGCGATGTCGCGCGGCTCCTGCGCGACTTTCTTCGCGCTCGGCGGCTCGATCTCGCGCGGCACCGGCGTCAGGTCGTAGATCATGCTGGTCAGCGCCGCGCCGGCGCCGCCGTCGATGCAGGCGTGGTGCATCTTGGAATAGAGCCCGATCTCGTTGTCCTTCATGCCCTCGAAGACGTAGAACTCCCAGAGCGGGCGGGCGCGGTTCAACAGCTTGGCGTGCATCCAGCCGACGATGCGCTCCAGCGTCGCGCGGTCGCGCGGCGCCGGCAGGCTGGCGCGGAAGATGTGGCGGTCGATGTCGAACTGGTCGTCCTCGACCCAAGACGGATGATCGATGTCGAGCGGCGCCTTCTGCAGGCGCGCCTTGAGGATCGGCGCGATGTGCAGCCGCGAGGCGATCATCGCCTTGAACTCCTCGAAGAAGTCGCCCTTGTAGCCGTCGGGCAGGCGGAAGATCGCCATGCTGCCGACATGCATCGGCATTTCCGGCGTTTCCAGATAGAGAAACGATGCGTCCAGCGAGGACAGCTTCTTGGCGTCGCTCATGATCTCCTCCCGAGAGCCTACTTACGCGGGCGCCTTGGGCGGCGCTTCTGGTCGTTTGGTCAGGATAGTGCCTGTTCTGCCGGGCCGTAGGCAATGGCAAAGGGGCCCGAGCGGTCAAAATGCCGGAATTCCCCTTCCGGCTGAGCCAGCCGGTCCGCAATCGCCCACAGCGCCGCGGGATTGACGCCGAGGCCGATATGGCTGGCGAAATGCACCTCGATGTTCTCGGCGGTGGCCGACGGCCGCACGCGCGAGGTCCGCCAGTTCACGATGCCATCGGTGCGGGAGTAGATCGAGGTGGTCGGCACCGGCATGTCGCCGGCGATTGCGGCGCGGATTTCCGGGATGTCGTTCACAGCTTCGCCGGACAACAGCTCATAGAGCCGCGTCGCATTGGTGGCGCGGATGTCGTCGGCGAACGGGCTGCCCAGCGTGATGATGGAGCGCACCAGCTCCGGCATCTGCGACGCCAGGTCGCGCGCATAGACGCCGCCGAGGCTCCAGCCGATGATCGAGACCTTGTGCCCCGACGCCTCACGGACCCGCTTCAGCAGGTCGCGCAGCGCAGCCCGCCGGCTGGAAATCCCGCCGAAATTGCGGCCCATGTTCCAGGCATAGGCGTCGTAGCCGAGCTCCTTCAGATAGCGCCGCATCGGCGCCATCGAAAGGTCGCTGGCAAGGAAGCCCGGCAGCGCCAGCACCGGATGACCATCGCCCTTCGGCGCCTGCATCAGCAGGGGCGACAGCAGCAGGCTCGAATTGAGTTCGAGCACGCCGCGCGCCTCCGCCAGCATCAGGAGCAGGCTCGGCGGGCGCAACCGGCGTTCGGTCCCATCAATGCTCCTGTCCATGCCGGTCACTATTTCTTCTTGCTCGCGCCGCCGAAGCCGGCCATCGCCACGAACATGTCCTGGAAGCGCTCGGCGAGCTTGGGATCGAAGGTGAACCAGCTCTGCATCAGCGATTCCGGCGAAATCTTATCGATGTTCGACGTCATCTGCTGCTGCAGCTTGTCCATCACCGCGGTCTGCATCGGCCCGACATCCGGCAGGCCGAAGAATTGCCGCGCTTCGAGGGGCGTACAATCTATCTCGACGTTGACCTTCATATCCGCCTCCTCAAATGCGCCCTGGCCCGCCATAGTATCGCCGGGACGGGGCGAGTTGCGCAAGCGAGCCGTACCTGTCCCGATCGGCGGTCGGCCTCAATCATCCGTTATGGTCAACCAAACCGCTTGGACCCGTCGATCCAAACCCGTTGGAGCGGCCGGCGTAAAGGAGGCGCGCCGGTGATCATTCCCGGGAGCGACAAGCGGCACGCCGAAAGTCGAATGTCACGCGTTCGCGCCAACAGCCTACTCTCTAATCCGGTTCATTGCGCTGCACCCGCGCGGACGGGTTAACCCTTTGGCAAATCGCGCTTGCGCGGCCGGTAAACTCTGGCAACATGGATCGAATACCAGCCGGACACAGCAGCCGGCGGACAAAAACGGGGACGCGGGATCACATGTCGGTACGTTGGAGTTTTGCGGCGGCTGCCGTCGCATTCGTCGCCTTTGCTTTGCCGGCATCGGCCCAGACGCTGAAGTACGCCAACCAGGGCGAGCTGAAGTCGCTGGATCCCTACACGCTGAAGGAAACCACGACGATCGCGCACCACGCCCACGTCTACGAAGGCCTCACCGCGCGCGACAAGGACCTCAAGATCATTCCGGCCCTGGCGGAAAGCTGGGAGACGCTGAGCCCGACCAAATGGCGCTTCCATCTGCGCAAGGGCGTGAAATTCCACAATGGCGATCCCTTCACCGCCGACGACGTGCTGTTCTCGGCCGAGCGCGTCCGCGCCAAGGGCTCCAACTTCCTCAGCAACGTCCCGGCGGACGCCAAGTTCAGCAAGGTCGACGACTACACCGTCGACGTGACGCTGGACTCGCCCAATCCCATCCTGATCTCGCAATGGGATAGCTGGTACATCATGGACAAGAAGTGGTGCGAGGAGAACAACTCGGTCGCACCGACACCGGCTTCCGCAACCACGCCGAGCTACGCGGCGCTGCACGAGAACGGCACCGGCCCGTTCACGATCGAGAGCCACCAGCCCGGCGTGAAGACCGTGTTCAAGGCGTTTCCAGGCTATTGGCGCAAGCCCGAGCATAATCTCAAGGAGATCATCTTCACCCCGATCGGCTCCGACGCCACCCGCGTTGCCGCGCTGCTCTCCGGCGAAGTTGACGTGATCGAACCGGTTCCGCTCCAGGACATCCAGCGCGTCAATTCCAGCGGCGTCGCCACCGTCATGACCGCGCCGGAGATCCGTACCATCTTCATCGGCATGGATACGGCGCGCGACGAGCTGCTGTATTCCAACATCAAGGGCAAGAATCCGTTCAAGGACATCCGCGTCCGCGAAGCCTTCTACAAGACCATCGACGTCGATCTGATCAAAACCCGCGTCATGCGCGGCATGTCGACCCCCTCGACGCTGATGATCGCGCCCGAGCTCTATCCGCTGTCGAAGGAATTCACCCGGCCGAAGCTCGATCCTGATGGTGCCAAGAAGCTGCTGGCCGACGCCGGCTATCCGAACGGCTTCGAAGTCACGATGGACTGCCCGAACGACCGCTATGTCAACGACGCCGCGATCTGCCAGGCGGTGGTCGGCATGCTGGCCCGCATCGGCGTCAAAGTGAATTTGCTGGCGCAGCCGAAGGCGCAGTATTTCGCCAAGGTGCTGAAGCCCGGCGGCTACCAGACCTCGTTCTTCATGCTGGGCTGGACGCCCGCGACGTCCGACTCGCACAACGTGCTGCACGACATCCTCGGCTGCCGCGACGATCCGAAGGATGCCACAAGGGGCGAGGCCAATCTCGGCGGCTATTGCAACAAGGAAGTCGACGCGCTCACCGACAAGGTCCTGATCGAGGGCGACACTGCCAAGCGCGACCAGTTGATCAAGCAGGCCTACGACATCGTCATCAAGGATTACGGCTACATTCCGCTGCATCAGCAACCGCTGGTGTGGGGCGTGTCGAAAAAGGTCAAACTGACCCAGCGCGCGGACAACCAGGTGCTGCTCTACTGGGCGACCAAACAGGGTGAATAGTGGCTTTGGCGCATTGGGTCCCGGAAGCGCAGGCTTCCGGGACGTCGCGTTTTCCGGCCGCGCAAGGCCGCGCGCCGAATGTCAAGGGCAGTGAAAGGTAGAGATGCTGGCTTTCACTCTTCGCCGCTTCCTGCAGGCGATCGGCGTGATGCTCGCCGTCGGCGTGATTGCGTTCGCCATGTTCCGCTTCGCCGGCGACCCGGTGAACCAAATCGTCTCGATCGACACCTCGGCCGCGCAGCGCGCTGAAATCCGGCAGTCGCTCGGCCTTGACGATCCCGTGCTGGTGCAGTTCGGCCGCTACTTCATCAACGCGCTGCAGTTCAAGTTCGGCGTATCCTACCAGTTCCGCCTGCCGGTCTCCTCGCTGCTGGCGGAGCGGCTGCCGGCGACGCTGGAGCTTTCGATTTGCGCCACGCTGTTCGCGATGGTGGCCGGCATCCTGATGGGGGTCTATTCGGCGCTGCGCCGCGACACCGTGCTCGCCAAGTTATTCCAGGCGGTATCGCTGATCGGCATTTCGCTGCCGACCTTCCTGATCGGCATCCTCCTGATCTATCTGTTCGCGGTGACGCTGGGCTGGCTGCCCTCCTTCGGCCGCGGCGAGGTGGTGAAGCTCGGCTGGTGGACCACCGGACTACTGACCGTCTCGGGCCTGAAGGCGCTGATCATGCCGGCGATCACGCTCGGGCTGTTCCAGATGACCCTGATCATGCGGCTGGTGCGCGCCGAAATGCTGGAAGTGTTGCGGACCGACTATATCCGCTTCGCCCGCGCCCGCGGGCTGACCACGCGCGCGATCCATTTCGGCCATGCGTTGAAGAACACCCTGGTTCCCGTGATCACGGTGGCCGGCCTGCAGTTTGGCTCGGTTATTGCTTTCTCGATCATCACCGAAACCGTGTTCCAATGGCCGGGTATGGGACTTCTGTTCGTGCAGGCCGTGCAAAATGTCGATATCCCAATCATGGCCGCATATCTGTTGATGGTCTCGCTGATCTTCGTCACCATCAATCTCGTGGTCGACATCCTCTACACCGTGGTCGATCCGCGCTTGCGATCGACCGTCGGCCGCGCGGCGTGAGGGGCTGACCGATGTCCGATGCCGTCGTCCCCCATCGCTCCCAAGACCACCAGGCCCCTGCCGGCTGGTTCAGGCGCGCGCTCGACAGCGACATCTTCTATTCGTTCCGTCGCTCCAGGCTGACGATGGTCGCCGCCGTGATCACGCTGCTGTTCTTTCTGCTCGCGATCTTCGCGTCGTGGCTCGCGGTGCAGAACCCGTTCGATCCGGCGCAGCTGCAGCTGATCAACTCGCGGATCGCGCCGCTGTGGACCGCCGACGGCCAAAGCCCGTTCCTGCTCGGCACCGACGAGCAGGGCCGCGACGTGCTCTCGGCGATCCTCTACGGCCTGCGCATCTCGCTTGCGGTCGGCCTGGCCGGCGTGGTCTTTGCCGGCGCGCTCGGCATCGCCCTCGGGCTGATCGCAGGCTATTTCGGCGGCGTGGTCGACACCGTGATCATGCGGATCGCCGACGTGCAGCTCACCTTCCCCGCGATCCTGATCGCGCTGCTGGTTAACGGCGTTGCCAAATCGCTGCTCGGCAACCGGCTCGACGAGATAAGCACGCTCGGCGTCCTCATTATCGCGATCGGTCTCAGTTTCTGGGTGCAATATGCCCGCACCGTGCGCGGTTCGGTAATGGTCGAGAAGAACAAGGATTACGTCGCCGCGGCGCAGCTGATCGGTCTGCCGGCGCCGAAGATCATGCTGCGGCACGTGCTGCCCAACACGATGGGCCCGATCCTCGTGATCGCCACCATCAACCTCGCACTCGCGATCATCACCGAGGCAACGCTGTCGTTCCTTGGCGCCGGCATGCCCGACACCATGCCCTCGCTCGGCACCCTGATCCGGATCGGCAACAACTATCTGTTCGCAGGCGAATGGTGGATCGTCGCCTTCCCCGGCATTGCGCTGGCCGGCCTGATCCTCTCCATCAACCTGCTCGGCGACTGGCTGCGCGACGCCCTCAATCCGAAGCTCCGATGACCAAGCCTGTTCTTTCCGTGCGCAATCTCGAGGTGGAATTCGTCACCCGCCGTGCGACCTTGCGCGCCATCAACGGCGTGTCGTTCGACATCGCCAAGGGCGAGGTACTCGGCGTGGTCGGCGAATCCGGCGCCGGCAAGTCGGTCACCGGCCTTGCCGTGATCGGCCTGATCGATCCGCCCGGCCGCATCTCCGGCGGCGAGATCGAGCTCTCGGGCACGCGGATCGATCATCTGCCGCCCGAGGAGATCCGCCGCATCAGGGGCAAGCGGATCGGCATGATCTTCCAGGATCCGCTGACCAGCCTCAATCCGCTCTACCGGATCGGCGACCAGATCGTCGAGACCATTCGCACCCACGGCAATCTGAGCGAAAGCGCCGCGCGCAGGCGCGCCATCGATCTGTTGGCCGAGGTCGGCATTCCTGCGCCGGAAAAGCGCATCGACGGCTACCCGCACGAATTCTCCGGCGGCATGCGCCAGCGCGTCGTGATCGCGCTCGCGATCTGCGCCGAGCCCGAGCTGATCATCGCCGACGAGCCGACCACCGCGCTCGACGTCTCCGTGCAGGCGCAGATCATCGCGCTGATCAAGCGGCTCGGCCGCGACCACGGCACCGCCGTGATGCTGGTGACCCACGACATGGGCGTGATCGCCGAGACCTGTGACCGCGTGGCGGTGATGTATTCCGGCCGCATCGCCGAGATCGGCCCGGTGCAGGAGGTGGTGCGCAATCCGCTGCATCCCTACGCCAAGGGCCTGATGGGCGCGATCCCGACCCTCGCCGGCGAGGACAAGCGCCTGGTGCAGATCCCCGGCTCGATGCCGCGGCTGTCGGCGATCCCGCCTGGCTGCCCGTTCAATCCGCGCTGCGCATTCGCCTTCGACCGCTGCCGCGTCGAACGCCCCGAGCCGATCCGGCAGGGCACGCAATCCGTCGCCTGCCACCTGTTCGAGCCGCAGAAGGAGACGGCGGCATGAGCGGGACATTGATCGAGGTCAGGAACCTGCGCCGCGTCTTCGACGTCTCCAAGCCGTGGCTCAACCGCGTGATCGAGGGCGGCCATCTCGAATTCCTGAAGGCCGTCGACGGCGTCTCCTTCGACATCAAGCGCGGCGAGACCTTCGCGCTGGTCGGCGAATCCGGCTCCGGCAAGACCACCGTCGCGCGCATGGTGGTCGGCCTGCTGCCGCCGAGCTCGGGCGAGGTCGTCATCGACGGGGTCTCGATGACCGATCCGCGGCACGGCCAGGCGCGCCGCCGCCTGCGCCGGCGCATCCAGATGGTTTTTCAGGATCCCTATGCGAGCCTCAATCCACGCTACCGGGTCGCCGCCATCGTCGCCGAGCCGATCCGCGCCTTCGACCTGATCCAGGGCGAGCGCGACATCAAGGCCCGGGTCGGCGAATTGCTCTCGCTGGTCGGCCTGCACCCCGACGACGGCCAAAAATTCCCGCACGAATTTTCCGGCGGCCAGCGCCAGCGCATCGCGATCGCCCGCGCGCTGGCATCGGAGGCCGAGTTCATCGTCTGCGACGAGCCGACCTCGGCGCTCGACGTTTCCGTGCAGGCGCAGATCCTCAATCTGATGCGCGACCTGCAGGACAAGTTCGGCCTCACCTATCTCTTCATCAGCCACAATCTCGCAGTGGTCCGCCACATGGCGAGCCGGATCGGCGTGATGTATCTCGGCCGCATCGTCGAGATCGCCGAGGGCCGGGAATTGTTCGAGAACCCGCGGATGCCCTACACGAAGATGCTGCTCGGCGCGGTTCCGGACCTTGCGATGTCGGGCCGCCAGCGCATCCCGGTGAAGGGCGAGATTCCGAACCCGATCGATCCGCCGCCGGGCTGCTCGTTCAACCCGCGCTGCCCCCTCGCCTTCGATCTCTGCCGCCAGAAGACGCCGGAACTGATCGACGGCGTCGCCTGCCATGCCGTCAACAGTCCCGCCGCCGTTCCGGCATGATCACGCGGATGGGAGCGGCCATGTCCACCAAGCGGTTGGCATACCAGCCGGCCTGTGATCAAGTGCGCCCGCCAAAGAGGCCCAGCAACAAACCGACGAACGGTCAATCGCCATGAGCAACATCAACCCCGATCCGTTCACAACCCGGCCCGAGATCGAAGGCACCTTCGGCGTCGTCACCTCGACGCACTGGATCGCCACCGCGGTCGGCATGGCGACGCTGGAGAAAGGCGGCAACGCCTTTGACGCCGGAGTGGCCACCGCCTTCACGCTGCAGGTGGTTGAGCCGCATCTGAACGGCCCCGGCGGCGACGTGCCGATCATCGTACACGACGTCAAGCGCGGCAAGAGCGAGGTGATCTGCGGCCAGGGCCCGGCGCCGGCGAAGGCAACCATCGCGCATTACCGCAGCGAGGGCCTCGAGATGGTGCCCGGCACCGGCCTGCTTGCCGCCTGCGTGCCCGGCACATTCGAATCCTGGATGCTGCTGCTGCGCGACTACGGCACCATGAAGCTGCGCGACGTGCTGGAGCCCGCGATCGCCTACGCCCGCGACGGCTATCCGCTGGTCGAGCGTGCATCGGCCACCATCAAGACCGTCGAGCAGCTGTTCCGGAAATACTGGACCACGTCGGCGGACGTCTATTTGCCAAACGGCGAGGTGCCGAAGCCCGGCACCATCTTCACCAACAAGAAGCTCGCGGAGACTTACACACGCATCCTGAGCGAGGCGGAGAGCGCAGGCCACGACCGCGTGGCGCAGATCGAGCGCGCGCGGCAGGCCTGGTCGAAGGGCTTCGTCGCCGAGGCGATTGACAAGTTCTGCCGCACCCAGGAGGTGATGGACGTCTCCGGCTCGCCGCATCGCGGCGTGTTGTCGGCCGACGACATGGCGCGCTGGCAGCCGACCATCGAGGCGCCGCTCATCTACGAATACGGCCGCTACACCGTGCAGAAGGCCGGGGTCTGGAGCCAGGGTCCGGTGATGCTGCAGCAGCTCGCGCTGCTGAAGGGTTTCGAGCTCGACGGCCTCGATCCCGCAGGTCCCGACTTCATCCATCTGCAGATCGAAGCCGCCAAGCTCGCCTATGCCGATCGCGAGACGTTCTACGGCGATCCCAAGTTCGCCGACATCCCGATCGAGACGCTGCTGTCCGATGCCTATAACAACGAACGGCGCAAACTGATCTCGAAAGACAAGGCTTCGCTCGACTTCCGCCCCGGCTCGGTCGAGGGTTTTGGCGGCGTCGTGAAGCTGCGACACGCCGAAGGGCATCGCGAAGCGGTCGGTGCCATGGGCGCGGGCGAGCCGACCGTCGGCCGGTTCGGCGAGGTGCGCGGCGACACCGTGCATTTCGACATCATCGACAAGGCCGGCAACATGATCTCGGCGACGCCGTCCGGCGGCTGGCTGCAGTCCTCGCCGGTGATTCCCGAGATCGGCTTCTGCCTCGGCAGCCGCGCCCAGATGTTCTGGCTCGAGGAGAACCACCCTGCCTCGCTCGCGCCGGGCAAGCGGCCGCGCACCACGCTCTCGCCGACCATGGCGCTGCGCGACGGCGAGCCGTATCTCTCCTGGGGCTCGCCGGGCGGCGACCAGCAGGATCAGTGGATCACGCAGTTCTTCCTGCGTCATGTCCACGCCAAGCTCAATCTGCAGGAGGCGATCGACGCGCCAGCCTGGCACTCCGAGCATTTCCCGATCTCGTTCTGGCCGCGCACGTCGCGGCCCGGCGTGCTGGTGCTGGAAAACCGCGTGCCGAAATCGACCATCGACGAATTGAAGCGCCGCGGCCATGTGGTTGAGATTGGTCCCGATTGGTCGGAAGGCCGCCTCACCGCGGCCTCGAAGGTCGGCGCCCGCCGCCGCGCCGCCGCCAACCCGCGCGGCATGCAGGGTTACGCCGCAGGCCGCTAAACACGAAGGTTTGAGATGACCTGGTCGATCATCGCCCGCGACAGCGCCACCGGCCAGCTCGGCATCGCCGTCGCGACGCGGTTCTTCGCGGTCGGCGCGCTGGTGCCGCACATCGCACCCGGCATCGGCGCGGTGGCGACACAGGCGCTGGTCAATCCCTATTACGGCATCGACGGCCTCGCATTGCTACGCGGCGGCAACAGCCCGCATGAGGTGATCGCGGCGCTGATTGCGCCCGACAGCGGCCGTGAGAGCCGGCAGCTCCATGTCATGGACGCCAGCGGCCGCATCGCGGCGCATTCCGGCAAGGACTGCATCGATTGGTTCGGCCATATCGCCGGCGACCGGTTCTCGATCGCCGGCAACATGCTGGCCGGACCCGCGGTGCTCGACGAGACCGCGCGCGTTTATGCCGAGAACGAGAAGCTGCCGTTCGCAGAGCGGCTGATCAAAGCGATGTTCGCCGGCGAAGCGGCCGGCGGCGACAACCGCGGCAAGCAATCCGCTGCTCTCTTAATTCACGGCGCGGAGGAATGGCCATTGCTCGACCTGCGCGTCGACGACCACGCCGATCCCCTTCACGAGCTTGAGCGGCTGGAAGCCGTCAGCCGTGAGCACTGGGTGCCGTTCCGGAGCTTCATGCCGACCCGCGGCAACCCGGCCGGAACCAGCGATCGCGCCAAAATCGACGCCGGCATCGCAGCGGCAACCACGAGCCGCGAATGACGGCAGGCCCGCTGATCGAGATCGAGGGCCTGCGCGTCACCTTCCAGGGCGATGACGGCCGCAAGACGCATGCCGTCGACAGCGTCGATCTTTCCGTCGCCAACGGCGCCACGCTCGGCCTGGTCGGCGAGTCCGGCTGCGGCAAGAGCGTGACCTCGCTCGCGATCATGGGGCTGCTGCCGAAACAATCCGCCGCGGTCTCCGGCGCAATCCGCTTCGACGGTTTCGACCTGCTCGACGTACCGGATGCGACGCTGCGCGACCTGCGCGGCAATCGCCTTGCGATGATCTTCCAGGAGCCAATGACCTCACTCAACCCGAGCTTCACCATCGGCGACCAGATCATCGAGACCATCTTGCGCCACCGCGGCGGTTCCCGGCGCGCGGCGCGCGAACGCACCATCGAGCTGCTGCGCCGCGTCCACATCCCCTCGCCCGAGAAACGCATCGACGAGTTTCCGCACAAGCTGTCCGGCGGCATGCGCCAGCGCGTGATGATCGCGATGGCGCTGGCCTGCGATCCGCAGCTTCTGATCGCCGACGAGCCGACCACCGCGCTCGACGTCACCCTGCAGGCGCAGATCCTCGATCTGATGCGGGAGCTGAAGGCCGCGAGCGGCGCCGCGATCATCCTGATCACCCACGACCTCGGCGTCGTCGCCGAAGTCTGCGACGAGGTCGCGGTGATGTATGCCGGCGAAATCGTCGAGCGCGCGCCGGTCGACGAACTGTTTGCCAATCCGCAGCATCCCTACACGGTCGGCCTGCTCGGCTCGATCCCGCGGCTCGACCGCCGCACCAGCCATCTCGCCACCATCGAGGGCATGGTGCCGAACATGGCAGACCCGCCCGCCGGCTGCCGCTTCGCCGCGCGCTGTCCGTTCGTGGAACTTGCCTGCACCCGATCGCCGCCGCCGCTCGCGATGCTGAGCGCGACCCACGCCTCGCGCTGTATCCGCGCGCCGCTGGAGCGGCTGGTGTCATGACCGCGCTGCTCGAGGTCGAAGGGCTGGTGAAGCATTTCGTCGCCGAACGCTCGCTGCTCGGCCGGCCGACCGCCCATGTGAAGGCGGTCGACGGCGTCAGCTTCACGGTGGAGGCCGGCAAGACGCTGGCACTGGTCGGCGAATCCGGCTGCGGCAAATCCACCGTCAGCCGGCTGGTGCTGCGGCTGATCGAGCCGGACGCCGGACGTATCCGCTTCGAAGGCCGCGACCTCGGCACACTCAACGCCGAGCAGCTGCGCGCATTCCGCCGCGACGCGCAGCTGATCTTCCAGGACCCCTACGCCTCGCTCAACCCGCGCATGACGGTGAGCCAGATCCTGACCGAGCCGCTGGCACTGCATAATCTCGTCCCGGCCGCGGACCGCCGCGCACGCGTCGAGGAGCTGTTGCGTCTGGTCGGGCTCGAGCCGCGCTTTGCGCGCCGCTATCCGCACGAATTCTCCGGCGGCCAGCGCCAGCGCATCGCGATTGCCCGCGCGCTCGCGGTCGAGCCGAAGCTGATCATCTGCGACGAGCCGGTGTCGGCGCTCGACGTCTCGATCCGTTCCCAGATCCTGAATTTGCTGCGCGACCTGCAGGATCGCCTGAAGCTTGCCTACATCTTCGTCTCGCACGATCTGGCCGTGGTGAAGCACATCGCGGACCGCGTCGCGGTGATGAATCTCGGCACCATCGTCGAGACCGCAGATGCACAGGCGCTGTTCGCGGCCCCGCGCCATCCCTATAGCCGCGCGCTGTTGTCGGCGATCCCGGTGCCGAAGCCGCGCGCCAGACGCAGCCGCATCGTGCTCGAGGGCGAGCTGCCGAGCGCGCTCAATCCGCCGTCCGGCTGCCGCTTCCATACCCGCTGTCCCTATGTGATCGCGCGCTGCCGCAGCGAGGTTCCGCAATTGCGCGAAGATGGCACCGGATATGCAACGGCCTGTCACCGGAGAGGCGAGTTGCCCGGCGCGGAGGCAATCGTGCCCTCCGATGGCGGGTTCTCGCCGACACTGGAAAAGCTGGTGGCGGCGTTCAATGCGGCGGAAGTCTCGGGGCGGCCCGGGGTTATTTCACAGGGAACAAAGGCGTAGGGAATAAGGGGTTGGCGATGAGATTTTGGCGCTTGGCGGTCCTGATGGCGGCCCTCGTGACTTGGTGCGGAACGAGCGCGCGTGCCGAGACGACCCTTCGCATCGGGCTCGCCGAGGACCCCGACATCCTCGATCCTTCAATCGGACGCACCTATGTCGGCCGCATCGTCTTTTCAGCCTTCTGCGACAAGCTGTTCGACATTGACGAGAAGCTGAACATCGTTCCGCAGCTCGCGCTGTCCTACGAGAACTCGACTGACGGCAAGGAGATGACGATCAAGCTCCGGCCGGGCGTCAAGTTCCACGACGGCGAGCCGTTCGACGCCGAAGCCGCCAAATTCTCGCTGGAGCGCCATCTGACGCTGCCGACCTCGTTTCGCAAACCGGAATTGGCTGCGCTGGACCACGTCGACGTCGTTGATCCCCTGACCATCAAGCTGGTGCTCAAGACGCCCTACTCGCCGCTGATCGCCCAGTTGACCGACCGCGCCGGCATGATGGTTTCGCCGAAGGCGGTGAAGGAAGCGGGCGACAAATTCGGCCTGCATCCAGTCTGCGCCGGACCCTACAAGTTCGTCGAACGCGTGCAGCAGGACCGCATGGTGTTCGAGAAATTCGGGGATTACTGGAACAAGGACAACGTCTTCATCGATCGCATCGTGTTCCTTCCCATCGTCGATGCCACGGTGCGGCTCGCCAATCTGAAATCCGGCGGGCTCGATCTGATCGAGCGCGTGCTCGCCACCGATATCAAGGACGTCCGAGCCGACAAGCGGCTCGTGCTGTCGACCGCACCTGAACTCGGCTATCTCGGCCTCACCATCAACATCGGCAACGACAAGAGCAAGGGGCCGCTCAGCCAGTCGGAAAAGGTGCGCCAGGCGCTCGATCTGTCGATTGACCGCGAGGCGCTCAACCAGGTCGTCTTCAACGGCGAGTTCACGCCGGGCAATCAGTGGGTCAGCCCGACGCATCCTTACTATCAGAAGGCGTTTCCGGTTCGGGGACGCGACATTGCCAAGGCCAAGGCGCTGCTGAAGGAGGCCGGCGTCACGCTGCCCGTCGCCATCGACTACATGGTCCCCAAGGGCGCCGAGAACGAAGCCGTAGCCCAGGTCGTGCAGTCGATGGCGGCCGAAGCAGGCTTTGACATCAAGATCCGCGTGGTCGAATTTGCGACGACTTTCAAGCAGGCCCAGGCCGGCGAATTTCAGGTGTTTCAGATCAACTGGAGCGGCCGGATCGATCCTGACGGCAATTCCTATGTCTTCCTGCACACCAAGGCGCCGCAGAACGATGGCGGCTATTCCAGCGCGGAAGCCGACAAGCTGATGGAAGATGCGCGGCTGATCAACGATCCCGCCCAGCGCAAGGCGATCTACGAGAAGATGACCGGGATCGTGCTCAACGACGAGCCGATCATCTATCTCTATCACCGCACACTCCTGATCGCGCACTCCACCAAGGTCGAGGGTTACCGGCAGATGCCGGACGGATTGGTGCGCGTGGTCGGGCTGAAATTGAAATGATCGCCACAGCGCAGGACACGCGGGGCCGACAATGCTGAACTTCCTCGCCAAGCGGCTGGTTCAGCTGGTCCCGACGCTGTTCTTCGTCTCGCTCCTGATCTTCTCGCTGCAACATTTGCTGCCCGGCGATCCGGCACTCGTCATGGCCGGCGAGGAGCGCGACCCGGCCGTCATCGAACAGATCCGCCAGCAATACCATTTGGATCAACCGATCCCGGTACAATACGCCTATTGGGTCAAGGGCGTGCTCATGGGCGATCTCGGCGAGTCGCTGCGCAACAAGATGCCGGTGTCGAGCCTGATCGCGCAGAAGCTGCCGGTCACGACGCAAATCGCCGGCATGGCGATCGTGGTGGCGTTCCTGATCGGCATTCCCGCCGGCATCATCTCGGCGGTGAAGATCGGCACGGCGTGGGACTACGGCGCCAATTTGTTCGCGCTGTGGGGTATCTCGACGCCAAATTTCTGGCTCGGCATCATGCTGATCTTCCTGTTCTCCGTCGAACTTGGCTGGCTGCCAGCCTCCGGCTACGTGCCGCTCAGCGAAAACTGGCGCGCGAGCCTCGCCGCATCCGTCATGCCGGCCTTCGTGCTCGGCAATGCGATCGCGGCGATCCTGATGCGGCATACGCGAAGCGCGATGCTGCAGGTGCTGGAGAGCGACTATGTCCGCACCGCGCGGGCGAAGGGCCTGTCCGAGCGCACGGTGATCCTCAAGCATGCGATGCGCAACGCGCTGACACCGATCATCACGCTCGGCGCGCTCGAGCTCGGCACGCTGCTGTCGGGTGCGGTGCTCACCGAGCAGATCTTCTCGATCCCGGGCTTCGGCAAGCTGATCGTCGATGCCGTGTTCAACCGCGACTATGCCGTCGTGCAGGGCGTGGTGCTGACCACGGCGACGATCTACATCACGCTCAATCTGATCGCTGACATCGCCTACATCCTCGTCAACCCGCGGCTGAGGGGCTGATCGGATGACCGACGCCGCACTCAGCCCCCTCGCTCCGCTTGCCGCCACTGAGGCGCTCGAGAGCCCGGCGCGGCGCGCCTGGCGGCGGCTGATCCGGCGCAAGGGTGCCGTGCTCGGGCTCGCCGTGATCGCGCTCTTTGTCCTGCTCGCCGGGTTTGCGCCGCTGATCGTGCCCTATGATCCGGTCGCGACGAGCTGGTCGCTGGTACGCAAGGCGCCGTCGGCGCAGCACTGGTTCGGCACCGACGAACTCGGTCGCGACGTGTTCGCCCGCGTCGTGTTCGGCGCCCGCGCCTCGCTGCTTGCCGGCGTCATCTCGGTCGGCATCGCGCTTGCGATCGGCGTGCCGCTCGGCCTCGTCGCCGGCTATCGCGGCGGCTTCATCGACGCGCTGATCAGCCGCATCACCGATGCCATGCTGGCTTGTCCGTTCCTGATCCTGGCGATCGCGCTCGCAGCGTTCCTCGGCCCGAGTCTGAGCAATGCCATGATCGCGATCGGCGTCTCGGCGACCCCGATCTTCATCCGCCTGACCCGCGGCCAGGTGATGAGCGTCAAGGTCGAGGATTATGTCGAGGCGGCGCGCGCCATGGGCAATCCGCGCTGGCGCATCGCGCTGGTCCACATCCTGCCGAACATCCTGCCAGCGCTGCTGGTGCAGGCGACGCTGTCGATTGCGGCCGCGATCATCGCCGAGGCCGCGCTGTCGTTCCTCGGCCTCGGCCAGCAGCCGCCGGCGCCGTCCTGGGGCAGCATGCTCAACGCCGCGCAACGCTTCCTGACCAGCGCGCCCTGGATGGCGGTCTGGCCGGGACTTGCGATCTTCCTGGTCGTGCTGTCGTTCAATTTGGTCGGCGACGGCCTGCGCGATGCGCTCGATCCGAAGGCGCGGTGACATATCGGTCAAATCTCAACTCTGGGATGCACGGTTTGTTTACGCGATGCGCCGACCTTCGCGGCGCCGACCGGCATTTCCGTTCGAGGTTCTCATGCGGTTGTTCCTTGCATTACTCTTGATCTGCGGGTCGATCGCGCTGGCGCACGGGGCTTCACTCGACCGTCCGAAGGACAGCCAAATCGCGCGAAACGAGCCGTGCCGGGTACGGGTTGCCAGCGCTCGGCGTCCGAAGCCAGCAACGCTCATCCGAATGAGCCGCCGCAGCGCACTCTACATCATCCGACACGTTCACAAGGCCTGCCGAATCCTCGCCGGCGCAGATGCAGATCGTTCGCGATCTGACTCAATTCGCGCCGATCTCTACAGGAGCTTTGTCCGCCCGATCTACAGGGTTCATCCGAGTGTCGCGGCCGCCTCGTTGAGGCCTTTTACGCCAAGGGCGTTGCATGCAACGTCGCAAGATATTGGGCGATCAACTGCGGAACGACTGAACACCGAGTTCGCGCGATTGCAGAGAGACATATCCGAGCTCGGCCAGGATGCGGTTCGGCAATCCGCCGACGAGAAGACAGCCAAGGCAGAGCTTGAGATATTCCTCGATGCCACGGCCGAACTCGCATTCGCCGGCCACATCGCATTCGAGGCCTACCCTGACCTGTTTGCAAAATCGCTCGATGATGTTCCGGCTCAGCCCCGTACGGCCGAGTCAGACGCTGGTTTTCGCAAGGCGGCTCCGCCCATCGGCTCCGTCAAGCTGAGCGATGCTGCGCTAATCCTAATACAATCGTTCATGCAAGAGGTTCATCGCTCGTCGAGACGCGATCAGGTCGCGGTCATCTTCTGGGCACATGATCGGCAGTCAAAGGGTCCTGGCGACGTGGCATGGTCCAGCCAGGGTTCCGGCTGGACGCTGGGCTCGTACGAGAAAACGCAAATTCCACCTGACGTCATCGACACCGTTCGAGACGTCGAGATCGTGTTCAGCGCCGAAGACCCCTCGGCGCTCGCAGGCAAGACAATTGATGCGACCAAGCAGAAGTTGTTCGTTCGCGACTGAACTTAGGCAAGCGCATCCGCCTAAATCACCACCTCGCGCAGCACCCTGCGGCAATCCATCTCGTATTCAAGATCGACCACCGGCGGGCGGCAGAAGTGCCAGGTCAGGCCGTAGCGGGTGGCGCCGCGGCGGACCAGCTCGTCGACGAGCACCGGATGGATGTCGTGCACGGTGTAGGCCTGCACCGCCGTCGTCTCCTGCCAGCCGAAGCTGAACTCCGCCAGACGGCGCTCCATCTCGCCGGCGGTGAAGCGGACCTTCTCCCGCCACGCGCCGGGACTGAGATCGCGATAGCAAACGATGCGGTCCGGATAGCTGGCGGTGCCGCCGCGCGCCTCGGCGCCGCCGGCGATCACGAAGGACGGCGACGTCGTCGTGCTCGGCCGCGTGAACGAGAACGCATGGAACGACGGCTCGGCTGGCGGATCGATCTCGGGACAGACGTTGCTGCGCGCCACCGGATTGATGCCGTCGAACAGGCCCCATTCGGCGAGCGTCTTGACGTAATGCTGGTTGAAGGCGCGGAAGCCGTCCTCGGTGAAGGCGGCCGGCGAACGCAATTCGCAGGCGCAGAACGCGGTCAGCGGCCGGCCGGCGTCGCGGATGTAGGCCGCGATCCGCGCAAAGCCTTCCGCGAGCGGCTGCAGGCGATCGAAGCGCACCCGCTCGATCTCATAGCTCGCGTTGGCCTGCGCGCCGCTCGAATATTGGAACACGGCCGGAATGAACCGGTAGTTGCCCGCCGCAAACTCGCTCGCCATGCCTGTTTCCTCCGGATTTCCTGAGGCGAGTATTTTCTGCCCGCCATCGGCAAAGCCTATCACGAGACAAAGAAAAGGCGGCAGTGGCTTTCGCCAGTGCCGCCTTCTCTGCGAGCATGAGCTTGGAGGGCTCAGGTCGGTTTCAGCGCGCCGCCGCGCCGGTCGAGCTCGTAGTCGGCGATCTGCTTGGCACGATCGGAACGGGCCGCAGCCTGGTGGTCGGTCGCAATCACCGTGTAGACCATCGGTAGCACGAACAACGTGAACAGCGTGCCGATCGTCATACCGGCCACGACCACAAGCCCGATCGAGAAGCGGCTGGCGGCACCGGCGCCCGAGGCCGTGAGCAGCGGCAGCAGGCCGGTGACCATGGCAGCCGTCGTCATCAGGATCGGACGCAGGCGGATCCGAGCGGCCATCTCGATCGCCGCGCGGCGGTCCAGTCCCTCGTTGAGCTGCAACTCGTTGGCGAACTCCACCATCAGGATGCCGTGCTTGGTGATCAGTCCGACCAGCGTCAGCAGGCCCACCTGGGTGTAGATGTTCATAGTGGCGACGCCGAAGAACAGCGGGATCAAGGCGCCGACGATCGCCATCGGCACCGAGATCATGATCACGAACGGATCGCGCAGGCTCTCGAACTGCGCCGCCAGCACCAGGAAGATGATGATGATGGCGAACGCGAAGGTGACCAGCAGCTGGTTGCCTTCGTGGACGTATTGCCGTGAGTCGGCCAGGAAGTCGTAGCTGAAGCCGGACGGCAGCTTCTTGGCTTCACCCTGCAGGAACTCCACCGCCTGGCCCATCGAGACGCCGGGCATCGGCACGGCCTGGAAGGTCGACGAGTTGAGCTGGTTGTAGTGGGTCAGCGCGTTGGGATCGACGCCGGTCTCGACCGAAACCACGGTCGACAGCCGCACCAGCTGCCCGGTCGCGGTGGGAACGTAGTAATCGTTGAATGCCTCGGGCGCGAGCCGGCTGGCGCGCGGCACCTGCGGGATCACCTGGTAGGAGCGTCCTTCCAGATTGAAGCGGTTGACATAGTTGCCGCCGAGCAGCGTCGCCAGGGCGCCGCCGATCGACTGCATGGTGATGCCGAGATCGCTCGCCTTCGAGCGATCGACCTTCACCCGGACCACCGGCTGGTTGAAGTCGAGGTCGCTGTCGGTGACGATGAACAGGCCGCTCTTGCGCGCCGCATCCTTCAGCTTGTTCATCTGGTCGAACACCTGCTGGAATCCGGCCGTCGAAGAGATCACCATCTGCACCGGCAGACCGCCGGGGCCGCCGGGCAGCGGCGGCAGGCTGAACGCGAACGCGCTGATGCCCTCGATCTTGGACAGCTCGGCCTGAACCAGCGGCTGCAGCGCCTGCGCGCTGCGCTTGCGCTCATCCCACGGCTTGAGCAGCATGCCGGCGAAGCCGCCCTGCGGACCGGTGATGCCGTTCAGGATGAACCGCAGGTCGGTCTCGGGAAACTTCTGGAACTCCTTGTCCATCTTGTCGCCGTAGAAATCGATGTAGTCGATGTTGGCGTATTTCGGCGCCTTGGTCACCGCGAACACGATGCCCTGATCCTCCTGCGGCGCCAGCTCCTTCTGGATGTGCATATAGAGGAAGCCGACCAGACCGAGGATGGTCACGGCGAACAGCGCCGTGATCGGGCGGTAGTCGAGCGAACGGTCGAGCTGGCGGCCATAGGCCCGCGTCAACCCGCCGAACACGCGATTGACCAGCCTGGCGAAACGCCCCTCCTCCGCGCTCTTGAGGAACACCGAGCACATCATCGGCGACAGCGTCAGCGCGATCACGCCCGACACGATCACCGAGCCGGCCAGCGTGAAGGCGAATTCGCGGAACAGCGTGCCGGTCACGCCGCCGAGGAAGCCGATCGGCGCGTACACCGCCGCCAGCGTGATCGTCATGGAGATGACGGGACCGACGATCTCGCGGGCACCCTTCAGCGATGCCTGCACCGGTGGCAGGCCCTCCTCGAGATGTCGATGGATGTTCTCCACGACAACGATCGCGTCGTCGACCACGAGGCCGATCGCCAGCACCATCGCCAGCAGCGTCAGCAGGTTGAAGCTGAAGCCGGCGGCCAGCATCAGGATGCAGACGCCGATCAGCGACAGCGGGATGGTGACGACGGGAATGATCACCGACCGCAGCGAGGCCAGGAACAGGAAGATGACGACGACGACGATCAGGACCGCTTCGGTGAGCGTCTTCTCGACCTCGTCGATCGACGATTGAATGAACTTGGTGGAATCGTAGGCCACCTTCATCTTCATCGACGGCGGTAGGTTGCGCTCGAGGTCGGGGAACAGCGCACGCACGCCCTTCACCAGGGTCAGCGGGTTGCCCTGCGGCGTCGCCTTGATGCCGATGAAGATCGCGTGCTCGCCATTGAAGGCGACGCTGGCGTCCGTGCTCTGCGCCGCGAGCTCCACCGTCGCGATGTCCTCGATGCGCACGAAGCCGCCGTCCTTCGCCTTCACGATCATCCGCTTGAACTGATCGATGTTCTGAAGGTCGGTATTGGCCGAGACGTTGGAGACGATGAAGAATCCCTTGGTCTGGCCGGCGGCGGCCTGGAAGTTGTTGGCCGCGATCGCGGCGGCGACGTCGTTGGGCGACACGCCGCGTCCGGCCATGCGGGTCGGATCGAGCCAGACGCGCATCGCAAAGGTCTGGCCGCCAAGGATGTCGGCCGACGCGACGCCATCGACCGTCGAGAGCACCGGCTGCACGACGCGGGTCAGGTAGTCGGAGATCGACGATCCGGTCAGCTCTTCGCTGGAGAAGCCGAGATACATCACGGCGATGGTGTCACCGGTCGCCTTGGTCACGACGGGATCGAAGGCTTCCTTCGGGATCAAATATTTGACCGAGTTGACCTTGGCGAGCACCTCGGTCAGCGCTTGGTTCGGATCGTGGTTGAGCTTGACGTAAACCTGAATCGTCGAGGTGCCGAGCACCGAGTTCGACGTCATGTAGTCGACGCCTTCGGCCGACGCGACGGCCTGCTCGATCGGCGTGGTGATGAAGCCGTTGATCAGCTCGGGCGACGCACCGGGGTATGACGTGGTGATCGTCACGACAGTGTTCGAAAGATTCGGATATTGCCGGATTGGCAAAACCATCGCCGCGCGCAGGCCGATCAGCAGGATCAGCAGGCTGACGACGACCGACAGCACCGGGCGCTTGATGAAAATATCAGTGAAGGCCATCGCCAACTCGATTCGTGTTCTGCCGGCTTGCGGCAAGATGTGGCGGAGGGCCAATGGCCCTCCGAGTTCGATGAATGAAGATCAGTAGCGCGGCGGTTCGGCCGGAACCGGCGGCGGCGGATCGGTCGAGATCGCAACCGCCATGCCCGACTGCAGCTTGATCTGGCCGACGGCGACGACCTTGTCGCCCGCCTTCAGTCCCTTGAGGATCTCGACACGGCCCTCGACGCGGTTGCCCGTCTTCACGAAGGTGCGGTCCGCAGTCAGGGTGGTCTTGCCGTCGTCGCCCTTCTTCTCGGTGATCAGGAACACCGAGTCGCCGTACAGCGTGTAGTCGACCGCGGTTTCCGGAATCGTCACGACCGGCGGCTTCCCGGGCAGCACGATCGTGGTGGTCGCGAACATGCCGGGCTTGAGGATGCTGTCCGGATTCTGGATCGTGGCCTGAACCCGGATGTTGCGGGTGTCGGTCGCGATCTGCGGCTCGATGGTCGTGATCTTGCCCTCGAAGGTGCGGCCCGGATAGGCGTCGACCGAGACCCGTACGGCCTGGCCGACCTTGATCTGCGAGCTCTGCTTCTCGGTGACGGTCAGGTTGGCGTACAGCACCGACAGATCGGTCAGCGACACGATCTGGGTGCCGGCCGTCAGGTACTGGCCGACTTCGACCTGGCGCACGCCGAGATCGCCTTCGAACGGTGCGCGCACCAGCTTCTGCGAGATCAGCGCTTCGGTCTTGGCAATGCCCGCCTTGGCCTGGTCGTAGGCAGCCTGCGCGGTGTCGACGGTCGATTGCGGACCGAACTGGCGCGATGCGAGCTGCTTGGCGCGGTCGAGTTGCAGCTCGCCGACGGTCGCCTGCGCCTTGTAGTTGGCGAGGTCGCCCTGCTCCGGTGCGTCGAACAACTGCACCAGCGGCGTGCCGGCCTTTACATGGCTGCCGGCGGTGAACAGGATCTCGGTGATGCGGCCCGGCACGTCGGTCGTGACGTTGACCTGGTGCACGGCGACGAGATCGCCGACGGCGGTCAGCAGGTTCGGAATCACCTCGGTCTTCGCCTCGACGGCCGACACATTCGCCGGCGGCGGCTTATTGTTGGCAAAGAACTGCGCGATCATGTGGCTGCGGAAGGCATTGAAGCCGACCAGCGCACCGACGAGCAGGGCCAGCAACAGGCCCACGATGATGAACCAGCGCACCATGCGGACGGGACGCTTGGCTTGCTTCTCCTTGATCGGTTGCCCCGAGATGTGGCTTTCGGTCTGAATATTCATGTCATGCACTTTCTGCAGTTACCGACGGTCCTGCGATCGGCGACGGCTGGCGGCCCAAATGAGTTGAAATTGCGGCTTCGGTAAGTCCGATGCCGCGAAGGATGAATTGGCAAAGCTGCCGCTCGGCCGCGGCGGCATCACCGTAGGGGAGGCATGGTGTCGCAGGCAGCTGCGTCAGCGCACCCATCAGCACGGTATGGTGCGCAAACCAGAACAGGTTGAGCGGCGCGTCGCCGATCTTCGTGGCCTCGCCGGCGGCGATCGCCCGCTCGAGCGAGGCGGCGAAGGTCGGACCGATCAGCTTGCCGACCTTGTCGTAGAGCAGGCGCGCAAACTCGCCGTCGTCGAGATGGCTCGTCACCATCAGCCGCATCCGCTGCGCCTCTTCCTGGTCCGGCGCATTACGCAACTGCATGAAGTGACCGACCATGCCTTGCACCAGTTCGACCAGCGTCGCGGTCGAGGGCTCCTGCCCGAGCAGATGCGCGAGATCGGGATCCGCCTCGCACTCTTCGGCAAGGATCTCGGCATAGAGCGCCGCCTTGGACGGGAAGTGCTTGAACAGCAGCCCTTCCGAAATGGCAGCCGCGGCCGCCACGCTCTTTGTCGTGGTGCCGGCAAAGCCGTTGCGGGCGAAACACCGCTTGGCGGCGCTCAGGATCAACTGACGCCGCAAGTCACTCGTCATGCGTAAGGTAGACATTTGGGTCGTGAGTAATCACTCACTTTACCAAAAGTCAAGGTTCTATTGCACCGCGAAAGCCACTTTAAATAGGAGTGTGGCCGATCGACCCTCTGATGCGGTTCACGAGGTAGGTGCCGTCGCGGCTGGACAGCACGCGCTCCAGATTGGCCCCGTCGATCTTGGCGCTGGCGAACCGCGGCCCCGCCGTAACGTCTTGCAAAGACAAGGCAAAAGCTTCGACCTCAGCCATGGTGCTGATCGCCCGGCTATCCCCGATTCCGCAGGCTTTGGCAACACCCACGAGGTCGGCGGTTCCGCCGGTGTGGCTGGCCTGGCCGCCGGTCTCGCCATAGGCCTCATTGTCCAGCACGATGATCGAGAGATTTTTGGGCTGCTGCAGGCCGACGGTGGCGAGGCTTCCCATCCCCATCAGCATCTCGCCGTCACCGGTGATCACGACGACCGGCAGCGTCGGCTGGGCCAGCGCGAGGCCGAGCCCGATCATCACGGCGCCGCCCATGCCGCCCCAGAGATAGAAATTGCGGTCGTGGTCGCCGGCGGCGGCGATGTCATAGGTCGAGGCGCCGAGGCCGCCGACGGCAAAGGCGCCCTTGCGATCCTTCAGCAGTTCGGCAACGACGGCACGGCGGTCGAGGAGATTGGCTTTGCTCATTTGGTGAAGACCTTTGCCCCGATCAGGCGCTGCGACAGCAGGACGGCGGTCGGCGTGCAGGCGTTATAGGCCTGCGCTGCGCCGGCCTCGACGACTTCGCGGACCTCTTCAGGGTGCGAGGCGCGCAGCACCTTGATCCCGGACAATTCGAGAATCCCCTGCGTGTTCGAGCCCATCGGCACTTGCCAGGGATTGAACTCGCCCCATTCGCCGCGCATCGTCACCAGCGTGAGGAACGGCAAGCGGAAGATCTGAACCAGCGACAGCATGTTGATGCAATTGCCGACCCCGCTCGACTGCATCAGCAGCACGCCGCGCTGGCCGCCGGCCCAGGCGCCCGCGAGCAGCGCCACGCCCTCTTCCTCGGCGGTCAGGGCGATGCCGCGCATCGAGGACGACCCCAGCACCCGCTCGATCAGCTCTGAATGGCCGGCGTCCGGCACGTAGGGCACCTGACGCACCTCGAAGCGCTGCAATATCGAGAAGATCTCCTCGGGCCAGGAGGCCGCAGTGTCGGCACGGGCATGCATTGGCGTTTCCGGTCTTGTTGTTTGGTCGCGACTGTAGAGGGGCGCGCGCGCTTCATCAAAGCGCAAAACCGCATATCGCTCTGCGCTTTGCTCGCACCACGCGACGCCCGGCGCGCTGTTCCCGGCGCCTGGCAAATTGTGTTGCGCGGCCGCCGCCCGCGGCTTACGATAGTTGCAAATGAAACTAATTGGGTTGGATGCGCCATGAACGGACACGCGCGCGAGCTGGCTGACAGCTTCGACCTCGAGAAGCTGGCGCCGGAGTTCTACGCCGACCCCTACCCAACCTATCGCGCGTTGCGCGAGAACACGCCGGTCAAGCGGCTGCCGAACGGCTGCTATTTTCTCACCCGCTACGACGACCTCATCGCCGCCTACAAGAACACCAAGGTGTTCTCCTCCGACAAGAAGAAGGAGTTCTTGCCGAAATACGGCAACTCGCTGCTCTACGAGCATCACACGACCAGCCTCGTCTTCAACGATCCGCCGGCGCATACCCGCGTGCGGCGGCTGATCATGGGCGCGTTGTCGCCGCGGGCGATCGCCGGCATGGAGCCTGACCTGATCGCGCTGGTCGACAGCCTGCTCGACCGGATCGAGACCCGCGACCGCTTCGAGCTGATCGGCGACTTCGCCTCGGCAATTCCGGTCGAGGTGATCGGCAATCTGCTCGACGTGCCGCACGACGAACGCCAGCCGCTGCGCGACTGGTCGCTGGCGATCCTGGGCGCGCTGGAGCCGGTGATCGGCAAGGACGCGTTCGACCGCGGCAACAATGCGGTGAAGGATTTTCTCGCCTATCTCGAAACCCTGGTTGAACGCCGCCGCGCCAGACCGGGCAATCCCGAACGCGACGTGCTGACAAGGCTGATCCAGGGTGAGGATAGTGGCGAGCGGCTGACCGCGAAGGAATTGCTGCACAATTGCATCTTCCTGCTCAACGCCGGCCATGAGACCACGACCAATCTGATCGGCAACGGGCTGGTGACGCTCACCCAAAATCCGGATCAGAAGCAACGACTGATCGCGCACCCCGAGCTGATCAAGACCGGTGTCGAGGAGATGCTGCGCTATGAAAGCTCGAACCAGCTCGGCAACCGCATGATCGTGGAAGAGACCGAGCTCGGCGGCATCAAGATGCCGGCGGGCACGCTGGTCACGCTGTGCATCGGCGCGGCCAACCGCGACCCCGCGCAATTCCCCAATCCTGAAGGCTTCGACGTCGCGCGTACGCCGAACCGCCACCTTGCGTTCGGCACCGGCGCGCATCAATGCGCCGGCATGGCGCTGGCGCGCCTCGAAGGCGCCATCGCGATATCGCGGTTCCTTGAACGCTTCCCGAACTACGCGCTCGACGGCGAGCCGGTGCGCGGCGGGCGGGTGCGCTTCCGCGGCTTCCTCAGCGTGCCCTGCAGCATCAGCGCCTAAGACGACACATTGTCGCCTGCGAATTTGGCCGGCGACACACTTCCCTGTGGAGGAACTGATGCCCAAATCAACTGCAGGCACGATTTGATGTAATCTCTCGTGCGCTGCAGCGGGAGTGACGCATGATGAATGCATCGGTCACTGATTTCCTCGCAACCGAAGCGCAGTTCGGCACCTACAATTATGAGCCGATCGGGGTCGTGCTGTCCCGCGGCGAAGGCGTCTGGGTCTGGGATACCGATGGCAACCGGTATCTCGACTGTCTGTCCGCCTATTCGGCGGTGAGCCAGGGCCACTGCCATCCGAAGATCCTCGCAGCAATGATCGAGCAGGCGCATCGGCTGACGCTGACCTCGCGTGCCTTCCACAACGACCAGCTCGCTCCCTTCTACCGCGAGCTCGCGGAACTGACCGGCTCGCACAAGGTGCTGCCGATGAACAGCGGCGCCGAGGCGGTGGAGAGTGCGATCAAGTCGGTGCGCAAATGGGCCTATGAGGTCAAGGGCGTGCCGGACGGGCAGGCCGAGATCATCGTCTGCGCCAATAATTTCCACGGACGCACGCTCGGCATCGTCGGCTTCTCGACCGACCCCGGTTCGCGCGACCATTTCGGCCCGTTCGCGCCGGGCTTCAACATCATCCCGTTCGGCGATGCCGCCGCGCTCGAGCAGGCGATCACGCCGAACACCGCGGCCTTCCTGGTCGAGCCGATCCAGGGCGAGGCCGGCGTCGTGATTCCTCCGCCTGGCTATTTCACACGCGTGCGCGAGCTGTGCACCGCGCACAATGTGATGCTCGTGCTCGACGAGATCCAGACCGGGCTCGGCCGCACCGGCAAGCTGCTCGCCGAGCAGCACGAAGGGATCGAAGCCGACGTGACGCTGCTCGGCAAGGCGCTGTCGGGCGGCTTCTATCCGGTGTCGGCGGTGCTTTCCAACAACGCCGTGCTCGGCACCTTGCGGCCCGGCCAGCACGGCTCGACCTTCGGCGGCAATCCGCTGGCCTGCGCGGTGGCGCGGGCGGCGCTGCGCGTGCTGATCGACGAGGGAATGATCGAGAACGCGGCGCAACAAGGCGCGCGCTTTCTCGCCGGATTGCAGGACATCCGCGCCAACGTGATCCGCGAGGTGCGCGGGCGCGGGCTGATGCTGGCGATTGAGCTGCACCCCGAAGCCGGCGGCGCCCGCCGCTACTGTCTGGCGCTGCAGGCGCGCGGCATCCTCACCAAGGACACCCATGAACACACCATCCGGATTGCTCCGCCGCTGGTGATCACGGGCGATCAGGTCGACTGGGCGACGGAGCGGATCGCGGCGACCCTCACGCAGGACGTCTCCTGACGGTTCCCGCGCCGGAAGACCGTAACGCCGGCCGTTGCCACAACGAACGAATCCGACGTCAGTGCGTTAAAGCACTGCGGGCGACCGTTGAAAGGAGAGAGCTACGCTCATGCTTTCCCGTCGCGCTTTGTTTGTTGTCTTTTCGATTGCCAGCTCGATGCTCGTGGCGAACGGCGGCGCGTCAGCCCAGCCACACGGAAAGGGTCCACCGGCGGCAAGGCCGGCTGCACCGGCCGCAATGGCGCGTCCCGCCGCGCCGATGGTACACGCCGCCCCTCCCGCAATGGCCAGGCCGCCCGCAATGGCGCGCCCACCCGCGATCGCACGGCCTGCAGCACCCGCGTTCCACGCCCCGCAGCGACCGGCGATGGCGCCGCGCCCGGCACCGCATTTCGCCGCCCCGTCGGTGCGCCAAGCCCCCCATATCGCAGCGCCGCGTGTCGCAGCGCCACGCCCCGAATTCCGTCGAGGAGCACCGCAGCGTCAGGCCCCGCATATCGCGGCGCCATCACGCCCAAGCCCACCGTCGCGCTCGAGCGAGCGGCCGTCGCCGACGGAGCGCGTTCAACGGCGCGCGCAGCAGCAGCAGCAAATGATCCAGCAACGCCAGCAGGCGGCGCAGCAGCGGCAGCGTGACGCGCTCACGCGCCAGACCACCGAGCGGCAGACCCGGATCGATCGCCTGCAGCAACGCGTGCAGCAATTGCAGTCGCAAAAGGTCCAAGGCGCACGCGCGCAGCGCGTCCATGACCGTGCCCTGCAGGCGCAGAACCGCCTGTTGCAGCGCGAGCAGCGTGCGCAGCAGGCCGATGTTGCCCGCCAGCAGCGATTGGCGCCCGCAGCGACGGTTGGCGCCGCGGTCGCGACCACCGCCGCGACGCAGGCGGCTCAGCGCGAGCGATTTGCCGCGCACTTCCGCGAGCAGGCAAGTGCGCAAGGCCAAGCAGGGCTTGCGGCGCGCCAAGGCGGCTGGGCGCCCCGGCATGCCTGGCGGCGCGGCAGCCGCGCGGCCTTCGTGGCGTGGCTTGGGCCGGTGTTCTGGCCCTACGCCTATTCGGACATCTTTGACTACACATTCTGGTCCTATGCCTACGAGCCCGGCTATTGGGCCTACGCCTATGACGACTTCGTCGACACCGTGTTCTGGGACACCAACACTCCGTACTCCGCCTATGCCAGCATCAACCCTGGCGACTATCGGGCGACCACGGGCCGCGATCGGTCCCGTCAACGCAGCGACACGAGCCCGCAGGCAATCAGGCAGCTCTGCGGCCAGCCGGACAAGGGCGTCACGGCCTGGCCGCTTGCCGACATCGCGCGGGCGGTACGGCCGGACCAGCAGCAGCGCGCGTTGCTCGACGAGTTGAAGACATCAGCGGCAAAGGCCGCCGATATCTTCAAGGACTCCTGTTCGGACAGCTATGCCATGACGCCAACCGGCCGCTTGCGGTCGATGCAAAACCGCATCAGCGCGACACTCGAGGCGATCAAGATCGTGCGGCCGGCGCTGGAGAATTTCTACAGTTCGCTCAGCGACGAGCAACAGGCCCGCTTCAATGCGCTCGGTCCACATGTCGGCGAGCGTTCGGCGCAACAGCAGGAGGCGGCCGCGCAAACCGGCAACTGCGGCGATTCGAAATCCGATCTGGCCCGGCTGCCGATCAACCGGATCGCGGCCTCGCTTCATCCGGCGGGCAAACAAAAGGAAGCGCTCGACCGCCTGGGCGATGCAACCACAAAAGCCATCGCGGATCTGCAGGCGGCCTGCCCGAACGACGTGCCGCTGACGCCAGTCGGCCGGTTGGAGGCGATGCAGCACCGGCTCGAGGCCATGCAGAAGGCCGCGAAGCTGATCGAGCCTGCACTGGACGAGTTCTATGCGTTGCTGAGCAGCGAGCAGAAAGCCCGCTTCAACACGCTGCAGCAGATCGCGAGCCCCTGAGACGGCCGGCGAGCGATCCGGATCGCCGGGTGCGCCACAGAATGCAAGTCCCCCATCTTGCCTTTGCGGCCGGCGCGCAGCAATCTCTGTCACCGACATCCTGATGCGATGCCGAATGACGGGGCGGGAATGAAGCGCGGCTGGATGAGCACTGGCGAGCTACGCGAGCGCTGGGGCGATTCCTTATTGACGGTGCTCACCATCCTGCTCGTGGTCATGATTTTCGTGGTGGCGCCGTTGCAGGCGCTGGGCCTGTTCGGATTCCAGATTTTTGAACTCCTGCTCGCGCTGGTCCTGGTCGGCGGCGTCTTCCTGATGTCAGGCAGCGCGCTGGCGGTCGTCACGATGCTTGTCGCGCTCGTCATGATCGTCATGGGCGGAATCCTGAGACTGCGCTCACCTTCAATTGTCGATCTCAACCTGTTCGCCGCATCCTGGCTGCTCGTCGGCCTCACCATGGCCGTGACGGTGGCGCGTGCGACGTTCGCGCCAGGCCGCGTCACCTATCACCGTGTGATCGGCGCGGTCCTGCTCTATCTCACGGTCGCCGTGATCTTCGCGGCGCTCTACACCTTTGTCGGCACGCTGAGGCCCGACGCATTTCCCGGCATGAAGGTGGAAGACAGCCCGACGCTGGCGAGCCGCGTCCTCTATTTCAGCTTCGCCACGCTCACGACGACAGGTTATGGCGACGTCGCCCCGCTGCATCCAATCGCGCGGAGTCTGTGCAATCTCGAGGCGATCTTCGGTCAGCTCTATCCGGCAACGCTGCTGGCGCGGCTCGTCACGCTGGAGATCGAGCACCGCAACGAGGAGTCCTGAGCACGAAGCAGGCAAGCAGCGCAGCGTCCACCTGACGGCGTCCTAGACCACCGTCCGGTGCCGCTCGATGCAGGTTCGCAGCACCTCGTCCAGCGGACGGCCCCACCAGTCGTTCGAGAAGATCTCGATCTCCGAATACCCGGCAAAGCCCTGCGCCTCGACGGCGGCGCGCACCGATCTGACGTCGATGACGCCGTCGCCCATCATGCCGCGGTCGTTGAGGATGTCCCTGGTCGGTACCAGCCAGTCGCAGACGTGGAACGCAAGCAGGCGATCCTGGCCGGCGCGCGCGATCTGGGTCATCAGCTCCGGATCCCACCAGATGTGATAGACGTCGAGCGCGACGCCGATCGCGCCGGTTCTGCCGGGATCGAGCGCGTCGCAGATATCGAGCGCATGCTTTGTGGTGTTCACGCAGGCGCGGTCGGCGGCATAGGCCGGATGCAGCGGCTCGATCGCGAGCGGCAGCTTTGCCTGCTTCGCATAATCCAGCATCTCGGCGATGCCGTCGTGCACCTGATGGCGCGCGGCCGCGATGTCCTTCGAAGCCGCGCTGCCCGGCCGCGAATATTGCGGCAGGCCGCCGACCACCAGCACGATGCAGGAAGCGCCGAGTGCCGCCGCCTCGTCGACCGCGCGGCGGTTGTCGTCGCGCGCCTCGCTGCGATGCGCACCATCTGCCGTGAACATGCCGCCGCGGCAATAGCCCGACAGATCGAGCCCGGCATCCTTGACCGCACGGACGGCGCGATCGAGGCCGACCGCTGCGACCTGGTCGCGCCAGGGATCGATGGCGCGGATACCATGGCGCGCGCAGGCCTCCACGATGGCGATGAGATCGCCCTGCTTGCGAACCGTCGCCGTGTTCAGCGACAGCCAGCGGTGGTCATTGGAGAAGTCGCGCATCAGGCGTCGATGCCGCGGGTGGCCAGGATCGTCGCCATCCGCCGCGTCGCGGCCTCCGGATTGGCGAGCAGACCTGCCTTGTCGGCGAGCCGGAACAGCTCGGCAAGATGCAAGGTGGAGCGCGCACTCTCCTGCCCGCCGACCATGGTGAAGTGATCCTGGTGTCCGTTGAGATAGGCCATGAACACGATGCCGGTCTTGTAGAAGCGCGTCGGTGCCTTGAAGATGTGGCGCGACAGCGGCACCGTGGGCCCGAGCACATCGTGGAAGCCGGCCTCATCGCCCGCGGCGAGCCGCGACAGCGCATAGGACGCCGCCGGGGCGATGGCATCGAAGATGCCGAGCAGCGCGTGAGAAAACCCCTTGTCGTCGCCGGCGATCAGTTCGGCATAGTTGAAGTCGTCGCCGGTGTACATCTTCACGCGCGGATCGAGCCGGCGCCGCATGTCGATCTCGCGCTGCTTGTCGAGCAGCGAGACCTTGACGCCATCGACTTTGGCCGCATTGGCATTGATGATCGCAACCGCCGTATCCATCGCCTTGTCGAGATCGGCCGTGCCCCAGTAACCCGATAGCGCCGGATCGAACATATCGCCGAGCCAGTGGATGATCACGGGCTCACGGACCTGCGACAGCACGCGGTCGTAGACCCTGGCGTAATCCTCCGCGCTCTTGCCGAGCTTCGCCAAGGCGCGCGAGGCCATCAGAATGATGCGACCGCCGGCCTTCTCCACCGCCGCGATCTGCTCCTCATAGGCTGATATGACGTCGTCGATCGACCTGGCGTCCTCGACCGCGAGATGGTCGGTGCCGGCGCCGGAGAACACCAGCGCGTTGCCTTTGGCCTTCGCCGCCCTCACCGAGCGCTGGATCAGTTCGAGCGAGGTCGCCCAGTCCAGCCCCATGCCGCGCTGCGCGGTGTCCATGGCTTCGGCGACGCCGAGGCCGAGGTCCCAGACGTGCTCACGAAACGCGATCGTCTTGTCCCAGTCGATCGCCGTCGCCAGCCAGGGATCGACGTCGGCGCGCGGATCGGCCACCACATGCGCGGCCGAGAATGCGACACGATTGAGCGTACCCTCGAGCTTCGCCGGAAAGGTCCGCGACGCCGCCAGGCGATAGGTCTCGAGGCCGCCATCGGCGGTCGGCAGCTTCAGCGACAGCGATGATTTGGTCAGGGCGGGCTTGGGCAGGACTGGCTTGTTCATGGCAAGGTCCTTTCTCAGACCGATATCGGGGCGACGTCGATCCAGCGCCGCTCCTTCCAGCTCTTCAGCGCGCATTCGGCGAGCTGCACGCCCTTGGCGCCTTCCAGCAGCGTATATTTGTAGGGCGCATCCTCGCAGACATGGCGGATGAACATCTCCCACTGCTCCTTGAAGCCGTTGTCGTACACGACGTTTTCGGGCAGCTTCTGCCAGTCGGCATAGAAATCATGCATCCGCTTTTCGTCCGGATTCCATACCGGCCGCGGTGTCGCCTGACGTGCCTGGATCACGCAGTCGGTGAGGCCCGCCACCGCCGAGCCATGGGTGCCGTCGACCTGGAAGGTGACGAGGTCGTCGCGGTAGACGCGCGTCACCCAGCTCATGTTGATGTGGGCGATGACGCCGCCCTTCAGGCGGAAGGTGGCGTAGGCGGAATCATCGGCGGTCGCCTGGTATTTCTTGCCCTTCTCGTCATAGCGCTCGGGGATGTCAGTCGTGCCGAGACAGGTCACGCTCTCGACTTCGCCGAACAGATTGTCGAGCACGTAGCGCCAGTGGCAGACCATGTCGAGGATGATGCCGCCGCCGTCCTCGGCGCGGTAATTCCACGACGGCCGCTGCGCCTCCTGCCAACCGCCCTCGAACACCCAGTAGCCGAACTCGCCGCGCACCGAGAGCATGCGGCCGAAGAAACCGGAGTCGCGCAGGAAAGCGAGCTTCTTCAGGCCCGGCAGGAACAGCTTGTCCTGCACGGTGCCATGCTTGAGGCCCTTGGCATTGGCGAGCTTCACGACCGCAACGGCCTCCTCGAGATTGGTCGCGATCGGCTTCTCGCAATAGACATGCTTGCCGGCATTGATCGCCTTGGTCAGCAGCGAGGGCCGCGCCTGCGTGGTGGCGGCGTCGAAGAACACGGAGTCGCCCTTTTCCGCGAGCGCGCGATCGAGATCGGTGGTGTGACGTTCGATGTTGTAGCACTTTGCCAACGCGCCGACCTTCTCGGCGTCGCGGCCGACCAGGATCGGATCGGGCATGACGCGGTCGCCGTTCGCGAGCAGCACGCCGCCCTGCTCGCGGATCGCGACGATCGAGCGAATCAGGTGCTGGTTGAGCCCCATCCGGCCGGTGACGCCGTTCATGATCAGGCCGAGGCGCTTGGTCGTCATACTGTCTGCTCCTGCGAAACGCGTGGTGTTGGCCGCCGCAGCGGCTGCATGGTGGACCAGTCCGGATGAACCGAACTGGCAAAGCCCGATGCGGCGGCGATCGATCCGGTCAGCAGATCGCCGTCATGGATCGCGAGGCGGACCTTGCCGCCCGCGCGCGTGTAGAGATCGGGATGCGCGGTGAGGAAGGCGTCGGCCTCGTCAGCCGGGGTGTCGGCAAAGCCATCGACATAATGATGCCCGTTGCGCTCGGCATGGGTGACGCCGATCAGCGCGCCGAGCGCAAGGTCCTGCTGCACGCCGAGCCCGGCCTGGCAGGTCAGGTCCTCGCCGCTGATGAAATAGCCGCCGCTCTCAGCGCTCCACGCCGCGGCGCGGGTGGCGTTGACGATCGACTTATAGATGCCCTTGCACGATTTCGAGGAGATGCCGCGATAGCCGAGCGCCCGCGCCCGCGGGAATGCATCATAGGAATCGTCGGCCTCGTCGATGATGAAGCCGTGCGTCGCCAGCTTCCCGAGTGGCGAGGCTCTTGTGATATCGCGCGGCATCGGCTGCTCGATATAGAGCAGGTTTGCCCTGATCGGCTGCAGCGCCGCGTCATGATCGAGCCGGTCGACCAGCGCGCGCAGCGCGGCAAGGTCGGCATATTGCTCGTTGGCGTCGAGCGTGATCTTGGTTGCGTAGGGCAGCTTCGCGAGCTCGCTGCCGATCCGCGCCAGCCGCGCCGCGTCATGCGCGGGATCGCCGCTCAGCTTGAGCTTGAAATAGCGCGCACCTGCGTTCTCGTTGCGGTCGGCAACGCCGCCCTCGCCTTCAACCTTGTCGTCCATTCCGACCGTGTGCCTGACGGCGACACGCTCGAGCCGTTTGCGCGCCGACAGGAACCGCATGATCGCCGCGTCTTCTAGATCAGGCGTCAGCCGCGCGTCGATGCCGGCGATATTGCCGGCCATGCCGTCGAAGAAATTCGCACCGGCCGCGCGCAGCAGCGCATCCAGGATTCCCTTGTCGATCTCGGCCGGGCCGAAGCCGGCGGCAAGTGGAGGGATGTCTTCCGCGGCGCAGGCCGCGACCTGCGGGCCGATACGTTCGGCATGGAGGCCGAACGCGGTCTCAAAACCCCTGTTCGCAAGATAGAGCTCGCGTGCAATCGCAAGCGAGCGGCGCAGGCCGTCGAGCGACTGCGCTTCGGTCAGATGCGGCCGCTTGTCGAACCATTTCGGCGCCAGCATCTCGGCGCCGGCGCCGGTGGCGCGGCCCCTGCCTTCCACCTCGATCTCGACCCGCGCGAACATCTGCGTCGATGTGGTGATCGTCACCGCGCCGAAGCGGAACGGCCTGGCGAACACCAGCGGCCGTTCGAAGAACGCGATATCGTTGACTTTGAGGCGAAGCGACATTGAAGGCTCGGATGTTAGTCCAGCGACCCCTGTGTGAAGAAATGCTTCCGGATCCGCTGCACCAGTTCGTTGAAGACAGGATCGGACATCGTCTCGAGCGAGCGCGGCCGCGGCATCGGCACGTCGTAGATCGCGGCGATCGCGCCGGGCCGCTCGGTCATCACGAGCACGCGGTCGGCGAGGAACACGGCCTCGGGAATCGAGTGCGTGATCAGCAGCACCGTCTTGCCGGTCTCGCGCTGGATCCGCATCAATTCGACATTCATCCGCTCGCGCGTCATGGCGTCGAGCGCGCCGAACGGCTCGTCCATCAGCATGATCTTGGGGTCGTGCACCAGCGCGCGGCAGATCGAGGCGCGTTGCTGCATGCCGCCGGACAGCTGCCAGGGCAGCTTCTTCTCGAAACCTTCGAGGCCGACCAGCTTCAGCAGGTCCTTGGCGCGGGCAAGATATTTGTCCCGCGGCAGCTGCTTCATGTCGATCGGCAGCATCACGTTGGAGAGGATGTTGCGCCACGGCAGCAGCAGCGCGTTCTGGAACACGATGCCGACATTGCCGTGCGGCCTGGTCACCGGCTCGCCGTCGACCAGCACTTCGCCCGTCGTCGGCGGCAGCAGGCCCGAGATCATCTTGAGCAGCGTGGACTTGCCGCAGCCAGAGGGCCCGACCACGACGAAGAACTCGCCGTCATTGATGGTGAAGTCGAGCGGCCGCAGCGACGGCACATCGCCGTCGCGCGAGCGGTAAGTCTTCGACACGCCGGAGAGTTTGATGCCCGGCGCGGCGCCAACCGCGCGGTCAGAGACCAGGCGCAGATGCGCGGCGGGCTGCTCGACATGGGTTGGTTTGGTCGCGGGGTTCATCGCAGCTTTTTCCCCCCGTCGTCCCTGCGAAAGCAGGGACCCATACGCCGCGGCTTCTCGTTCGCGCACGCGGGGAGAGAACTCTCGCAACAATCAAAGCCGGTGGTTATGGGTCCCTGCTTTCGCAGGGACGACAGTGGGGCGAGTTGGGTCACGAGTCACCCTTCGGCAGATAGTCGTTGGTGTAGAACGCCTTCGGATTGGCCTTGGCCTTGGCGTCGAGGCCGCCATACTCGACCATCAGATTGACCGACTCGGTCATGTTCTGGTCGGTGACCTGGAACGGCCGCTTGGTCCTGGTCTCCGGCGTGCGATAGAGCGGGATCGTCAGCTCGAAGCCTTGCGTCAACGTGTCGATCTTGCCGCCCTTCGGATTGGCGTCGAGGATCGACTGCGCGGCGGCCTCGGGGTCCTTCTCCGCGGCTTCCACCGCCTTGGTGGTCGCCGACATGAAGCGGCGGACCAGGTCGGCATTGGCCTTCACATAGTCGGAGTTCGCGATGATGCCCGACGACACCATGTTGATGCCGTAGTCGGCGAACTTGATCGGATAGACGTCCTTGCCGGTGGCGTCCTTGATCTTCATCGACTGGTCCATGACGTAGCCGAGCAAGAGGTCGGCCTGGCCATTGATCACGGCGTTGAGCTTGGTCTGGCCGTCGCCGGCGACGGTGTTGAAATCGCTTTCCTTCAGACCGGTCTTCTTCAGGAACAGCGGCCAGATCTGCGTCATCGAATCCGCCGGCGTGATCGCGACCGTCTTGCCCTTGATGTCCTCCGGCTTCCTGATGTTCTTGTCGGCAAGGCTCATCGCCGACATCGGGCTGGTCTGCAGCAGCACGCCGGTGGCGATCACGGGTGCGCCCTTCACCGCGGCACGCATCATCGTGGGCACGTCGACATAGCCGAAATCGGCGGTCTTGGCGGCCACCGCCTGCGTGGTCGAAGCCGAACCGCGGCCTTCCTGGATCTCGAGGTCGATGCCCTCAGTGGCGTAGATACCCTTGGCCTTGCCGTAATAGAACGGCGCATGCTCGCCATAGACGTACCAGTTCAGCATGAGCACGACCTTGTCGGCCGCGGACACCGGTGCCACCGCAAGCGCGGTCCAGGCCAGCGCGGCACCTGCGACCGCAATCAAACGCTTCATGGTTGTTCTCCCTTTATTGTCCGCGGTCCTTGTGTGGACCGCTTGTCCGGTTGCTGCGCTAGGAAGCGAAGATGATGTCGTCGCGCTGGCTGACGTGCCAGGGGATCACCAGCCGCTCGATGCGGTCGACGATCCAGAACAGGATGACGCCGAGCAGCGCGAGGATCACCAGCGCGGCGAACATCGTCGGCAGGTCGAAGGTGCCGATCGAGCGCTGCATCACATAGCCGATGCCGGAATTGGAGCCGACGAACTCTCCGACGACGGCGCCGACTACGGCGAGCGTCACCGAGACTTTCAGGCCGGAGAAGATCGCGGGCATCGCGTGCGGCAGGTTGACTGCGCGGAACACCTGGAAGCGGCTGCCCTGCATCGCGCGCGCCAGATCGACCATATCAGGGTCGACCGACTTGAAGCCCTGCACCGCCGAGACCACGACGGGGAAGAAGCCGAGCAGGAATGCGGAGATCACCTTGGGAATGATGCCGAAGCCGAACCACACCACGAACAGCGGCGCGATCGCGATCTTCGGCACGGACTGGGAGAACACCAGGAGCGGATAGACGTAGCTCTCGACCGTCTTCGAACCCGCGATCAGCATCGCGACGGGAATGCCGAACAGCGCCGAGAGCAGGAAGCCGCAAATCGTTGCATAGGTGGTCGGCCAGGACTGCCGCAACAGCTCCGGCCAGTCGCTCCAGAGCACCGCCACGACGTCGCCGGGCGAAGGAATTTGGTAGGCCGGAATATGGAGCAGGCGGATCGCGAGGTCCCAGGCCGCCACGACGACGACCAGGAACAGGAACGGACGTACCCACGCCGCATTCAGCACCTTCGACAGGCCCGAAGGGCTCTTTGCCTCCGCCACGTCACGCTCCCTTTGCAGTCTCTCTGTTCGTTCAGAAATTAACCCGTTGGATAAATACTGTCCAGCCCCAAGCGCGCGGCAAAATCGCACCGAAATACGCTACTTTCGTCAGGTGAGAATTCTATGATCCGTAGCCCGGATGCAGCGGAGCGTAATCCGGGGCCCGGAGTGTCTACGGATAAAGCTGCCCTGGATTGCGCTGCGCTGCATCCGGGCTACAAGACACCATTGGCAGTGAGCGCGAACGCGCCGCCTCACACCACGCGATGTTCCATCGACTTCAGCGTCGGCATCGTCCCGCCGAATGCCGCCGTCGACTTGCCGGTCAGCGCCGCCAGCACCAGCGCGGTCATGTGCTCGAGGCGCTCGTCGCGGGCGTCCTTCTTCAGGAGGTCGCGGCCGAAGATCACGCTCAGCGTGGCGCTGTTGGAAAGATAGAAGAACGCCAGCCCGGCGATCGAGATGTAGAGCTGCACCGGATCGACGACGACGCGGAAATCGCCGCTCTCGACCCCGCGCGTCACCACGGTGCGGATCATCTCGACAAAGGGCGAATGCATCGACTTGACCTTGGTCGATCGCTTCAGGTGTTTTGCCTTGGCGAGGTTTTCCGTGTTCAGCAGTGCCAGGAACTCGGGATTGCGCAGAAAATAGTTCCACGTGAAGTCGATCAGGCGTCCGATCGCCTCGGGCGGATCGAGATGCTCGAGATCGAGGGTGCGCTCCTCGGCGCGGATCTTCTCATAGGCGCCTTCCAGCACCTCGAGATAAAGATCCTCCTTGTTGCCGACGTGGTAGTACAGCATGCGCTTGTTGGCGCCGGCGTTGGCCGCGATGCGGTCGACCCGCGCGCCGGCGAGGCCATGGGCGGCGAATTCCTGCTTGGCGGCCTCGAGAATCCGCAGCCGCATCCCCTGGGGGTCGCGCTGCCATCTCTGTATTCGCTTTGCCTTGGCCAAATCGATCGCCCGGTGATGCTGGGTTGGTAAGTGTAGCATGACGCGCGACGTTTGAGAACGAATGTTGTCGTGATGCTCGTGCGGGAATATTTCTCGCAACCACCCTCCTCGTCATTCCCCGGTGCGCAATTGCGCACCTGAGGGCGTGCGCAGCACGAACCGGGATCCATCGGGCAACATGTTCCGTGCGTGGATGGATTCCGGGTTCTCGCTTCGCGAGCCCCGGAATGACGAGAAATTCAAAACACGCACTGTCGTGACGACCCGCGGATGAGACGCGGCCTAGTCCGGCTTTCCTTGTGACGGCTGCACCAGAAGCGTCGGCACGCCGCATGTGCCGTTGCGCACCGTCATTACGCGCGTGCCGGGCTTGCGGCCGGTGCGGACTTCGGAGACGTCGACGCCAGCGGCAATCAGCCGCGTACGTGTGGCATCGATGTCGGCGACGCGCCAGCAGATGCCGCGCAGCCGGTCCGGCGCGTCCGTCTCCGATTTGCCCGGCCGGTGCGTGATCTCGACCACGAGGTCGCCGCAGCGGAAGAACATCAGCCGGCCCCACTCCGGATGCGATCGGTCGAGCGCCATGTCGAGGCCGAGCCGCGCGCCATAGAGCGCGGCGGCGCGTTCCGAATCGGCGGTCGAAACCACCACGTGATCCATCGCGGTGATCGATGCGGTCGTGGTGCGGACCGACAGCGGCCGCTCCTGCTCGCGCTCCAGGAAGAACATGCGCACGCCGCGCGTCGCATCGGTCGCAGCGCGGGTCCGCTTCCACGACAGTGTGGCGCCACTGGCCTCGTCGCGGCTTTCGACTTCAGTGACGGGTTCGGGCTTCAGCGTCAGCCGGTCGAGCCTGCGGTGTGTCCTGGCGATGTCGCTGGTGCGGAAGCAGAGGCTCGCAAGCCCCTCGCCCTGGGTGGCAAGCGCGCTGCGGACGCGCTGAGCTGCATCGTCGTCGCCGAGCGGCGCCACCAATTCCAGCGTGGTGTTGTCGAGCGTGAACAGTGTGCGGTCCGCGCCACCGCCGCTGTAGCGCCAGGAAGGCGTCCGCGCGAACAGCGTCTCGTAGGCCGCGCTGGCAGCCGCGATGTCGCCGGTCAGGACGACGACGTGATCGAGACCGGTAATCATGGCTGCAACCTCCCCGAATCTGCCGTCATTGTGTTTCTCCCTTGACCCAACCCGGAACCACGGACTGCCGCCGGCCGTTATGCCGCATGCCAGAACGGCCCGGCGCAGTCATCACCTCTACCTGTAAACCAGGCAGGGTTGCGAATAATTTCAGCGATATCGGCCGATCAGCAATGCTAGTCTGGAACCGCCGGCCGGGATCACACCAAGCCACGACGGAAAGCGAATGCAGGCTCTCTTCATCGGACAGACCTATATCGACGTCACCTTCATCACGGATCACATGCCCGTCGGCGACGAAAAGCACGTCGCCGACGCCTATGCGGTGTCGTTCGGCGGCAACGCCGTGACCGCAGCATTCTGCTGCGCCAAGCTCGGCGTCCCGCCGGACCTGATCGCCACCATGGCCAATGACTGGCTGGGACGGATGTTCTGGGACATGGCCGACAGGTACGGCATCTCGTTCCACCCCCGCAAGGTCAACTCCTCCTCGCTGTCCTTCATCATGCCCAACGACGGCAAACGCGCCATCGTCCGCTGCCGCGACGACCAGCACATCCACCCCTTTCCGCTGCTGAACATCAAGGGCTGCCGCGCGCTGCACATCGACGGCCACCAGCCGGACGCCGCGATCCATTATGCGAAGCTGTGCCGCGAGGACGGCATCCTGACCTCGCTCGACGGCGGCGGCCTGCGCACCAACACCCACGAGCTGCTCGCATTCATCGACATTGCGATCGTCGCCGAACGGCTGTGCGAGCAGATGGACAAGACGCCGGAGCAGATGCTCGACTATCTCAAGAGCCGCGGCTGCAAGGTCGGCGGCGTCACCATGGGCGAGCGCGGCCTGCTCTGGTATGACGAGGCCGGCACAATGCGCACGCTGCCGGCCTTCCCGATCCCGCGCGCGCGCGTGATCGATACCAACGGCGCCGGCGACGTCTTCCACGGCGCCTACATCTATTCCTACCTTTCGAACCCGAGCAAAGGCTGGCATGAGCACTTCAAGTTCGCGCGTGCAGCCTCGACCTTCAAGATCCAGAAGCTCGGCAACGAGGCCGGCTTGCCGACACTCGCCGACATCGCAGCCGTCAAGCAGGAATTTCGCGCCGAGGCCTGATATCGGTGAACGCGGCTAGGCCATGAGACACGTCTTCGTTGCCGGCAGCATCAATATGGACGTGGTGGCGACCACCGAGCGCCATCCGCGGATCGGCGAGACCGTGGCCGGCGAGGCCGTGCTGTATTTTCCCGGCGGCAAGGGCGCCAACCAGGCGGTGGCTTCGGCCAAACTCGGCATACCGACCACGCTGATCGGCCGGCTCGGCGCCGACGCGTTTGGCAAGGAGCTGCGAGCGTTCCTTGCCGCGCAGGGCGTCGATCTCACCTCGGTCAAGACCACGCACGGTACGCATTCCGGCACGGCGATCATCACGATCGCCAATGCCGACAACACGATTGTCGTCGTGCCGGGCGCCAACGGGCTCGTTGACACTCATGATGTCAAGGTCCCCTCACTTATGAAGGGTGACGTCGCGGTCAGCCAGTTCGAGATTCCGCTGCCGGCGATCGCTGCCTTCTTCCGGCGCGCCCGCGCCGTCGGCGCCACCACGATCCTCAATCCGGCACCGGCGAAACAGGCCGACAAGGCTCTGCTCGATCTCGTCGACATCCTCGTTCTGAACGAGACCGAACTCGGCTACCTGACTGGCACGGAGCTGCGCGACGGCGACACGCCGGAGCGCTTCGCACAGGCGGCACGGGCGTTGGGGCAAGGCAGGATCGTCTGCGTCACGCTCGGAAAACGCGGCGTGCTGGCGCTGGTCGAGGACCGACCGCTGCTCGTGCCGGGACGCGAGGTCAAGGCCGTCGACACCACAGGCGCCGGCGATTGCTTCGTCGGCGCCCTCGCCTCACAGCTCGCCATCGGCAAGCCGCTCGGCGACGCACTGGCCTACGCCAACGCCGCCGCCTCGATTTGCGTGCAACGGATGGGCGCCGCGCCGTCGATGCCGACGGCGGATGAGGTGGCCGCTGTTCTTTCCACGCGTCGTCCCGGCGAAGGCCGGGACCCATGACCACGACTGTCAAATGTTGCGCGGCGTTAGAACGACGAGTCTCGTTCACCAGACCCGCCGCGGAGTATGGTCCCGGCGTTCGCCGGACGACAAGGGGGTTAGGCCAACGCACTCTTCAAATCGAAGCTCGCATCCGCTGCCTGCTCCGGGGTGATCGAGCCGCCGGCGCCGAGCAGCCGGCGGCCGAACATGTGATCGCCGGCGCGGTTGACCGATTCGATGCCGAGCAGTTTGTCACCGCGATAGCAGAACGCCGAGAACGCGCCCTGGGCGCGGTCGCCGCGCACCACGACGCGATCGTAGCCGGTGGTGAGACCCGCCATCTGCAGCTTGTCGGGGCCCTGGTCGCTCCAGAACCACGGCAGGCCGTCATAGACCTCGGTCTTGCCGGTCAGCCGCGACGCCACGCAGCGCGCATGGTCGGTCGCGTTCTGCACCGACTCCAGCCGCAGCGATCCGCCGAAGCGTTTGCTGGTATAGAGCGCGCAATCGCCGATCGCGGAGACATTCGGATCGGCGGTCAGAAGATGCTCGTCGACGATGATGCCGGATGCCACCGGCAGGCCGGCCTCCGCCGCAAGCTCGACATTCGGCAGCACGCCGACGCCGACCACGACGAGATCGGCCGGGATATGCGTGCCGTTGCTCAGGCTGACGCCGGTAACCTTGCCGCCATCGGCCTCGATCGCCGTGACCTGCACCCCGAGGTGAATCCGGATGCCGGCCGCGCTGTGGCGGGATTGCGAGAACTCGGAAATCTCCGCGGTCACCGCCCGCGCCATCACGCGGGAGGCGAGTTCGACCACGTCGACCTCGAGGCCCTTGGCCCGCGCGGTGGCGGCGAATTCGAGCCCGATGAAGCCCGCGCCGATCACGACAACACGCATGCCGGGCGCGATCAAGTCGCGCAGCGCCTGGCTCTCATCCAGGATGCGCAGGTAGCGGACTGCATCGAGCCTGGCGTTGGGGATATCCAGCAGCCGGTTGCGCGCGCCGGTGGCGAACACCAGGTGGCCGTAGTCGAGCGATGCGCCGGAGGCGAGCACCACTTTCCGCGCATTGCGGTCGATCGCATGGGCGCGATCGGTGATCAACTCGATCTTGTTGTCCTGGTAGAATTTGTCGGGCCGGAACATCAGGGTCTCGGGCCCGCCGGTCCCCTTCAGATAGGCCTTCGACAGCGGCGGCCGCTGATACGGCAAATGGCCTTCATCATTGATCAGGGCGATGCGTTCGGCGAAGCCGGCCTGGCGCAGCGACGCCGCGAGCTGGAAGCCGGCGTGTCCGGCGCCGACGATGATGACCGAGCCCGTCATCGGAACAACCCAAATACGCGCGAGCAGGAGTGACCCATGCCGTTTCCTCTTGTCGATGTTAGCTTGCTTGCCCCGTCCCCACAGCGCTCGTGTCTGCGTACCGAAGGCGCGTGCCATTTGGCCTCATGGCTCGCACCGATGCAAGGGGGTCTCAGGCGATTCTGGGCGCACCCGCGGTCCCCGGCCGCCGGGCCGGATTGCCACGGCTCCCGCCAAGGCCTTAAATGTGCGGAACCAACAAGCCCAAGGTCTTCAATATGCCAGCACCCGCCCCCTCCGCCAACGACCCCGCCTTGCTCCGCATCGACGGCGCCATCGCGACCATCACGCTGAACCGGCCGGCCGCGTTCAACGCGATCGACATGACGATCGCCAAAAAGCTCGAGCAGCTCAGCGCCGAGGTCGAAGCCAACAAGGACGTTCGCGTGTTGGTCATCGAGGGCGAAGGCCGCTCCTTCTGCGCCGGCGGCGATCTGCAGACCATCGGCGCCGCGACCGAAGCCAACAATGTCGCTCCCGTGGTCGGCGAGATGCTTCACCACTACCATGCCTTCATCGAGACGGTCCGGCGGATGCCGAAGATCGTGCTATCCAGCGTGCATGGTTCGGCGGCCGGCGCCGGCATGGGCCTCGCGTTCGTGACCGACCTGTGTATCGCCGCAGACGATGCCCGCTTCACGCCCGCCTATGCCAAGATCGGCGTATCGCCGGATGGCGGCAGCACGGTCGGCATCGTCGGCACGGTCGGTACCCGCCGCGCGCTGCAGATTTTCCTCGCCGAGGATGGCTTCACCGCGCAACAGGCCTATGAATGGGGTCTCGTCGTCAAGACCGTCCCCGCGGCCGAGCTGAAGGCGGCCACCCGGCAGCTCGCCGAGCGGCTGGCGCAAAATCCGCCCGCCGCAATCGCGGGGACCAAATCTCTGGTCTATCAGGCCGCCACTACGCCGACCAAGCAGCAGCTCGACGCCGAGGAACACAAGATCATCACGGCGATGCATACCGACGATTTCCGCGTCGCCGTGAAGAAGTTCACCAGCAAGTCGAAGTAGAGGTTGGCTAGTTCGGGCAGATGTATCCCGTGCCGCCGGGCGCCTTGAAGCACCCGACCGACTCCGGGATCACCTGCTTGGGCAGCCACAGCACGACCTTCGGAAAATAGATCGTGAAGCAGATCGTGACCAGGAACACGACATAGATCGGCAACGCCGCCCGCAACGCTTTTGCAAAGCTGATGCCGACGAATTTCGAGGCCATCAGCAGCACGAGCCCGTAGGGCGGCGTGATCAGGCCGAATGCCAGCGTTGCGATGAGCACCACGCCCATATGCACGCCGTTGATGTCGCCGGCCTGGGTCAGCGCGTTGACCAGCGGCATGAAGATGATGATGGTCGGCACCGGCTCGATGAAGTCGCCGACCACGGTGAACAGCAGCACCATCAGGAGCATGATGAGGTGGGGATCGTTGCCGGCGATCGAGGTGATCCAGTCGGCGATGTAGATCGCGCCGCGCAGATAGGCCAGCATCCAGCCGAACGCGTTCGCCGCGCCGATCGTGATCAGCGGCAGCGAGAAGATCAGGCCGGCCAGACAGAAATCATACGGGATCTTTTTCAAATGCCCGCGATTCAACGCCGGGATCACCACGACAATGATGTAGGCGACCGCGACCACGCCGGCCTCGGTCGGCGTGAACCAGCCGGTCAGGATGCCGCCGAGCAGGATCACCGGGATCATCATCGGCAGCGCCGCATCACCGGCGGCGAACACTACCTGGCGCAGCGGCGCGCGCGGCTTGCGCAGGCCCGAGGGCCCGAAGAAATAGCAATAGATCATCAGCCCGAAGCCGATCATCAGCCCGGGGACCACGCCGGCCATGAACAGCCCGGCGATCGAGACATTGCCGACCGCACCATAGACCACCGCCGTGATGCTCGGCGGCACCAGCGCTGCGATCGTCGACGCCGAGGCGATGATCGCGGCGATGAAGGCCGGCTCATACCCTTCCCGCCGCATCGGGCCGCCGAGCGCCCGGCTCATGACCGCGACGTCGGCGGTGGTCGAGCCCGACATCTCCGAGAAGAACATGCTGAAGACGACGACGACCTGCGACAGCCCGCTCCTGATGTGACCGACCAGCGAGACCGACAGGTTGGCAATGCGGACCACGACATTGGCCGAGCTCATGAGCTCGCCGACCAAGAGGAAGAACGGGATCGCAAGCAGCGCCTCGGAATCGACGCCGTCGAAGATCTTCTGGATGATCGCCGCCAGCGAGACGTCTGATAGCACTGCGCCGACGAACACGCCGGCCATCAGCGAGAACGGCACGGGCACGCCGAGATAGCCGAAGAACAGGAAGCAGGACGACATCAGCGCAAGCACGACCGGTGCGCTCACGGCTGCACTCCCGTCGTCGCGGGGGTGTCGATCGCAGGAATCGGAAGGTCGTCATCCGGCGGCTCCGGATGGTCGAAGCCGTTGCGGATGCCGTTGACGAGCTGCTCGATCGTGAACAGGCCGATCAGGATGCCGGACAGCGGGATCACCGCATAGAGCGAGGCGATCGGCGTACCCGACGGCAGGCGGAAGCTGCCGAAGCCGCGGAGGTAATTTTGATAACCGTACCAGACCAGGCAGAAGGCGACGCCCAGCACCACCAGACGGATGACGATCTCGACGAACAGCCGCGACCTGCCATGCAGCGCTTCGGAGATCGCGGTGAGATAGAGATGGTCGTTGCGCCGTGTCGCGACCGCGGCCCCGATGAAGATCGCGTAGATGAACAGCGTCGAGGTCACCTCCTGCAGCCACAGCCAGGGATGACCGATGGTGCGGGTGACGATATCGGCGGTCACCGACAGCGAGAAGCCGAAGCACAGCAAGCCGCACAGCATCATCAGGATCAGCTCGAGCCGGTCGAGCGCCCGCCATTTCAGATGCCGCTGCCGTTGCAGCACCAGCGTGTCGGCGATGGCCATGGCTCGCGCCCCCCGTCGACCCGGGCTAGTTGACCGCGCGGATCAAATTCTTGATCTTCTCCGCATGCGGCCCGAGATCCTTGGCGAGCTTGTCGAGATAGGGATCGGCGATCGCGGTAAAGCTCTTCTTGTCGACGTCCTCGACCACCTTGACGCCGAACGACTTCAGTTTTGCAGCCGCGTTCTTCTCCAATTCGAACGCCTTCGCCGGCTCCTTGGCGCTCACCTCGGCGGCCGCCGTCGTCACCCAGGTCTTCTGCTCGGCTGAAAGGCTCCGCCACAGCTTGTCGCTGACGAACAGCAGCGCATTGTTGGCCTCGTGCTCGGTCATCGAGAGCACCGGCGCGACTTCGTAGTGCTTGTTGACGAGGTAAACGTTCACGCTGTTTTCCGCCGCATCGACGACGCCGGTCTGCAATGACGTGTACACGCTGCCGAACGGCATATGGACGGTTTGCGCCGCGTAAGCCGGGAAGATCGTGTCTTCCGTAGCCGTCGCCTGTACGCGAATCTTTACACCCTTGAGGTCGCTGACGTTGTGGATTTCCTTCCTCGCATAGATGCTTCTCACACCTTGGCTGCCCGTCGCGATGACATGCAGGCCTTGCGACGTGTCGTCGATCATCGCCTTGATCGCATCGATCACTTTCTGATCGGCAAGCGCCTTGACCACGTGGTTGGCATCGCGGAACAGGAAGTGCAGCGACATCACACCGGCCTGCGGCGAGATGGTTGCCGTGTTCGCCGACGAGATGATGGCGAATTCAATGTCTCCGGATTTCACAAGCTGCAGCAGCTGCGGCTCCTGTCCGAGCTGCGCCCCCGGATACTGGTCGACGATCATGGTCCCCTTGCTCAATTCCTTGAGCTTGGCGGAGAACATGTCGTAGGCGACGCTGTAACCGGTATTGAGCTGCTGATCGTGCGCGAAGCGGTAGTGCTTGACCTCCTGCGCGCCAGCACGCGGCGGCAGCAGCAACGCTGCCGCAGCCATGGCAATCCCGACGATCCCAGCCGAATAGCCCATCGCGACGTTCCCCCTGTTCTTAATTGAGGGGATCATCCCACCAGTCGCGCGGGATTGTCAATAAAACAGGCGAAACGAGCCGCCCGCGGGCATTATAGAGCGCCGCATCGCAGAAATTATCGACAATTCGACCTTGCTACTTCCCCTTGGCGCGCATGAAGTCGAAATCGCAGCCCTCGTCGGCCTGCAGGATGGTCTCGTTGAAAAGGTGCGCGTAGCCGCGCTTGGCCCAATCGGGCGTACCGGCCGGCGCGAGTGCGGCGCGGCGCTTCTGCAATTCGGCCTCGTCGACCAAAAGATCGATGCTGCGCTTGGCGACATCGAGCCGGATCATGTCGCCGTTCCGCACCAGCCCGAGCGGACCGCCGACGGCGGATTCCGGCGTGATGTGCAGCACGATGGTGCCGAACGCGGTGCCACTCATCCGCGCATCGGAGATGCGGACCATATCCTTCACGCCGGCGCGCGCGAGTTTCTTCGGGATCGGCAGGTAACCCGCCTCCGGCATGCCCGGCGCGCCCTTCGGGCCGGCATTGCGCAGCACCAGCACGTCGTCGGCGGTCACATCGAGCGCGGGATCGTCGATCCGCAGCGTCATGTCCTCGACCGACTCGAACACCACGGCGCGGCCGGTGTGCTGCAGCAGCTTCGGGCTCGCAGCCGACTGCTTGATCACGGCACCGCGCGGCGCGAGATTGCCGTGCAGGATCGCCATGGCGCCTTCGGATTTGATCGGGTTCGCCTTGGAGCGGATCGCATCTTGCCCCGGCACATCCTCGGCATTGGCGACGACCTCACGCAAGGTCTGGCCGGTGATGGTCTTGGCATCGAGGTCGATGAGATCGCCGAGCTGCGCCATCAGCTTCGGCACGCCGCCGGCATGATGGAAATGTTCCATGTAGTGTTCGCCCGACGGCTTGAGGTCGATTAGCACGGGGACCTCGCGGCCGAGCCTGTCGAACGCCTCGAGGTCGATCTTGTGCGGCGAGCGGTTGGCGATGGCGGTGAGATGGATCAGCCCGTTGGTCGAGCCGCCGATCGCCTGCATGACGACCTGGGCGTTGCGGAACGAGGATGGCGTCAGGATCTCGCTCGGCTTCGGTCCCTTGGTCTTCGCCATCTCGGCGGCGACGCGGCCGCTGGCCTCCGCAGAGCGGAAGCGCTCGGCATGCGGCGCCGGGATCGTCGCGCTCATCGGCAGCGACAGGCCAAGCGCCTCGGTGATGCAGGCCATGGTGGAGGCGGTGCCCATCACCATGCAAGTGCCCACGGAAGGCGCGAGGCGGCCGTTCACCGCCTCGATCTCGTTGTCGTCGATCTCGCTGGCGCGATACTTGCCCCACAGCCTGCGGCAGTCCGTGCAGGCGCCGAGCACCTCGCCCTTGTGATGGCCGACGACCATGGGCCCGACCGGAATCACCACCGTCGGCAGATCGGCGCTGATCGCGGCCATGATCTGCGCCGGCAAGGTCTTGTCGCAACCGCCGATCACGACCACCGCATCCATCGGCTGGGCGCGGATCATCTCCTCGGTATCCATCGCCATCAGGTTGCGCAGATACATCGAGGTCGGGTGCGCAAAGCTCTCCGCGATCGAGATCGTCGGGAACACGAACGGCATCGCGCCCGACAGCATCACGCCGCGCTTCACGGCCTCGATGATCTGAGGCACGTTGCCGTGGCAGGGATTGTAGTCGCTGTAGGTGTTGGTGATGCCCACGATCGGGCGATTGAGCGCATCGTCCGAATAGCCCATCGCCTTGATGAAGGCCTTGCGCAGGAACAGCGAGAAGCCGGCGTCACCATAGCTTGTCAGTCCCTTGCGAAGTCCGTCGGCCATTTTCTTCTCGTCCCGTGGTTGTTCGCCGCACTTAAGGAGCAGCAGGAATTATTGTCAATATGAGATAATCCGGTCGCAGCAGTGGCTGGTCTGCGACAAAATCGCCCCCATTATTGACAATAACCGTAGCGCCATGCTGACCTCAGGCATCGATCCGAAGCCGAGAGCGCATGACAGCCGAGCCAACATTGCCCGAACTCCAGGCCCCCTCGCGCGAGGAGGAACAGGCCGAGGTGATCCGCCGGCTGGAGGAGGACATCATCTTCGGCCGCTTCGCGCCTGGTTTGCGGCTGGTCGAGGATACCCTGATGCAGCGATATGGCGCGAGCCGGCATTTCGTCCGCCAGGCACTGTTCCAGCTCGAGCGCCAGGGCATCGTGCTGCGCGAGAAGAATGTCGGCGCCACGGTTCGGTTCTATTCGGCCGAGGAAGTACGGCAGATCTATGAGGTACGCGAGATGCTGACGCGCCAGGCCGCGCTGATGATCGCCCTGCCCGCGCCGCAAAGCCTGATCGACCAATTGAGCGAGCTGCAACGGCATTACTGCACCAAGGCCGAGGTGCAGGACATGCGCGGCATTCACGAGACCAACGATGCGTTCCACCTCGCGCTGTTCTCCGCCTGCGGCAATCCCTACCTCGTCCGCTCGCTGCAGGACTACATGAACCTGACGCTGCCGATGCGCGCCAAAAATCTCGCCGACAGCGAGGGCCTCGCATTGTCGCGCCGCCAGCACGAATTGATGATCGAGCTCTTGAAAGGCCGCGACAGCTGGGCGCTGGCGCAGCTCTGCGTCGATCACATGCAGTACAGTAAGGCGGATTATCTCGTCCGCATCTCCAACGACAAAAAGCCGCAATAGCGCGATACGCGGCCTCCTCGTGAAGGAGACGGCGATGCGCTACGTGGCTATATTCCTTGGATCGTTGACCGTGCAGCTTGCGTTCGGCGGCGTCGGTGAAGCGGCCGATCCGCGCGCGACGCAGCTCACCTACGAGCCGTGGACCAAGACGTGCCTGACAGAGGCGAGCTGCTTCGTCGGCGCCGCCGCGCGCGGTCAGTGCTCGCCGTCGGGCGGCACACTCAGCGTCTCGCCGCAGAGCAGCAAGCGCGCGATCGTGAGCGCCAATGTCGGAACGCGGACCATGCTGGAAGGCACGATCAGCCTCCGCATCGATCAGGACGAGCCGATCCGGATCGCCAAGCCGCATTGCTACACGCTCGGCTGCGGCGGCACGCTCGAGGCCGATGGCGAAATGATCGAGCGGCTGAAGCACGCGCAGACCATCGCCGTCGAAGCCAAGAACCTCACCGGGCAGACCATCAGCCTCGCCTTTCCCCTCACGCACTTCGCCGAGACCTTTGACGGGCCCGGCAGCCCGCCCAAGACATCCGGGCAAGGTTCGAAGGACGCGCAGCAGCACACCGAATCCGTGAAGCAACTGCCGCAATGCGAGGATTGATCATTTCTGCCAGTCGATCACCCTGCCTTTGTCGCCATCGAACTCCATGCTGCAGAACGCACCGCCCTGGTAATAGTCGCCGACCGGATCCGGCGGCAGCTTGGCCTGCTCGGCCATCGCGTGCTCCCGGAAATCCTCAGCCCTTCCGGTCGGGCGATAGCCGAGATCGTAGGCGCGGTGATTGTCCCACCACGAGCGCTCATTGTAGGACGCGCCGTACAGCACCTCGAAATGGATGTCGGGATGCTCGAGCCCGATGCGGCAGAGCTGAACCAGATCTTCGGGCTTGAGCCAGATCGAGAGCCGCCGGTGATCGAGCGGCGCCTCGCCGAAATTGCCGATCCGCAGGCAGGTGACCTTGATGCCGTGCTTGTCGGCATAGAGCGCGCCGACGCCTTCGCCGAACACCTTGCTGACACCGTAGCGACTATCCGGCCGCGCGGTGACGTCGGTGCCGATGCGGTGATGACGCGGATAGAACCCGACCGCGTGATTGGATGAGGCGAAGATCACGCGCTTGACGCCCTGCTTGCGCGCCGCCTCGAACAGGTTGTAGCAGCCGATGATGTTGGACTGCAGGATCGCGTCCCAGGGTCCTTCGACCGAATAGCCGCCGAAATGCAGGATGCTGTCGACGCCCTCGCAGATCGCCTCGACCTCTGCGAGGTCGGCGAGATCGGCCGCCTTGAATTTTTCGTTGTTGCCGAGATCGGCCGGCGGCTTGATGTCGCTCAGCAGGAGATCCGGATAGATCGGCGGCAGCAGCTTGCGCAGGCTCGTTCCGATTCCCCCCGATGCGCCGGTCATCAATATGCGTGGCATGCCGTCCCTCTTCCTTCCTGATTGCTGCGATCGAATTGCGGTCGCAGGCCGACAATGATAGCAAACCAGGCGCTCAAGGAAACACCATCGAAACACAACAACGAGAACAGCAAATGTCCGATGTTCATTCCGCCGGCTGGCGTCCCGCGACCTGCTATCCCGATCCCGCGATCCATGCGCTCGATCCGCGCTTCGAGAAATACTGGCTGAAACTCTCCGCCGTTGAACGCATCGCGACCGGCCTGCGCTGGGCCGAAGGTCCGGTGTGGTTCGGTGACGGCCGCTATCTGCTGTGCAGCGACATTCCGAACCAGCGCATCCTCAAATGGGAGGAAGAGACCGGCGCGGTCAGCATCTTCCGCAAGCCGTCGAACTTCGCCAACGGCAACACCCGCGACCGTCAGGGCCGGCTGATCACCTGCGAGCATGGCGGCCGCCGCGTGGTGCGCACCGAATATGACGGATCGATTACAGTGCTGATCGACGCCTTCGGCGGCAAGCGGCTGAACTCGCCGAACGACGTCGTGGTGAAATCCGACGGCTCGATCTGGTTCACCGATCCGATCTTCGGCCTGCTCGGCAACTACGAAGGCTACAAGGCCGATCCCGAGATCGAGCCCAACGTCTACCGGTTCGATCCTGAAACCGGCAAGGCCACCATCGTCGCCGAGGGGGTACTAGGGCCGAACGGGCTGTGCTTCTCGCCGGACGAGAAGATCCTCTATGTCGTGGAATCCCGCGGCGAGCCGAACCGCAAGATCCTCGCCTATGACGTCGCAGCCGACGGCAGGACGATCTCCAACAAGCGCGTCTTCATCGACGCCGGCCGGGGCACGCCCGACGGCATGCGCTGCGACATCGACGGCAATCTGTGGTGCGGCTGGGGCATGGGCGATCCCGAGCTCGACGGCGTCGTCGTGTTCGCGCCCGACGGCGTCATGATCGGCCGCATCGCGCTGCCGGAGCGCTGCGCCAACCTCTGCTTCGGCGGCGTCAAGCGCAACCGCCTGTTCATGGCGGCAAGCCAGTCGATCTATGCGCTCTACGTCAACACCCAAGGCGCGCTCGGCGGTTAGCTCGTCGTCCCGGCATTAGTGCGCAATTGCGCATTTGGAGCCGGGACCCATAACCATCGATGCATCTGGTTGAGTAAGCTTGGGGCCGCATTCTTCGCAAAACGAAGGCCTGTGGTAATGGGTCCCGGCCTTCGCCGGGACGACGATGAAAATTCTAGCTTCAAAACGTCTGACGCCGGAGCAGTTGTCTGCCCCGGCGCCAAAAGTCGCGTCTCTCGTGGCACGGCTTACGCAGCGTTGTAGCCGGCGACCGCCTTGGCCTCGAGATATTCTTCCAGACCGTAACGGCCCCACTCGCGGCCGTTGCCGGACTGCTTGTAGCCACCGAATGGCGCGGTGCGCTCGTTCGGCACGCCCTGCAGGTTGATGTTGCCGGCGCGGATCTGGCGACCGACGCGGCGCGCGGTTTCCACGGTGTCGGCCGAGACGTAACCGGCCAGACCATACGGCGTGTCGTTGGCGATCTTCACGGCATCGGCTTCGTCCTTGGCGCCGAGGATGGTCAGCACCGGTCCGAAGATCTCTTCGCGGGCGATCGTCATGTCGTTGGTGACGTCGGCGAAGATGGTCGGACGGACATAGAAGCCCTTGTTGACGCCCTCGGGCAGGCCAGGGCCGCCGGCAACAAGCGTTGCGCCCTCGTCGATGCCCTTCTGGATCAGCGCCTGGATCTTGTCCCACTGGCCGCGGTTGACGACCGGACCGATCGTGGTGCCGTCGGCACGCGGATCGCCGGCCTTGGTCTTGTCGGCGACGCCCTTCGCGATCGCGGCCACTTCCTTCATCTTGGAGAGCGGCACGATCATGCGCGACGGCGCGTTGCAGGACTGGCCCGAGTTGTTGAACATGTGCATCACGCCGCCGGTCACCGCCTTGGTCAGGTCGGCACCGTCGAGGATCACGTTCGGCGACTTGCCACCGAGCTCCTGGCTGACGCGCTTCACGGTCGGCGCCGCACGCTTGGCGACGTCGACGCCGGCGCGGGTCGAGCCGGTGAACGAGATCATGTCGATGTCGGGGTGCTCGCTCATCGCCGCACCCACCTCGGGGCCGAGGCCGTTGAGCAGGTTGAATACGCCCTTCGGCACGCCGGCTTCATGAAGGATTTCCGCGAAGATCAGCGCCGAGGTCGGGGTGAACTCCGACGGCTTCAGGATCATGGTGCAGCCGGCGGCGAGCGCTGGCGCGACCTTGCAGGCGATCTGGTTCAGCGGCCAGTTCCAGGGGGTGATCATGCCGACGACGCCGACCGGCTCGCGCACGATCACGGCGGTGCCCATGGTCTCCTCGAACTCGTACTTCTTCAGCACTTCGAGGGTATTCATGAGGTGGCCAAGGCCGGCGCCGGCCTGCAGCTTCTCGGCCATCGGCAGCGGCGCGCCCATCTCGTCGGAGACGGCGGCGCCGATCTCCTTCATGCGGCCCTTGTAGACCTCGACGATCTTGGTGAGCAGCGCAACGCGCTCCTCGCGGCTGGTCTGGGAATAGGTCTCGAAGGCGCGCTTGGCGGCGGCGACAGCCTTGTCGACATCGGCCTTAGAGCCGAGCGCAATCTCATACATCGCTTCTTCGGTCGCCGGATTGACGACCGGGGTGGACTTGCCTTTGACGACGGGATCGACCCAGGCGCCGTCGATGTAGAATTGCATGCGATTGACCATCGGAAACCTCTTGTGCGGGGCGTATGGAATGGGGAACGAAAGCGTTCGGCAGGCATCCTTGCACGAAAGCCCGGCGAATTGAACCCGCCATATGCGGGACGCGGCTCGTGCGCGTCCGCGAGATATAAGGTCCGAGCCGCGCGTGTGGCAAGGCTCCTCGGCACTCCCCTTCCAGTGACGCTACACCGCCATCTTGCGATGCCGCACCGGGGCGCCGACCGAGACGCTTTCCGCCGCGTCGATGATGGCGTTGGCGTCGATGCCATAGTGGCGGTAGAGGTCGCCGATCGTGCCGGTCTGGCCGAAATGCTCGACACCGAGCGCCTCGACGCGGTGGCCGCGCACGCTGCCGAGCCAGCCGAGCGTTGCCGGATGGCCGTCGATCACGGTCACAATGCCGCAGTCGCGGCCGAGCGGCGCCAGCATGCGCTCGATAGGACTCAAGTGCTGCGCGCCGCGGCGGTCGCGGCGCAAATTCCGTGCGGCGGACCAACCCGCATAGAGCCGGTCGGCGGAAGTTACCGCCAGCAGACCGACGTCGCGGTGGCTCTCGCCGATCAGACCGACCGCCTCGATCGCCTCCGGCGCGACGGTGCCGGTATACGCAATGACGATGTCGCAGTTCGGGCCCGGCTTGCGCATCCAGTAGGCGCCGTCGGTGATGTCGCGCTGCAGATCCGGGGTCATGATCCGTTGCGGCTGCTCCAGCGTCCGCGTCGAGAGTCGCAAGTAAACCGAACCGCCCTCGGCACCCTCGCGCTGCATGTGGCCAAAGCCCCAGCCCATGATCACGGCAAGTTCATCGACAAAGGCCGGATCGAACGAGGCGAGCCCGTCCTGCCCGATCCCGATCAAGGGCGTCTTGATCGACTGATGCGCGCCGCCTTCCGGCGCCAGCGAGATGCCCGACGGCGTCGCCGCCACCATGAAGCGGGCATCCTGGTAGCAGGCGTAGTTCAACGCATCGAGACCGCGTTCGATGAAGGGATCGTACAGCGTACCGACCGGCAAGAGCCGCGCACCGTTGATCTGGTGCGACAGGCCGAGCGCCGAGAGCATGATGAACAGATTCATCTCGGCGATGCCGAGCTCGAGGTGCTGTCCCTTCGGCGAATATTCCCAGGTGTAGGCCGACGGGATCTTCTCCTGCCGGAACAGGTCGTGGTTTTCCGCCTTCGCGAACAGGCCGCGGCGGTTGACCCAGGCGCCGAGATTGGTCGACACGGTGACATCGGGCGATGCGGTGACGATGCGCGAGGCGAGTTCGCTGTCGCCGCGCGCCAGTTCGTGCAGCACGAGACCAAAACCCTGTTGCGTCGACATCTGCGCCGAGGCCTTGAACGTCAGCCGTTCCGGCACATCGATTTCAGGCGCCGACAGGCGGCGGCGCCCCTCGCGGTTGAACGGCGCCTCGGCGAGGAACGCCTCGAGCTTCGCAGGCTGCTGCGACAGGCCCTCGAACTTGTCCCACTCGTGGCCGGGGCGGATGTTCTGCGCGGCGCGCCACTTCTCCATCTGCGCCACCGTCATCAGACCGGCGTGGTTGTCCTTGTGGCCCTGCATCGGCAGGCCGACACCCTTGATGGTGTAGGCGATGAAGCAGACCGGCCGATCATGGTCGATCGCCTCGAAGGCCTCGATCATGCTCGCCATGTCGTGGCCGCCGAGGTTGGACATCAGCGCCAGCAACTCGTCGTCGCTGCGGCGCTCGATCAGCGCCGACACCTCGCCCTGGTCGCCGATGTCGTCGCGCAGATGCTTGCGGAACGCGGCGCCGCCCTGGAAGCAGAGCGCGGCGTACATCTGGTTCGGGCAGTTGTCGATCCAGCGCCGCAGCGCTTCGCCGCCGGGCTCGGCGAACGCCTCGAGCATCAGCTTGCCGTACTTCACGATCACCACGTCCCAGCCGAAGTTGCGGAACATGGTCTCGAACTTGGCCCACAGTCCCTCGCGCACCACGGCGTCAAGCGACTGCCTGTTGTAATCGACCACCCACCAGGTGTTGCGCAGGCCATGCTTCCAGCCCTCGAGCAGCGCCTCGAAGATGTTGCCCTCGTCCATCTCGGCGTCGCCGACCAGCGCGATCATGCGGCCCTCCGGCCGGTCGTTCAGCCAGCCATGCGCCTTGACGTAGTCCTGCACCAGCGAGGCGAACAGCGTCTGCGCCACGCCGAGGCCGACCGAGCCGGTGGAGAAGTCGACGTCGTCGCTGTCCTTGGTGCGCGAGGGGTAGGACTGCGCACCCTTGTAGCCGCGGAAATTCTCCAGCTTGTCGCGGTTCTGGTGGCCGAACAGATACTGAATGGCGTGGAATACCGGGCTCGCATGCGGCTTCACCGCGACGCGGTCCTGCGGGCGCAGCACCGAGAAATAAAGTGCCGACATGATGTTGGCGAGCGAGGCAGACGACGCCTGGTGGCCGCCGACCTTCAACCCGTCGGTCGAGGGCCGCACATGGTTGGCGTGATGGATGGTCCACGACGACAGCCACAGCACCTTGCGGGCCAGGGCGGACAGCATGTCGAGGCGTTCAGGCGCGATTCCCATGGCGATGCTCCGGGCGATATACCGGAATGTTACTGCCGCAAGCGGCGGCGAAAATCTCAATTCCACGCGACAGCACAGGAAAAATTGGGATAAATTCCCACGATCCGACTTCAACTGACGAGTTCATCCCAATGCCTGCCCTCGATGCCATCGACCGCAAGATCCTGAGTCTGCTCCAGACCGACAGCCGCATGACCATGCAGGAACTCGCCGACAAGGTCGGGCTGTCGGTGTCGCCTTGCCACCGCCGGGTCAAGCTGCTCGAGGAGCGCGGCGTGATCTCTCGCTATATCGCAACCGTTGACCAGAAGTCGATCGGGCTGCACGTCTCGGTCTTCATCTCGATCAAGCTGGCGCGGCAGAAGGAGGAAGACCTCAACCGCTTCGCGCGCGCGATCTCGAAATGGGACGAGGTGCTCGAATGCTACCTGATGACGGGCAATCGCGACTATTTGCTGCGCGTCGTCGCCGCCGACCTCTCCTCCTATGAAGCATTCCTGAAAAACAAGCTGACCCGGCTCGACGGCATCGCCTCGATCGAGTCGAGCTTTGCGCTGAGCCAGGTGAAGTATTCGACGGCGTTGCCGGTGTGAGTATTGCTTGCATCTGAATGCTGCCGTCGGTCGCGACGGTGCGTCACATCCACATTCTCGCAACATGAATCGTCCGACTTGTTCCGTTTTGCAAAAGAGGCTTGCGCCGTCGGGCAACTCAGTGATTGGCGCTGGCGCCCTGCCCCGGCTGGACGGCCTCGCCGCGACAACTAGGCTACGGCGCGATCCATATCCCAATCACGATGATCGCCAGTGAGACGGCAATGACCAGCATATCGGTGGTAAGCCAATCGGGCATTCCGTTTGATGGCTGCTCGCTCATGTCCGCGACTCCTTCTGTTCGCGTCGAGCCAATATGCTGGAGCGAACCGGCGCGAACGAGGATGAACTGGTTCACATAAAGCCAGGAAAAAGCGGCAAATTCCTCGTGTTTTAGCGCGCTCAAGTTGCGCCACACGGTCGCTCTGCCGCACAGGTTTCTGAACATGTTCGACAATGCCGCCGCTTCGGCACAGTCACCATCATCATCGTTCAACGCGCTGCAAGAGGCGGCTGAACGTCACTGGATTGCCGGCGCAATTCAGCGCCGACCTGCCGCCACGCGACAGGCCGCACATGGCCGACGAAACGGCCGAGGTGGTGGACTCGCCGTCCCGTCCCGATCCTCACAGCACCTTGCGCTGTGCGAGGTTCTTCATCAGTGCACCGACGCCGAAGGTCCAGGGCTCGCACTCGTCGCTGCCCCGCATCCGGTTGACCAGCTTGCCGAGCTGCGGCGCGGCGATGGTGACGATATCGTCGCGCTTGTGGGTAAAACCCTCGCCCTTGGCGTCGCGGTCCTTGACCGGCGCGAACATCGTGCCGAGGAACAGCGCAAATCCATCGGGGTATTGATGCACGGGGCCGATGGTCTGGGCGACCAGATCGGTCGGGTCGCGGCTGATCTTGCTGATCGAGGAATGGCCCTCGAGCACGAAGCCGTCTGCGCCAGTTACGGTCAGGCCGACATCCATCTTCCTGACATCGTCGAGCGAGAAGGTCTGGTCGAACAGCCGGAGCAGCGGGCCGATCGCGCAGGACGCGTTGTTGTCCTTGGCCTTCGACAGCAAGAGCGCCGAGCGCCCCTCGAAGTCGCGCAGATTGACGTCGTTGCCGAGCGCGGCGCCGACGATCTTGCCGGCGGCGGAGACGACAAGCACGACCTCCGGCTCCGGATTATTCCAGGTCGACTTCGGATGCAGCCCGGCATCCATGCCTGATCCGACCGAGGACAGTGTCGGCGCCTTGGTGAACACTTCGGCATCGGGACCGATGCCGACCTCGAGATACTGGCTCCAGGCATTCTGATCGATCAGCACCTGCTTCAGTTTCATCGCCTGCTCGGAGCCGGGCTTCAGCTTGGAGAGATCGTCGCCGACCAGGCGCACCACCTCCTTGCGGATCGCGTCCGCCGAGGACGGATTGCCGCGCGCCCGCTCCTCGATCACGCGCTCCAGCATCGAGATTGCGAAGGTGACGCCGGCGGCTTTCAGCACCTGGAGATCGACCGGCGCCAGCAGATGCGGCCTGGCCTTGTCGCGGCCGTCGGGCGGGGTGTTGGCGAGGATCGCCTCGAAATCGCCGATCCGCTCGCCGCGGGTGGCGCGCAGCGCGGCCGCGGGATCGCTTTCCTCACAGAGCGCGCTCACCGTCGGGAACCGCGCCGTGACGTCGAACACACCGTCTGCCCGTACCGCGACGACGGCCGGTCCGCCGGCCTGCGGCAGCCAGACCCGTCCGACCAGCGTGCCGGCGGTGCCGTCCTCCGGCAGGACGTCTTTTGGCGTGAGCGAAATCATCGGCACATCTCCCTTTTTGGTTTTGTCGACTTGTTAGCACAGTCCGCCCGGCGGCGTGAAACAGCGGTCATGGCATTGTCATAGAGGGGTAACATCGCCCGTCAATGCTGCCGTCCGATCCATCTAACATACTGAAAGACGGACCTTCATGACGACCTCCGCCCTCACCGACGAAGCCTCCCGGGATGAAGCCTTGCGCGATGAAGCCTTGCACGACGAAGCCTTGCGCGCCCGCATCCATCAGGAGATGGCCGACAGCCTCGACGAGGAACTCGAGCTCGAGCTCGACGACATGAGGCTCGACGAGCTCGAGCATGACGGCGCCGCCGGCAAGCCGTCGATCGACCGCAAGTTCTACTTCCGCGAATTGCTGCGGCTGCAGGGCGAGCTGGTCAAGCTGCAGGACTGGGTACAGCACGAGAAGAAGAAGGTCGTCGTGCTGTTCGAGGGCCGCGATTCCGCCGGCAAGGGCGGCGTGATCAAGCGCATCACCCAGCGGCTCAATCCGCGGGTCTGCCGGATCGCGGCCCTGCCGGCGCCGAACGAGCGCGAGCGCACGCAATGGTACTTCCAGCGCTATGTCTCGCATCTGCCGGCCGGCGGCGAGATCGTGCTGTTCGACCGCAGCTGGTACAACCGCGCCGGCGTCGAGAAGGTGATGGGGTTCTGCACCGACGAGCAGTATGAGGAATTCTTCAACTCGGTGCCGGAATTCGAGCGCATGCTGATCCGCTCCGGCACCATCCTCCTGAAATACTGGTTCTCGATCACCGACGAGGAGCAGGCGTTCCGCTTCTCGATGCGGATCCAGGATCCGCTGAAGCAGTGGAAGCTGAGCCCCATGGACGTCGAGGCGCGGACCCGCTGGGAGCTCTACACCAAGGCCAAGGAGACGATGCTGGAACGCACGCATCTGCAGGACTCGCCGTGGTGGATCGTCGATGCCGTCGACAAGAAGCGCGCCCGCCTCAACTGCATCTCTCATCTGCTCAGCCAGATCCCCTATCAGGCGGTCACCCATCAGCCGGTGGTGCTGCCGCCGCGGGTGCGCAACCCCGACTATCACCGCGGCCCGATCCCGCCGGAAATGTACGTGCCGGGACGGTATTGAGAGCCGCGATCTCTGATTCTCTCCCGCTCGCGGAACCGCTGAATGTCCCCACAACCTCGTCATGCCCGGGCTTGTCCCGGGCATGACGGTGCGCTGAGAGCTCAGTCCAAGGCGAGGTGAAGAAATAGCCACCCTATCGCCTACTATTGGCGCAGGCCGGCGGTATTGCTGGCGCCGGATACCGACGCTAGGCTTCCGCCGATCTGGTGCAAGGAGGCCCGCTTGACTCAATCCGACGACATCACAATTTCGGAAGATCGCCGCGACGCGCTGCGCTATGCGCTCGGGATCGGCAGCGGCGCGGCACTCGCGGCCGCGATGGCCGCCCCGGCCTCGGCGCAGACGTCAGCCGACAACACGCTGGATCGCATCCGGGCCAGCAAGGTGCTGCGGATCGCAGTGCTCCCGGGCGAATTGCCCTATTTCAACAAGGATCTCGCCACCGGTAGCTGGTCCGGCTTCTCGATCGAGATGGCCAACGACCTCGCCAAGCTGCTCGACGTCAAGCTGGAATATGTCGAGTCGACCTACGGCAATTCAATTCTCGATCTGCAGGCCAACAAGATCGACCTCGGCTTCGCGCTCAACCCGACGCCGCAGCGCGCGCTGGTGGTCGATTTCACCAACCTGGTGTTCCCGCATCCGTTCGGCGCGATGCTGAAGAAGGGGCTCGAGGCCAAGACCTGGGCCGACATCAACAAGCCCGAGGTGAAGATCGCAGTCGACGTCGGCTCGGCCAACGAAGCCGTGGCGCGGCGCTTTGCGCCGAACGCCACCATCAAGTCGCTGAAGTCGCGCGACGAGGTGATGCTGGAAATGTCGTCGGGCCGTGTCGATTGCGTGGTCAACGCGCTGGTGCTCGGGCTGACCGCGATCGCCAAGAACCCGAACCTCGGCACCTACAAGATCCTGGCCTCGCCCTCGGTGACGATCGCGAGCGGCACGGCGGTGCGGCGCGAAGCCGACAAGCGCTGGCGCGATTTCCTCTCGGTGTGGATCGACTACAACCGCGGCATCGGCCAGATGCGCGAATGGTTCGTCAAGGGCCTCGGCCTCGCCGGCGTCAAGCCCGAGGACGTGCCGGTGGAGTTGAGTATTTGAGGCTATTGCCGAGACGGCAGTGATCTCCCTCTCCCGCAAGCGGGAGAGGGCAAACAACTCACACCTTGTCGTAGGTCAGCCCGCGCTCCAGCCGCCTGGCCACCAGCGTCGACGGGAACAGGATCGCAAAATAGATCAGCGCGACGATGGTGTAGACCTCGAGCGGCCGGTAGGTGTCGGCGTTGATCAAGGTCGCGTTGTAGACGAGGTCGGGCACCGCGATGATCGAGACCAGCGAGGTGTTCTTGAGCTGCGTGACCGACTGGTTGACATAGGGCGCCATCATCGGCTTCAGCGCTTGCGGCAGGATCACGAGCCGCATCAGGCGCCAGCCGCGGAAGCCGAGCGCCTTCGCAGCGTCCCATTGCCCGACCGGCACGCTCTCGATCGAGCCGCGCACGATCTCGGCGTAGAATGCGCCGCCATAGAGCGACAGCACGCTGACGGCTGCGACATGCGCCGGGATGTTGACGCCGATCACCACCGGAAACGCGTAGTAGAACCAGATGATCTGCACCAGCAGCGGCGTGCAGCGGAAAGTTTCGATATAGGCGATCAGGAGCCAGTCGATCACCGGAATGCGCCGCAGCCGCAGCATGCCGACGATCAGGCCGATCAGGGTCCCGAGGATGATGGTGCCGATGGTGTAGGCGATGGTCCAGCCGAGCCCGAGCCAGAACAGATGGCTGTATTTGGCAAGGATGCCGAAATCCCAGACGTAGTTCATCCTGCCCCTCGGTTGCCGCGCGCTTGATCGCCAAACATCGCAGGCGGCCTCGCGCGTGTCACGCGATATACCGGTCCGGCGAAAATGCCTGCACCTCGAACGGCGGCGCATCACTCGCGATCATCGCCGCTATTGCGGCGCCCGTTCCGGGGCCGGTGGTGAAGCCGATATGCTGGTTGCCGAAGGCGAGCCAGAGCCCGCGATGCCGCGGCGCCTTACCGATCATCGGCAGGCTGTCGGGCAGCGTCGGCCGCGCGCCCCGCCAGCGCTCGCCGACCGCATCGCCGAATTCGACCACGCTGCGCGCCATCGGCACCACCGCCTCGAGCTGCGAAAAATTCGATGGCGCGTCGCGCGCGGTGAGCTCGACGCCGCTGGTGACGCGAACGCCCTGCTCCATCGGTGTCATCAGAAAGCCGCCCTCCGCATCATGGATCGGCCGCAGCAATTTGCGTGCCGGGTTCGGCACGAAATGCTGGTGATAGCCGCGCTCGAACGCCAGCGGCACGCGATAGCCGAGCGGCCGCAGCAGCTCGGCCGACCACGGCCCGAGCGCGACCACGACATGGCGCGCGGCGATCTCGCCGTCGGCGAGCTGCACGCGCCAGCCGTCGCCGTGCGGTTCGATCCGCCGGATCCCGGATTGCCTGATCGTGCCGCCGCCAGCGGCGAGCATCTGAGCGTAGGCCTTGACCACCGCGCCGGGTGAATCAACCGATGCCGTCTGCGTGTGCAGGAGACCCGTGCTGTAGGCAGGGATGATGTTCGGCTCGAGCGCGGAGATCGCCTGGCGATCAAGTACCTCGCTTCTGATGCCGAATTCGGCGAGCGCGGCCTGCTCGGCCTGCGCGGCGGCGAGCCCGTCGCCGCGCCACGCCTTGAGCCAGCCGGTTTCGCGGATGCGATGGCCGGCGCCGGCTTGCACGATCCAGTCGCGATGCAGCTTCAGCGAGGTCCCGATCAGGCCGTGCAGCGCGGCGGCGCGCGGTCTGGTCTGCGATGGCGCAGCGGCCGCAAGGAAGCGCATCACCCAGCCGGCATTGGCGAGCGCCCACGCAATGTTCCAGCGCAGCGCCGGATGCCCGTTGGTCAGATATTTCGGCAGGTTTTTCAGCAGCGACGGCGTATTGAGCGGCAGGATCGAGCCCGACGAAATGATGCCGGCATTGCCGTAGGAGGTTTCGCTGCCGGGCTCGCGGCGATCGACGACGACGGTGGAGAGCCCGCGCTGCCGTGCGGCGAGGCCCGCCGAGACGCCGACCATCCCGGCGCCGAGCACGGCGACATCGACCTGTTGTGCTGGCGTGCCCTCGCTCATGCCGTCACATCAAGGTCAGGCCGCCATCGACCGGCAGCGTCGCGCCGGTGACGTGGCCTGCTTCCGGCGACAGCAGGAAGGCGACGACGGCGGCGACCTCGTCAGGCTCCGCCAGCCGTTGCATCGGATTGGCCTTTGCGACGCGCTCCCAGGTCGCGGTATCCAGCGCGCCGAACAGGCCCGGATCCTTGCGGGTATAGCCGGGCATCACGGCATTGGCGGTGGCGCCCGACGCGGCGAGCTCGATCGCGAGCGACTTCACCAGCACTTCGAGCGCGGCTTTCGCGGCCGCCGATCCCGGATAGGTGGCGCCGGGCACGAAGCGATGCGGCCCGAAGCTCGACACCGCGACGACGCGGCCCTGCGCGCTGCGCGTGAGGTCGGACAGCGCGGCCGCCGCGATTTCATGGAAGGCCGCCGCCATCACCGCGAAGGCACGCTCCAGCGCCTCGCGCGGCAGGCTTGAGAATTCGCGCCGGTCGGCAAAGCCCGCGGCGTGCACGATGCTGTCGACCGGCCCGAACGCGGCCCGCGTTATCGCGACCAGCGCGGTGCCGGCGCGGGACTTGGCGAGATCGCCGGTGCTCACCTCGACCTTCGCGCCCTTGCTGCGGCATTCCTCCGCAACCGAATGCAGCCGCGCGAGCCCGGCGGGGTCAGTGCCCTGTCCGTGCAGCATCAGCGATTGAGCGGGGCCGGCGAGCCGGCGCGCGACCGCGGCGCCAATGCCGGAGCCGCCTCCCGTGATGATTGAAACGCGCATGAGGTTCGTGCAGTCAGTGCGATAAGAGACAGCGAACTATAGGTTCGGCATCACGAAATGCAAACCGTGCCCATCGCCATCAGTTTAGCGTCAGGTTCAACGCCAAGTTATCGCCACGGCTCGACCAGGATCTTGGTGTGCGCCTCGGGATTGGCGAGATCGGCAAAGGCCTGCGCGACGCCGTCGATGCCGACACGGCCGGTGACGAGCGAGGCGGCATCCACCTGGCCTTCCGCGATCAGGCGCAGCGAATAGGCAAATTCCTCGGGCGTATAGCCGAGCACGTACTGGACGTTGAGCTCCTTGATGATGCCGAGCATCGGCTCGGACTTGTCGGTCTCCATGCAGACGCCGACCACGACGACACGGGCGCTGCGCGGGGCGCCCTCGAACACCTGCTGCAGCACGCCGGGCACGCCGACGCATTCGAAAATCAGCGCAGGCTTCAGCGGTGGCAACAGCGCCTGCATCGGCGGACGCGCCGCCTTCTCCGCGTCGGTCATCTGGGCGTGCTCGGCCCAGCTCGCATAGGGCTGCGTCTTGGCGGGATCGACCACCACATCGGCGCCCATCTTCTCGGCGAGCAGGCGCCGCGCCGGCGAATAATCGGCAGCAACGATCGGTCCGAGCCCCCTGATCTTCAGCGCGGCGATCACCGCCAGCCCGACTGGCCCGCAGCCGATCACCAGCGGTACCTCGCCGCCATGGATATTGGCCATCGCCACCGCATGCACGCCGACCGCAAGCGGCTCGGTGAGCGCGGCGTGCTCGGCCGCAAGCCCGTTCGGCACTTCGAGCAGCAGCGGCTCGCTGAGCAGCATCTGCTCGGCATAGCCGCCGAGATAGTCGTTGGAATAGCCGATACCCTTTGGGCCCTCCGGCGTCAGCAGCGCCGGCAGCGAGCACACGCGCGTGCCTGGCTTCAGCTTGCGCGTGGTGTTCGGGCCGTAATCGAGAACCTCGCAGCAGAACTCGTGCCCGAACACGACGTCGCGCGACAGATCCATCGGCGTGCGACCGGGCAGGAACTTGCTCAACTCGACCATGCGGTGGGCATGCTTGCGTGCGTGCAGATCGGATCCGCAGATGCCGCAGGCGAGTGATTTGACCAGCACCTGGCCGGCGCCGGGCTTCGGCTCGGGCAACCGGTCGACGACAATCTCGCCGTTCCTGAAAATCGCTGCGCGCATATTCCCTCCCGCGTGGGTTTTGTCCCACTCATTTTGATGCGTATTTCGTCCCGCGAAATGCCGTCGCGGATCACGTCCGGGACAGGCTTTCGCCGCAGGAGGCTATAGCACGGAGGGTCACCACGTATAGCGCATAACGCCCTTGCCGGCGAAAGACTGTGTCACGTTGGAGAATTCGCCTTCGAAGGTCGCGGCGGCCGACCAGCCGTTGCGCCACCTCAGCTCGGCGGAGGCCGTGGTCAGCACCGAGTCGCTGGCCTGCGCCGCACCGTTGACCACGAAGGCCGCGCCGGGCAGCGTCTGGAACACCGCACCGACGGCGCGGTCCGGATTGAAATCATGCGCCCAGGCGACGCGGCCGCGCAGCGTGAAGATGCCGCCATCGACCGCGAACGACTTGTCGGAGCGCAGGCCGAGTTCGCTCCTGACGTCGGTGACGCTCTTCGCTGCATAATTCAGCGCGAAGGCGCCGCCGCCGGAAACCATGCTCTCCGCATAGGCCGGCAGCTCGAAGCTCGTGAACTGTGCCGCCGCGTAAGGCGTCAGCCCGATCCACGGCGTGGCATGGCGATAGCCGCCCTCGAGCCGGCCCGACCACGCATTGGCATTGAAGTTGGCGCGCAGGTGATCGGCGCCGGCCGCGGTGACGATGCGGTCGGTTGTGACATCCTGCCAGCCATAGGCGAGCGCCGCGCTTAAGTACGCCGCGCCGACGCTGTGGCGAACGAACGCGCCGGCCTGGAACAGATCGGAGCGGCCCCAGCCGAGACCGTTGACGCTGAAGCTGGTGGCGCCGCCGGCGAGCGCAAAGCCAGCAATGGTGTTCGGCGACAGGCGGTAGTCGGCGCCGACCGCGGTGCCATAGAGGCTGCTGCTGGTGTTGTTCGAGCCCAGCACCGCATTGCCGCTGGTGGTCTGCGAGCCGCCATAACCCGCCACCCAAACGCTCCAGCGCTGCTCGAAGCTCGGCTGCAGTGGCGGCGCCTTGGTGTGAATCGCGGCCAGCGCATCGCGCGGTTCGGTCTTGCGCGCCGCATAGGCGAGCGGCGTGCTCTCCTCGGTGAACGGCGTCGTCCCCGCGCCGCCGCCGAAGCCACCATCACGCCCGGCGACGAACGGATCGGTCAGCAGACCGAGGAACAGGCCCATCGCGTTGAACGTCGCCTGCTGCGAGCCGGTCGCGCCCTCACCCGAGGCCTGCGTCAGGCCGTTCGGCGACAGTCCGGCGAACACCGCGTTGATACCGCCATTGGCGTTGAAGAAGTTCTGCAGCGTGGTGGCGACGTTCTGCTGATTGACGTTCAGCTTCGACTTCGCGCCGTAATCGAGCGTGAAGTTCAGATAGGCGTTGCTCGCGTCATAGCCGAGCGTCGCGACGAGGTTCGACGGCAGCCCGGTTGAATCGACACCCGCAAACGTGCCGCTGCGGCCGCCGGCCGCCGACAGGATGGTGTATTGCTTGGCGATCGTACTGCCGGCGGCGACGCTGACGCCGACCGATCCGGCCAGCGTCGCGGTGCCGGTCACCTTGGCAAAGGTCGACGCCGTCGAACTGAGCGCGACGAGGTACAGTGCGCCCGACTGGAACGCGAGATTTCCTGCCACGTTCAGGAAGGTGCCTGGCGTCGCATTGCCGGGCAAGAGGATGCCGCCGCTTGCAATCGTCGTATTGCCGACGGTGCCGACGCCGGAGAGCGCGCCGCCGGCATTCACCGTGGTGAGGCTCGACGAGGCGATCGAGCCGTCGACCTGAAGAATGCCGCCGTTGACCGTCGTGGTGCCGGTATAGCTGTTGACACCGGACAGCGTCAGGGTGCCGCTGCCGGTCTTCTCGAAATTGGCGGGACCGGTCGGACCGCAACCGCAGGGATCGGAATCCGCGATCACGCCGCTGACGACAGTCGAAAGATTGTTGCCTCCGACGACGAGCGTGTTGCCGCCGCCGATATAGTAGGCGCCGGAGCCCGCGATCGAGCCTGCTGTGATGCGGCCGTCGCCGTTCGGCCCAAGGCTGCCGCCGAAGTCCACATAGCCAGTGCCTTGAGTGATGAACTGCGCAGTGCCGCCGGTCGAATTGCCGAGGAACGTGACGCTGGCCCCACTCTCGGTCGTGATCGTGGCGTTGCCGGCCGTTGCGTAGACGTCGAAGACCAGCGTGCCGCCGGAGCGGTTGGTGATCGTCGCGTTGCCCGCGGTCGGCGCCTCCGTCAGGCTGAGACCGGACGTGCCGAAATAGGTCAGGCCGCTGTTGTCGATCGTCGCGTTCGCCGCAGTGCTGTTCTGGTAGAAATTGGTAAAGCCGGTGGCCGTCGTTGTGATCGTCGAGGATGCGGCCGACGAGAACTCGAAGAACAGCGACCCGCCGCCGTTGTCGCCATTGGTGATCTTGGCCTGGCCCGCATTGGTGTGCCCCAGGAACACTGTGCCGGCACCATCATGATTGTGGATCACGGCCTTGCCGGCCGTGCTGGCGTCCAAGCCACCAGGAGGTCCAAGCGCATCGCCAAATACCAGGGTGCCGCCATTGCTGTTGTCAAACTTGGCGTTGCCGGCAGAACTGGTGTCGCGGAAGATCGTGAGCGCACCATTGGTGTTGCTCACGGTGGCATTGCCCGCGGTGCTGCTGTCGCGAAACTCCGTGATGCCGAAATTCTGGTTGACGATCGTCGCCGTCGACGCCGTGGTGGAATTGTAGAACGCCGTCGTGGCAATTCCGTTGAAGCCGTCGTTGACGATCTTGGTGATTCCGGCCGTGTTGGCATTGACGATGTCGAACTTGCCGTCGACGGCGACCTCGCCGACGATCGAGGCAATGTGGCTGGCGTCGCCGAGTTGCAAGGTCGCGCAATCGCAGATCGTGGTGCCGCCGGTGTAGGTGTTGGTGCCTGTTAGCACCACGCGGCCGAGACCGCCCGAATTGTCCAGCACAGTCAGCTTGCCGGGGCCGTTGCCGTCGGCAATGTTGCCGGCGATCGTGAGCGTCACACCATTGGCGTCGATCGCGCTGCCAATGGCCGACGTGTTGATCTTAAAGTTGTTGGCGAAAGTCAGGTTGCCGAGACCATCGGCCTGAAACGAGGCATTGTCGAGCGTGACGGTGCCCGACCCGACCGAGTTGTTGTTGCCGACGACGACGGTCGTATCGACCACCAGCGTGCCGCCGGAATAGGTGTTGGCGCCGGAGAGCTGCACGTTGGAGAAACCGGACGCCGACGAGTCGATAAGGCGCAGAACGCCGGCGCCGGCACCGTCGGCGATCACGCCCTGGAGATTGACCTGGGCACCGTTCGCATCGACCGTGCCGCCGGCCGCATTGACCGCGATGCTGTTGGAGAAGGCGACGCTCGAGACTGTCGCCGACTGCATCTGGAAGGTGCCGCCATTGAGCTTGATGGTGCCGGTGCCGACCGAATCCGCATTGGTCACCTGCACGGTGCCGGCCGAGATCAGCGTGCCGCCAGAATAGCTGTTGTGGCCGGACAAGACGAGCGTGCTCGCGCCGAGTTGCTGAACTTGGGCAACAGGAGTTGTTTCGCCAATGTTGTTGGAGATTGAAATCGTCTGATTCGAGTTGGCAAAATTGAAGATGCCCCAGGCTGCTGAGCCGAAATTGATGTCGGCTCCGCTCACCACATATGATTGCGAGTTTGCGGTGAACGTCCATAAATAGGGCGTGACTGCGCTTGTCACATCGACAGTGGCCGATCCAGTCGCGTCGAAAATGGCTCCCTGGCCATTGTTCACCGGTGGCGCGCCCACCGGCGGATTGGACCAGTTGGTTGCGAGATTGTAGTCCGGCGTTGCTCCGGAGCTGCCCGTGCCGCCCCAAGTGTAGCTCTGCGCTCGTGCCGAACCGGTCGGTGACGCGATTGCGGTGGTCAGGGCACAGAGTGCCAAGGCCATCGCAGCGCGAGACGACCGACCGCCTGACAGAAAAAAGAACAAACCAAAATGCACGTACCCAACCCCCAAACGCTCTGCGGCGCTCTTGGGGCTAGGGTTAGCATGCGGCGAACCGCGAGGTTGCCGATTGTTTCCGAAATCCGGTGGTTCAGCGACTCGAGATCAAAGATTCTGGCCCGACTGTTGTACCCGCGCAACGCTAGTTGAAGCCGGCTTCGCAACCAACGCACGATTTCGTCCGGACGCTCAGGCGTTCGGCGACGGCTCGCTGGCCACGGTCAGCAGCTGCGACCGTCGGACGCGCTCGCGATGCGCGGTGTAAAGGCCCGAGGCGACGATGAAGCCGGCGCCGAGGATGGTCCAGCTGTCGGGCACTTCGCCGAAGATCAGGAAGCCGAGGATGCTGACCCACAGCAGCTGCGTGTAGGAGAACGGCGCCAGCACCGAGGCATCGCCATAGCGGAATGCCAGCACCACGATCCACTGTCCGACGGTGGACGCAACGCCGATCAGGATGCCGAACATGATGTCGTGCCAAGTCGGCGTGACCCAGACGAACGGCACCAGCGCGCTGACGATGGCGACGCCGACAATGGACGAATAGGTCATCACTGTGATCGGGCGCTCGCTGCCGCTCATCATGCGCGTCAGGATCAGCGTGCCGGCCCAGGCCAGCGCGGAAACGAGCGGGAAGATCGCGGCGGGATGGAACGCGCTGGTGCCCGGCCGCAGGATGATGAACACGCCGGCGAGGCCGACCGCGGTCGCGATCCAGCGTCGCATGCCGACCCTCTCACCGAGGAAAGCGATCGACAGCGCGGTGACGAACAGCGGCGAGACGAAGCTGGTGGCGGAGGCTTCGGCGATCGGCAGGAAGCCGAGCCCCGTGATGAAGATCAGCGAGGAACCGAGCAATGCGGCGCCGCGCAGCACGTGCAGCCGACGGCTGCTGCGCAGCGCGAACAGCGGCGAGCCCGGCAGCATCGCCGGCGTCATGATCATCGCGAACACCAGGAAGCGGATCCAGGCGATCTCGATCGAGGGCAGCGTGGAGGAGAGATATTTTGCCGTGACGTCGGAGGTGCCCAGGAACACGGTCGACAGCAGGATCAGCGCGATGCCCTTGAACGGCCGGTCGGTGCGGGCGGGCGCCTTGCTTGTCGCTGCGGGCGCGGTCTTTGCGGGCAATGAAAGGGGAACGCTGTCCAGCCTGGCGGCCACGGCTGCGGGGGGCGGTGTCACGGCAATCTCGAAGGCAAATAAAGGGAATCTGCAGCTCGTACAAAACGCCAATTCTGCCGCAAGAACAATGCCCGAAAACGGGACTCCGATATGCACCAGCGCGCGCGACCGCCCACCGCAGACTGTGTGCCGCCGCAACTGCAACAGTTTGTTAAGAACTGTGTGGAGCGGAACGCGCTCAGAGCATCGGCAGCGAGCGCGGCTTCGGCCCGCGCGGGAACGCGGCATCGAGCGCGGCGAGTTCATCGCCGCTGAGCTCGAGCTTGCCGGCGGCAGCATTCTCGGCTGCGTGTTCCGCGTTCGACGCCTTCGGGATCGCGAGCACCGACGGCAGCCGCGTCAGGAAGCTCAGCGCGACCTGGCGCGGCGTCGCCTTGTGCGCCTGCGCAATCGATTGCAGCACCGCGCCGGCCTTGCTCGATGGCGCGGGAAAATCATTGTGACCGAACGGCGAGTAGGCGACGACGGCGACGCCGTGCTGCTCGCACCACGGGATCACGGCATGCTCGATGGCGCGCTCCTGCAGATGGTAGAGCACCTGGTTGCAGGCGATCGTGCCCTCACCCGCGACATCGAGCAGTTCGTCGAGATCCTCGGTGTCGAAATTGCTGACGCCCCAGGCGCGGATCTTGCCGGCCGCGATCAATTCGTCGAACGCCGCGACCGTCTCGGCGAGCGGAGTGGTTCCGCGCCAGTGCAACAGATAGCAATCGAGGCGATCGGTCTTCAGCCGCTTCAGCGAGCGCTCGCAAGCGGTGATGGTGCCGCGCCGCGAGGCGTTGCTCGGCAGGACTTTCGAGACCAGGAACAGCTCGTCGCGGCGGCCTGACATCGCATCCGCGATCACAAGCTCGGCGTCGCCATACATCTCGGCGGTGTCGATATGCGTCATGCCGGCATCGATGCCGCGCTTCAGCGCAGCGACAGCCGCCTTGCGGTCACCGCGATCGAGATACCAGGTGCCTTGCCCGATCACCGAGACTTGCGGGCCGTTGTTGCCGAATTTTTTTGTCTGCACGATCGCCTCGTTCTGCGTGGTTCGCCTTTGATCCCGCGCACGACGATAAAGCAAACGGAAGACCATGTCTCCACATCGACGTCCCGGCGATATTTTCACAGCGTCGTCCCGGGGAAGGCCGGGACCCACACTCCGCAACAGTCATTGTTGGCGGGACTCGTCATTCCGCCCGTGTGCAACAACAGATATTCGTGGTTATGGGTCCCCTGAGTTCACAAACGAAGTGCAACACTTCCTTGAGGAGGTGTTGCCATGGGGCGGACTTACAAACAGCTCTCTCTGGACGACCGATGCGAGATTGCCTGCCTATCGGCCAATGGCCGCTCGGTCCGGCAAATCGCGGCAGCTCTGGATCGCTCGCCATCAACGATCTCTCGGGAGCTGAGGCGCAATCGGGGGAGCCAGGTCGGCTACAAGCCAACTATGCCCAGCACCAGATGCGCGCGCGGCGCTGGACGGGCGGACGCCTCGAACGGGAGCCCGGCCTGCGCCGCGCGGTGTTGGAACGCCTTCGCCGGGGCTGGTCGCCCGAGCAGGTCGCTGGCCGGCTGGCGCGCGAGTACGGGCGCAAGGTGATCTGCCACGAGACCATCTACCGCTTCATCTATGCCCAACTCAGACGCACCACGGACTTCAACTGGCGGCGCTATTTGCCGCGCGCCAAGAGCAGGCGGGCTGCCGCGGCAAGAGGGGCGGCAGCCCCGCGAGCTTCATCGAAGGCCGTGTTTCCTTGGCAAATCGGCCGATCGAGGTGGCTGACCGCAGCGCGCCCTCATGTTTGCCGATCTCGACATAATCGAGGATCGAGCGCATCTGCTTCTCGGAGATGACCGGCCCAAGTGCAGTGGCGCGATCTGCGGGATCGCCCATCCGCAATGCCTCGGCGCGGGCGACCCGACGCTCGACCACCTCGTCATAGGCGTTCTCCTGCACCAGCACGCGCGAGCCGGCCGAGCAGACCTGCCCGGCGTTGAAGAAGATACCGGCAGCCGCGGCCTTGGCAGCGGCTTCGAGATTGGCATCGTCGAAGATCACATTGGCGGACTTGCCGCCGAGCTCGAGCGAGACCCGTTTGAAGTTGCCGGCGGCGCCCTTCATGATGCCGCGGCCGACGCCGGGCGAACCGGTGAACGTCACCTTGTCGACATCGGGATGATTGACCAGCGCATGGCCAACGATGCGGCCGGGCCCAGTCACGATGTTGAGCACGCCCTTCGGCAACCCGGCCTCCAGCGCAAGCTCGCCGATCCTGAGCGCCGACAGCGAGGTCAGCTCGGCCGGCTTCATCACCACTGTGCAGCAACCAGAACTCGCTGGTCTCGCTGGCGCAGGGCGCCTGCGATCTCTCCGGCGTGCATCTGCCGCGCGGCGAACTGCGCGCGCAAGGCATCAAGGCCTGCCGCGAATGGCTCGATCCGCGCGAGGACCGCGTCATCAATTTCGTGACGCGCGAGATGGGCCTAATGGTCAAGCGCGGCAACCCGCTGAAGATCACATCGCTGAAGGACCTGGTCGAGCGCAAGGCCCGTTTCGTCAACCGCGACCATGATTCCGGCACGCGGCTGCTGTTCGATCAATTGCTGGCGCTGCACAAGATCCCGGAAGGGCGGATCAACGGCGCCCAGCACATGGAATTCACCCATGCAGCGGTCGCCGCCTATGTCGCCAGCGGCATGGCGGATGCGAGCTTCGGCGTCGAGGCCGCCGCGCGGCAGTTCGGGCTCGATTTCATCCGCCTGCTCACGGAAGATCATTTTTTCGTCTGCAAGCGCGCCTTCCTCGAGACCGAGCCGATGCAGCGGGTGCTCGACATCATGAAGAGCAGCGAGTTCCACAAGGCGGTGGGCGCCCTTCCCGGCTATGTCGTCTCCAACACCGGCGCCGTCAGCGGCGTGAAGGAGTTTCTCGAGAAGGTGCATTCGGACCGCTGATCAGCCACACCCGACGTGCGGCCGACCTGGTGGCCGTCGATCCTTCGGGACTCGCGCCAGGTACGATTGACGAGGATCGACAGACAGGAAGATATCTAGCCGAGGCCGCCGATGTCGGCGACCAGCACCGAGCCCGTCACCGACTCCGTGATGTAAAGACGGTCGCAGTTGGCGCCGCCGATCGCGACGTTGGTGCAGCTCGGCCCGGCGCAGGACTTGATCCGCGCGATGCACTCGCCGTTCGGCGCGAACACGAAGACGTGGCCGAGCGAGGCGTGCGCGACGAACAGCCGACCGGCGGCGTCCATCGTCATGCCGTCGGGCCCGCTCGGGCCGAACAGCGAGCAGAAGCGGCCGACCTTGGAGACGCTGCCGTCCTTCATGAACGGCGCGCGCCAGACCGCATTGTCGCGCGTCATGGCGACGAACAGCACCGCCTCGTGCGGATCGAGCACCAGGCCGTTCGGGCTGATGCCGGTGTCGATCAGGCAATCGAGCGCGCCGCTCACCCGCAGCCGATAGACGCGGCCGGTCGGATCGTGCAGTCCGGTCTGGCCCTGATCGGTGAAATAGATGTCGCCGTTCGAGGCGATGTGCAGGTCGTTGCAGCCGCGGAACGATTCCGAATTGCGCGAGCGCAGCAGCGGCGTGACCTCGCCCGATTTGGCATCGAGCTCCATCAGCCCGTGCCGATAGTCGGCGATCAGGATGCGGCCCATCGGATCGATCTTCAGCCCGTTCGGCCAGCCGTCATATTCGGCGACCTGCGTCCATGACTTGTCCGGCGCGATCCTGAAGATGCGGCCGAACGGAATGTCGACGATGTAGAGATTGCCTGACGCGTCGAAGGACGGTCCCTCGATGAAGCAGTCCGTCACCGCACCCGGCCGGTTGGCGTCGGCCCATTCGCTCGCCACCTTGCGGCGGAATTCGGCGGGAACCGCGGAGAAGATTTCGGTCGGGATCAGTTTCGGCGGCGTTTCCAGGAACATCATTTTTTGGTTCACCCGTTGGCGGAACGGGGTGGACCATAGAGAAGATTGTTGGCGCCGTCGAATACCCGAAAGCCCACCACGTCATTACGAGCGAAGCGAAGCAATCCATACCTCCATGCGTGGCAAGATGGATTGCTTCGTCACTTCGTTTCTCGCAATGACGGTTGGACGGCCGTCCTGTGCTTACGACGTTTTCCTACTCGGTCGGCTGCGCCGGGCCGTAGGCTTCCGAGATCATATATAGCCCGACAGCGTGCCGTAGGCCGCGGTCCATGCGGCGGCGACATCAGGCGTCCAGGCGGGGCCAAGGCCCTTCTCCAAGGTCCAGAGCAACGCGCCGCCGACCACCGGATAATGCTCGGGCCTCGCGCCATAGTTGACATGACGCTTGGCGAGTGCACTCGCGGCCGGCAAAATCGTGTCGAGATTGCTCAGCCCGTTGACGACGACGGCGAGCGTCGTCATCAACTTCTTGCGCTGCTCCTTCATGTCGGCGGGAAACATTGCCTTTACGGCTGGCGCGACTTCGAACAGACGGTCGTAGAAGATGACCGCAGCTTGCTCCGAGATCGGCGCGACCTTGCCAAAGCTTTCCTGAACCAGCTTGATTTGGGCCGGATTCATCTCGACTCTCCTCGGTTGAAATGAATTCTGAAACGATTTTTCAAAATGCGAGCATTGGTAATCCCGTCCGGCGTTTCGGTTCAAAGCGGAAACGCGCTTGCCGTCGACGTGATCATCACGCCGCCTCGACGAAGCTGTGGCGCTCATAGAGGAATTCGAGCACGCGCTGCCGGCACTTCAGGTAGCCTTGATTGGTCGCGAGCTCGAGCCGCTTGCGCGGCCGCGCCAACGGCACCTCGAGCACCTCGCCGATCCGCGCGCTCGGACCGTTGGTCATCATGACGATGCGGTCCGACAGCAGCACCGCCTCGTCGACGTCGTGGGTGATCATCAGGATGGTGTTGCCGAGCTTCTGGTGCAGCGCCATCACCGAATCCTGCAGATGCGCCCGCGTCAGCGCGTCGAGTGCGCCGAACGGCTCGTCGAGCAGCAGCACCTTCGGCTCCATCGCGAGTGCACGCGCGATGCCGACGCGCTGCTTCATGCCGCCCGAGATCTCGCTCGGCCGCTTGTCCTTGGCATGCGCCATCTGCACGAGGCTGAGATTGTGCATCACCCAGGCGTCGCGCTCGGCCTTGCTCTTGATCCTTGCAAACACCTTGTCAACGCCGAGCTTGACGTTCTCGTAGACGGTGAGCCAAGGCAGCAGGCTGTGGTTCTGGAACACCACGGCCCGATCCGGTCCCGGCGAATTGACCTCGCGGTTCTCCAGCAGCACGCCGCCATTGGTGGCGCCGGTAAGGCCGGCGACGATATTGAGCAGGGTCGACTTGCCGCAACCGGAGTGACCGATGATGGAGACGTATTCGCCCTTCTCGATCGTCAGGTTGATGTCCTTCAGCACCTCTGTGGTGGCGCTGCCGCGGGTGAAGGTCTTGTCGATGTGATCGAGCTTCAGATAGGCCTGCATGACTTACTCCTCAGTTCGCCGCCGTGCCGCGGGTCACGATCTTGCCCAGCCCTGCGATCAGGCGGTCGAGCACGAAGCCGATGATGCCGACATAGAACAGCGCCAGGATGATTTCGCTGATATGCGAGGAATTCCACGCATCCCAGATGAAGAAGCCGATGCCGACGCCGCCGATCAGCATTTCCGCGGCGACGATCGCGAGCCAGGACAGGCCGATGCCGATGCGCAGGCCGGTGAACATGTAGGGCGCGGCCGCCGGGATCATGATCTTGGTGAAGAACTCCAGCGGATTGAGCTGCACGACCGCGGCGACGTTGCGGTAGTCCTGCGGGATGTTGCGGATGCCGACCGCGGTGTTGATGATGATCGGCCACACCGAGGTGATGAAGATGACGAAGATCGCCGAGGGCTGGCCGTCGCGGAACGCGGCGAGCGACAGCGGCAGCCAGGCGAGCGGCGGGATGGTGCGCAGCACCTGGAACAGCGGATCGAGCCCGCGCATCGCCCAGACCGATTGTCCGACCAGCGTGCCGAGCGCGATGCCCGCGATCGCCGCGAGCGAATAGCCATAGGCGACGCGCTGCAGGCTGGCGGAGAGATGCCAGAACAGACCCTTGTCGATGCCGCCATTGTCGAAGAACGGATCGAGGATCAGCTCCTTGGTGTCCTTGAACACTTTTGACGGCGGCGGCAGGCTGGAGCCGGCGCGCCGGCAGATCAGCTCCCACACCACGAGCAGCAGCGCGATCACGATCAGCGGCGGCACCACGCGCGCCGCGGTCGCCTTCGCCATCCTGGCGTAGGCCTCGGCGCGCGGCGCGCGCTTCGGCGTCATGGTCACGACCGGCGCCGCGGCAATGGCCGGCGGGATCGCCACCGCCGACACATCGGTCTTCATGGCAGGCATCGACATTGAACAAAAATCTCCGTGGTCAAAGGGAGAGCCGCGCTGCACGCGCGGCTCGCTCAAATCAGACGTCAACACGCTTGATGGACAACGACTTCAGATAGGCGGCGGGATCGGCGGGATCGAACACCTTGCCGTCGAAGAAGGTTTCCTTGCCGCGCGAGGTCGAGGCTGGAATGTCGGACACGCCAAGCTCCTTGGCAGCCTCCTTCCAGAGATCCTCACGGTTCACCTTGGCGATCAGCGCCTTGGTGTCGAAGCCTGCCTCGTACTTGCCCCAGCGGATGTCCTCGGTGAGGAACCAGAGGTCATGGCTCTGATACGGATAGGAGGCGTTGTCGCTCCAGAACCGCATCTGCTGCGGCGAATTCTCGACCACGCGGCCGGTGCCGTAGTCGAACTTGCCCTTCATGCGGTCGGTGATGTCCTCGACCGGGCAGTTGATCCACTGCCGCTTGGCGCAGATCGCCGCGGCCTCCTCGCGGTTCTCCGCCTTCTCGCACCACTGCTGGGCTTCCATCACCGCCATCAGCAGCGCCTTCGCGGCCTTCGGATTCTTGTCGACCCAGGCGGCGCGCAGACCGAACGATTTCTCCGGATGCTTGTCCCAGAGCTCGCCGGTCGTGATCGCGGTATAGCCGATGTTCTGATGGATCAACTGCAGATTCCACGGTTCGCAGACGCAGAAGCAGTCCATCGTGCCGACCTTCATGTTGGCCACCATCTGCGGTGGCGGCACCACGATGGTCTCGATGTCCTTGTCGGGATCGATGCCGCCGGCGGCGAGCCAGTAGCGGATCCAGAGATCATGCGTGCCGCCGGGGAAGGTCATCGCGGCCTTCACTGCCTTGCCGGAAGCTTTCTTCTTCTCCAGCGCCGCCTTGAACGGCGCGGTGTCGATGCCGACCTTGAGATCGGCATATTCCTTGGCGACCGAGATGCACTGGCCGTTCAGGTTGAGCCGCGCCATGATGTACATCGGCGTCGGCTGATTGTTCTGCGTCACCTTGCCGGCCGAGATCAGATACGGCATCGGGGTCAGGATGTGCGCGCCGTCGATGCCGTTGCCCTCGGAGCCGAGCACGAGATTGTCGCGCGTGGTGCCCCACGAGGCCTGCTTCTGGACCTCGACGTCGGGCATGCCGTATTTGGCGAAGATGCCCTTCTCCTTGGCGACGAACAGCGGCGAGGCATCGGTCAGCGCAATGAAGCCGAGCTTGGCGCCCTTCACTTCGGGACCCGCGCCCTCCGCGAATGCACCAGCGGGAAAGTTGAGCTTGGCCGCGGCGAGCAGCGCGGCGGCGCCACTGGTTGCCTTCAGGAACTGGCGACGGTTGATCGCGCGGCCTGAGGGCTTGTTGGTGGGCTTGGTCATCGGTCGTCCTTTGCGTCGTTGCGTTGCGGTGATGCGGCTTTGCGTCGAGCGCCCTCCTTCGGGTGGCGACGCGCGCAGGGCGCAAAAGGGCGTGCACCGGGGAGGCCCCGGTCTGGCGGCGTCAGAAATCCGATGGGGTAGCCTCGAGGGACGGCTTCAATGGCGTCGGCTAATGATTATTCAAGCCTTGTGCCAACCTACCGCAGTGCGAAAATCGATTTCGATGCAAAGCCTTGCGCAACATGTCGCAGCGCGCGCGAATTTTCCGCGCGCTGTCAAAATTTGCGGTTCGCTTAATTATTACGCGACGCACAAGAATTAAGCAGAAGCGTTCGGGAACCATTCAGGCGTCTTCGGTGACCTTGGTGCCGAGCGGCGCGGGCGCCATTCCGCCACCGGGCTTCACGTGGAATTCGTAGGTCATCAGGCTCCACGGCCCATCCGATTGCTGGCCATCGGGCATCACAGGATCGGTGCGCCGCTCGACCTTGGCGATCAATTCATCCTTCACGCCGAACACGACGTCGGAATCGATGTATTTGTCGCCCTCGACGAAGACATGCGTGATCAGCGGCTCGTAGCCCTTGGCGTTGACCAGGAAGTGCACATGCGCCGGCCGCATCGGGTGACGGTTGGTCTGCGTGATCATCTGCCCGACCGGGCCATCGGTCGGGATCGGATAGCTGCACGGCACGATGGTGCGGAAGAAGAAGCAACCGTCGGCATCGGTGATGAAGCGCGCCCGCGACGACGGACCTTCGGTGGCATAGCTCGGCTTCTGCGAGTCATAGAATCCGTCGTCATCCGCGTGCCAGACGTCGACCGGCACATTGGCCAGCGGCTTGCCGCCGAGGTCGGTGACGCGGCTCTGCACGAACATGCGCTCGCCGGGCAGGCTTGCCGAGATGTCGGTGCCGTGCGGCGTCACCTTGTGCTCGCCGACGTAGAACGGGCCGAGCACGGTGGTCTCGGTCGCGCCGTCGCGATCGCGATGGTTGACCGCATCGACCAGCATCGACACGCCGAGCACGTCGGACAGCAGGATGAACTCCTGGCGGATGTCGGTGCACTTCTGCCCGGTGCGGGTCAGGAAGCCGATCGCGTGGTCCCATTCCTCGAAGGTGAGATCGGTCCTGCGCACATAATCGTGCAGCGACTTCACCAATTCCTGCAGCAGGAACTTGGCCCGCGGATCGGGGGTCTGGTCGAAGCTGCGGATGACGGCGGCGGTGAGCTCGGTTTCGTTGAACTGGGTCATCTCGGCGTTTCCCTTGACGGATACCTTGGCAGATATTTTGGGCCCCTTCGGGGGCGCGATTGCAGGGGCGACCGTACACCACCAGCTCAATGCCAGTAAGCGGCAGCGGATTGGTGCGGCAGACACTTTTCGGCTATCAAGGCTGCCTTGCAAGCCGGAGAAACGCCTGATGCTAGCCCCCACGCCTGCCTCGCCCGAATCCGCGGGAATGTCGACCACTGCCCTCAACCGCCTCGAAGCGCACCTGAAGAGCCGCTACATCGATGCCGGCCGTTTTCCCGGCACGCAGGTCCTGATCTATCGCCGCGGCAAGATCGTGCATTCCACGGTCCAGGGCTTTGCCGATCTCGAGCGCAAGGTGCCGGTCAGGGACGACACCATCTTCCGCATCTATTCGATGACCAAGCCGATCACGTCGGTCGCCTTCATGATGCTGGTCGAGGAAGGCAAGGTCGCGCTCGACGAGCCGGTCGCGAAATACATTCCGGAATGGAAGAACCTCGGCGTGTTCGTCGCCGGCACCGCGCCTGCCTTCCTGACCCGCCCACCGACGCGGCCGATGCAGATCGTCGACCTCTTGCGCCACACCTCGGGCCTCACTTACGGCTTCCAGCAGCGCTCCAATGTCGACGCGGCCTATCGCGAGAAGAAGATCGGCGAAGTCATCAAGGCCGGCACGCTCGACGGCATGATCGAGGACCTGGCGAAGATCCCGCTGGAGTTCTCGCCGGGCGAAGCCTGGAACTACTCGGTCTCGACCGACGTGCTCGGCTATCTCGTCGGCAAGATCTCAGGTGTGCCGTTCGAGCAATTCCTGAAGGAGCGCATCTTCAAGCCGCTCGGCATGAACGACACGGATTTCTTCGTGCCGGACGACAAGGCGCATCGGTTTGCCGCCTGCTATTCCGCCGATCCGCAGGGCGGCTTCAACCCGCTCGCCGCCGAGCGCAAGGGCACGCTGACGCTGCAGGACGATCCGACCACCAGCTCGTTCCTGGCACCGCCTTCGCTGATCTCGGGCGGCGGCGGACTGTGCTCGACTGCGGCCGACTATCTGACCTTCTGCCGGGCGCTGCTCAATGGCGGCGAGCTCGGCGGCGTCAGGCTGCTCGGCCCGAAGACGCTGAAGCTGATGACCTCGAACCATCTGCCCGGCGGGGTCGACCTGCCGGCGATGTCGCGCTCGATGTTCGCCGAAGCCGCCTATAACGGCATCGGCTTCGGCCTCGGCTTCGCCGTCACCATGCACCCGGCGCAGACGCTGATCGCCGGCAGCCCGGGCGAATTCAACTGGGGCGGCGCCGCGACGACGTCGTTCTTCATCGACCCGGCCGAGGAGCTGATCACGATCTTCATGACCCAGGTGCTGCCGTCGAGCGCCTATCCGCTGCGGCGCGAGCTGCGCACCATGGTCTACGCCGCGATCACCGAGAGCAATCTCTGACATGACGTCATTCCGCGGCGCATACCGTGCGCCGCGGAACTTTTCCGATAACCAGCTGTTTCCTTTGGCGGATTTTCCCGCCTCCCCTAAGCTCACAGCAAATGGGCACCGACCTGGGGACATCGTGCCGAAACTGACATTGCCAGTCCGTCTCGCGCTTCTGGTCGCGGGAACGATGTTGCCGCTGATCATTTTCGCGGTCGGGATCGTCTTCCACAATTATCAGCGGGATCGCCAGGCGGCCACGCAGCGCGTGCTGGAAACGGCGCGCAGCATCCGCCTGCTGCTCGATGCGGAAATGCAGCGCATGACCGGCGGGCTGCAGGTGCTGGCGCTGACCAACTCGCTGCGCAACAGCGACTTCGACAACTTCCGCCGCGTCGCGGTCGGCTTCATCGACCAGTACGGCAAGGACGGCGTGGTGCTGGTGGCGGACCGCGCCGGACGCCAGGTGTTCTCCTCGCTGACGCCGGACACCGCGAGCCTGCCGCCACGCAACAATCTCGAGATCCTCGAGAAGGTGTTCACGACGCGGCAGCCGCAATACTCCAACCTGTTCTTCGGCGCGGTGAAGCAGCGGCTGATCATCACCGTCGAGGTGCCGGTGATGCGCGACGGCGAGGTGCTCTACGACATCTCCTTCAGCCCGCCGATCGAGGTGTTCCAGGCCATCATCGAGAAGCAGCGCCTCAACCAGGACTGGACCATCTCGATCTTCGACAGCGACGGCGTCAACCTGGCGCGGGTGCCAAACCCGCAGGCGACCATCGGCCAGCGCGCCTCGCCATCGCTGTTTGCCGAGATGTTCCGCCAACGCGAGGCGACGCTGCCGACCGTCTCGTTGGAAGGCGTGGCGCTGATCACCGGTTTCACCCGGTCGCGCGTCACCGGCTGGACGGTCGCCGCGGGGATCGCCGAGAACTCGCTGGTGGCGCCGCTGTGGCGCTCGCTGGCGATCACCAGCGTGATCGGTGGCGTCCTGCTGCTGGTCGGGCTCGGCTTTGCGGTGCGGATGGCGACCACGATCGCGCGCGGCGAGACGCTGCACGACCTGCTGATCGAAGAGCTCAACCACCGCGTCAAGAACACGCTGGCGATCCTGCAATCGATCGCCACGCAGACCTTCCGCAGCGCAAGCCGCACCGAGCGCGACAAGTTCGAGGGGCGGCTCGGCGCGCTCGCCGAGGCGCACAATCTGCTCTCGACCGACAAATGGCAGGGCTCCGACTTCCAGGACGTGGTCAGCCGCGTGCTGCGGCCGTATCTCTTGAACACGTCCGAGCGGGTCAGGATGTTCGGACCCCGCGTACCGCTGTCGCCCCGGCTTGCTTTGGTGCTGTCGATGATCCTGCATGAGATGGCAACCAACGCCGCCAAATATGGCGCGCTGTCCAACGACACCGGCACGGTGACGCTGGACTGGGAGATCCTCAACGAGAGCCCCGGACCGAAGCTGCGGATGATCTGGACCGAGACTGGCGGCCCGCCGGTCACCGCGCCGGTCCAGCGCGGCTTCGGCTCCCGCCTGATCGAGCGCAGCGCCCGCGACCAGCTCGGCGGCGAGGCCACCGTGGATTTCCTGCCCCATGGCGTCGTCTACACCGTGACCAGCGCCCTCGAAATCGACGGCTGACCGGGCAGGAGTGGCCGATCCTGCGACATCTTGGCACGCAAGTTGCTACGATGGGCGGGTTCGGCGCCGGAACCAGGGAGAAGTCATGTCGACCATCGCAGCGGAAGCGACAATTGCACGCAAGCCGCTCTACACATCACTGTTCGTGCAGGTGCTTGTCGCGCTGCTGCTCGGCATCGTCATCGGCATGGCCGCGCCCGATTTCGCGATCGGGTTGAAGATCTTCAGCGATGCCTTCCTGAAGCTGATCTCGATGATCGTGGCGCCGATCGTGTTCTGCGTCGTCGTGCACGGCATTGCGGGTGCCGGCGACCTCAAGAAGGTCGGCCGGGTCGGCGTCAAGGCGCTGGTCTATTTCGAGGCGATGACGACGGTTGCGCTCGTGGTCGGCCTGCTGCTCGCCTATCTGTTCGGCCCCGGCCACGGCATGAACATCGACACCTCGACGCTGGATGCGAAGGCGCTCGGGAACTACGCCAGCAACGCACAGAAGCTGAAGGGCGAAGGCATCGGCAGCTTCCTGCTCAACATCATCCCAACCACCTCGTTCGACGCGCTGTCGCGCAACGACGTGCTGCAGGTGTTGTTCTTCGCCATCATCTTCGGCGTCAGCCTGGCCCTGGTCGGCGGCGACAAGGGCGAGAAGATCTCCTCCTTCATCGACGCGGTCTCGACCGTGCTGTTCCGCGCCATGGGCCTGATCGTGCGCTTCGCTCCGATCGGCGTGCTCGGCGCCGTCGCCTATACGGTCGGCAAATACGGCGTCGGTTCGCTGAAGCAGCTGCTGTCGCTGGTCGCGCTGTTCTACGTGTCGGTCGCGATCTTCGTGGTCGGCGTGCTCGGCACCGTGATGGCGCTCGCCGGCATCAACATCCTCAAGTTCCTCGGCTACCTGCGCGAGGAGCTGATGATCGTGGTCGCCACGGCATCGTCCGACGCAGTGCTGCCGCAGGTGATGCGCAAGCTGGAGCGTTTCGGCGTCAAGGATTCGGTGGTCGGCCTCGTGATTCCGACCGGCTATTCCTTCAACCTCGACGCCTTCTCGATCTACCTGACGCTTGCGGTCGTCTTCATCGCGCAGGCGACCAACACACCGCTGTCGTTCGGCGACCTGATGCTGGTGCTCGGCGTGTCGTTGATCACCTCGAAGGGTGCGCATGGCGTACCCGGCTCGGCGATCGTCATCCTGGCAGCGACGCTCAACGCCGTGCCGAGTATCCCGGCGATCGGCCTCGTGCTGGTGCTCTCGGTCGACTGGTTCATCGGCATGGCGCGCGCGGTCGGCAATTTGATCGGCAACTGCGTCGCCACCGTCGTGGTCGCGGCATGGGAAGGTGACCTCGACCGCGACAAGGCCCGTCGCGTGCTCGAAGGCGCCGAGGCGGTTGACGTGACTGCGGGCTGAGCGGCGCGCCCAAAGCGAGCAGCGTCCCGCGCGTGACGCGGGGCGCGACTTACTTGATCAGCCTCAAATACGGCGGCAGTTGCCGGGTCGTCGATTGTTCCTGGACGGGCTCGTCCGACGCAATCATGTCACAGAGGGCCTTCAACTCGGAATCAGTCACCTTGTGGAGCTCCATCCGAAGCTCGAGGATGGCAAGGGACAACAGCCGCGCCGTCTCCGTGTTCGCCCGGTCGGTCAGGAACGCCTGACATTCCTCCAGCGTTGCGAGCAGCGCCAGCAACCGTTCTTCCGTGTTTGCGACCGGCATATCTTCAACTCCCGAAGCCGCGAGGTAGAGTCGAGGCCTTCCCCTCTTTCGCTTCATTGGCCCCTCCCGCCAGAGTTCGCCGGCTTGTCGTAGGCACATATTTGTTCCAGATGATCGAGAACTTTTGGGCAATTGTCCAGCAACATTCCGAAAGCCTGACTTGGACTTACGTCAAACTCTTGCAAACCGGATGATTCAGTCAAGCGCTCGCCGGCCGCTTCTCGACCTCAGGCTGCACTAGCTGGGGTTGCATCCACGCAACGACGCCCGTACAATATACCCGCCCGTAGAACTACGGGCACGGTGCATTGACGCCTATTATGCATGTACGCAAAATCTGTGTCGATCAAACTCGCGCTAGTTGTGGTTTGGTCAATATTTTGCCAAATGTAGAGGGCGGGGTGTCGACAGACACCTTGGCGCGGTCGACTTCAGGTAGTCGACCGAGTCGGTACTAGGGTGCTTCCGATGCGCTTTTGCGGTTGGATACCATCCCGCGATCTTCCTGGATTTCGTAGTTCAGACGAACTGGCGATCCACTCGAGCTTAACGCGGTACATCATGAACGTGTCTCTGACCCAGCCGGGCCAGGGATTCTCGATTTGAAGGACGGGTCACAAGAATGAACAGATCAGCAGCAAAGAAGATGAAGCAGCGCAGTGCCGGCAAGCCGGACATTGAGTTGGGCAAGCGGATTCGCCTGCGCCGTGTCGAGCAAAAGATCTCGCAGGCCGAACTCGGCGACAAGCTTGGCGTCAGCTTCCAGCAGGTTCAAAAGTACGAGAAGGGCGTCAACCGTGTCGGCGCTGCCCGCCTTCAGCAGATCGCGACGGCGCTGGATGTGCCGGTCACCTTCTTCTACGACGGCGACAACAAGGCTCGCGAAGTCGAGAGCCTGCTGTTCCTCGACAGCGCGTTCAGCCTCCGGTTGCTGCGCGCCTACAGCAAGATCAAGGATCAGACGGTGCAGCGTCAGCTGGTGTCGCTGATGGAATCGATCGCCGCCAACGAAGACTGAGCGCGGATCGGGTCGCGGCGCCGCGAACGCGATCCACCACACCGCAACGGCCGGTCCGCCGGCCGCCGCGGCCGCACATGCCGGTCGGACCGAGAAGATGTCGAAGCGCTGCCATTGCCGATGGCAGCGCTTTTTCTTGAGGCGCTGCTGTCTTTCAAGATTTTGTGATCCAGGCAGATAGCTTCAGTCCCCCGCGCCGGATGCGCGGTCATGAAGCGGCGACGAGCATCGCGTCATGATCTCATCGCTCCACGTGAGCATGCGCGCAGATCGCCGCGCATGCGCGCCGCGCTTTTCCAGTTCGCGCTCCGACTGCCCATCTCGCGCAGCGCAGGCGCACGCAATGCGTCGCTATTCTGTCGCGCGGCCAATTGTCGCCCGCACATCCGGCGACCTCATAACTCCCGCATTTCCTCAGTTGAACCGGCGCCGCCAGAACCGAGTGCACAAGCCAGTCTTTTTTGCCGCAGCAACGAAGTGGCCCGCATGGACGTTTTCAGGCTTCAACCAAGGAGATCTCGATGAATATCAAGCTTGCCGTTATTGGACTCGCCGCGCTTGGAAGCGCAGCGTTGATGTCCGGCGCGGCATCCGCGATGCCCAACGGGCTTCCGCAAGCCGGTCACATCGCGGGCGAAACGTCCAATGTCGACAAGGTGCGCCAGGTCTGCGATCGCTGGGGCCGCTGCTATTGGCGACCGGGCGCATACGGCTATTACGGACCGCGCCATCACGGATGGCATCATCGTCCGCACTTCCACCATCGCCTGCATCATTACGGGCACCGCCCTCATCACGGCGGACATCATGGCGGCCATCACGGCGGTGGACATCACGGCGGACACCATCGCTAATCATCAAGGAGGGGGCTTCGGCCCCCTCACCTTCCACGCTAGAGCGCTGCCAGCACCGCCTTCGCGACATCGGTCGTGCCGTTGCTGCCGCCGAACTCAAACGGCTTGATGCCGTCGGCGTAGACCTTGTCGACCGCGCGCTCGATCCGCTCTCCGGCCTCGGCGGCGCTTTCGAGTCCATGCTTGTCGGCGAGCCAGTCCAGCATCATCGCGGCCGACAGGATCATCGCGGTCGGATTGGCCTTGCCCTGCCCCATGATGTCGGGCGCCGTGCCATGACACGGCTGAAACACCGCGTAGCGGTCGCCGATGTCGGCTGACGGCGCCATGCCCATGCCGCCGATCAGACCGGCGGTGAGATCGGACAGGATGTCGCCGAACATGTTCTCGGTCACCATGACGTCGAAGTCCCACGGGCGCTTCACCAGCGCTGCCGCGGTCGCATCGATGTAGAGATGGTCAGCCCTGACGTCGGGATGACGCTTCGCAGTCTCGTCGAAGATGTTCCGGAAGAATGCGAAGGCCTTGAACACGTTCGCCTTGTCGACGCAGGTCAGCCCGCCGTTGACCTTGCCGCGCGCCTTGCGGCGTTCGGCGAGCCGGAACGAGAACTCGAACAGCCGCTCGGAGGTGTGGCGCGTGATCACCATCGTCTCGCGCGCCTCGCTGTCGGTGACGACGCCCTTGCCCATCGAGGCGAACAGGCCCTCGGTCGATTCCCGGATCACGACGAGGTCGATGCCCTTTCGATCGGCGCCGACGATCGTGCTCGATACGCCCGGGATCAATCGCGCGGGCCGCACGCCGGCATAGAGATCGAAGATCATCCGCAATTCGATCTGCGGCGCGATCTCGGTGTTGTCGGGGTAGCGCACCGACGGCAGGCCGCAGGCTCCGAGCAGGATCGCATCGGCCTCCTCGCACAGCCGGATCGTGCTCTCCGGCATCGACTTGCCGGTTTCCCTGTAATGGCCTGCGCCGGCCGGCGCCTCGGTGAAGCGGAATTTGAGACCGGCCGACGCCTCGATCCTGCGCAGCACGTCGAGCGCCGGCGCCATTACCTCGGGGCCGATGCCGTCGCCACCGAGGACGGCGATGTGAAGTGCATCGTTGGCGGACATGGGGATTCTCCGGAACACAACAGTCATTCCGGGGCGGCGCGGAGCATCGAACCCGGAATCTCGAGATTCCGGGTCTGGTGCTGACGCACCATCCCGGAATGACGGCGACCCGATTTACGGCGTCAGCACCGCGCGGCCCACCAGCTGGCCCTTCTGCAGGTTGGTCAGCGCCTCGTTCGCCTTTGCCAGCGGCATCGGCGTGACCGGGATCGCCGGAATCTTCTTGGTCCGCACGAGGTCGAGCAGCTCCTGGGTCTCGCGCAGATTGCCGACATAGCTGCCCTGGATAGTGACCGCCTTGATCGGGATCAGCGGCAACGCCCAGGTTGCGCCACCGCCGAACAGGCCGACGATCACGAGCTTGCCGCCCTTGGTCAGGCAGTCGAAGCCGAGCTGCGAGGTCTGGGCGTTGCCGACCAGATCGATCGCGGCGCGGATCGGCTGGCCGGCCTTCTTGATGAGCTGCTCCAGCGCGTCGGGCGCCTTGCCGTCGACGGTCGCGAGCGCGCCGGCGGCTTCGGCCGCCTCGCGCTTCCTGGCGTCGATATCGACCACGATCGCGCCCTTGCCGCCCATCGCCTTCAACAGCGAGAGCGCCATCAGGCCGAGGCCGCCGGCGCCGAAGATCACGATCGGCGTATCGAGGTCCTTCTCGACCTTCTTCAGCGCGCTGTAGGTCGTGACGCCGGAGCAGGCGTAAGGCGCGGCCGTGACCGGATCGAGCCCCTTGAGGTTCAGCAGATACTTCGGATGCGGCACCGTCATGTGATCGGCGTAGCCGCCGTCGCAATAGACGCCGAGCGCATTCGGCTTGATCGCGCACATGTTCTCGTCGCCGCCGAGGCAGGTCGGGCACTTGCCGCAGCCGAGCCAGGGATAGGCCAGCGCGACATCGCCGACCTTGAGGCCGCCCTTGTCGGCGTCCTTGACGTCGGGCCCGAAGGCCACGATCTCGCCGACCGTCTCATGGCCCATCGTGCGCGGCAGCGAGACGCCGCGATCCTTCAGCGACAGCGGCTTGCGGCCGTGGCCGAGATCATAGCCGCCCTCCCAGATATGCAGATCGCTGTGGCAGACGCCGGCGGCCTTGACCTTGATCAGCACCTGCGTGCCCGACGGCTGCGGCGTCGGCTGATCGACCTCCTTCAAGGGGGCGTTGAAATCGACGACCTGGAAACTCTTCATCGCTGTTCTCCCGTAGCTTGTTCTTAGCCCGGACCTTGCCACGCCTGCCCGTCCGGGACAAACGCGGTGTCGGCCTCCGGATATTTAGATCAGGGGATGATGGCAAGCCGCGAACTGGCCGGGCGCAACCACGCGCAGTTCCGGCACTTCGCTGGCGCAGCGCGCGTCGGCCCGCGGGCAGCGGGTGCGGAAGCGGCAGCCGGAGGGTGGCGCGATCGGCGACGGCGGCTCGCCGACCGGCACGCTTTGGGTCGGGCGGACATCCGGATCCGGCACCGGGATCGCCTCGATCAGCAGCGCGGTATAGGGATGCGCCGGCCGTGCAAACAGCTGCTCCGACGGGCCGACCTCGCAGAGCCGGCCGAGATACATCACCGCGACACGATCTGAGACCGCCTTCACCACGGCGAGGTCGTGGGCGATGAACAGCAGGGTCAGGCCGTAGCGCGCCTTCATCTCCTCCAGCAGATTGAGGATCTGGGCACGAATTGAAACGTCGAGCGCGGACACCGGCTCGTCGCAGATCACGAATTCCGGATTGAGCACCAGCGAGCGGGCGATGCAGATGCGCTGGCATTGACCACCGGAGAATTCATGCGGCAGGCGTCCGCTCACCAGCGCCGGATCGAGGCCGACCGCCGACAGCACGTCGCTGACGCGCCGCCGACGTTCCTCGGGATCATTGACGCCCGCGATCACCAGCGGCTCGGCGACGATGTCGCCGATCCGCCGCCGCGGATTGAGCGAGGCAATCGGGTCCTGGAAGATCAGCTGCACGCGCCGGCGCATCTTGCGCAGCGCCTCGCCCTTCAGGGAGGTGAGATCGTGCCCGTCGAACAGCACTTTGCCGGAGACGGCCTGGCGCAGTTGCAGCACGGCGCGGCCGAGCGTGGACTTGCCGCAGCCGGATTCGCCGACCAGCCCCAGCGTCTCGCCGCGCGCGATCTCGAGGCTGACATCGGAGACGGCATGGATGGTCTTGCCGCCGACCGAATATTCGACGACGAGGTTTTCCACCTTCATCAGCGGATCGGGTGCGGCCTGCAGCATCATGCGCCGACCCCGGCGGTGATCGGATGGAAGCAGGCGTAGAGATGCTCCGGCGTCTCCGCCCGGCTGAGCTGCGGCTTCTCCGCGCCGCAGCGCTCCGCGGAATAGCGGCAGCGCGGCGAGAACGAGCAGCCCTTGAGCGGCCGGGTCGGGTCGGGCGGCCGTCCCGAAATCGCCGGCAACGGTGTATGCGGCGCGACGTCGAGCTTCGGCAACGCGGCGAGCAGCGCCTCGGTGTAGGGCATCCGCATCTGCTTGAACAAGGCCGGCGTCGGCGCGCGTTCGACGACGCGCCCGGCATACATCACCGCGACCTCGTCGGTACGGCCGGCGACCACGCCGAGGTCATGCGTGATGATGATCATCGCCATGTGACGGCGCTCCTGCTCGCGCGCCAGGAGATCGAGGATCTGGGCCTGGATCGTGACGTCGAGCGCGGTGGTCGGCTCGTCGGCGATCAGGAGCTGCGGCTCGCAGGACAGCGCCACCGCGATCGCGACGCGCTGGCGCATGCCGCCGGAGAGCTGGTGCGGATATTGCGCCAGGCGCTGCTCGGGCGCGGGAATGCCGACCGCCGCCAACAGTTCGATGCTGCGCTGCCGGGCCTCGGCCAGATCGAGCTCGAGATGTTCCACAATGGTCTCGATCAGCTGTGTGCCGATGGTCAGCACCGGATTGAGCGAGGTCATCGGGTCCTGGAACACGACCGCGAGCGAGCGACCGCGCAGCTTGCGCAATTTCTCCGCCGGCAGTTTCGTCAGATCCTGCCCGTCGAACATCACGCGGCCGGACAGTTTCGCCTTCTTGGGCAGCAGTTGCAGGATCGCGCGCGACAGCATGGTCTTGCCGCACCCGGACTCGCCGACGATGCCGAGCGTCCTGCCGGCGCCGACGGCGAGATCGACGTGATCGACTGCCCGCAGATTGCCGCGCGGCGTCGGCAGGTCGACCACCGCATTCTCGACCGAGAGCAGCGTCCGGCTCATAGCGCCCCCTGCCTGGGATCGGTCAGTGCGCGCATCGTATCGCCGATCAGGTTGAACGAAAGCACGGTCAGGAACATCGCGATCGCCGGAATGAAGGCGAGCCGCGGCGCCACATCGAGGCTTTCACGGCCCTCCCCGATCATGCTGCCCCAGCTCGAGATCGGCGGCGGCACGCCGAGGCCGAGGAACGACAGCGACCCCTCGACCACGATGGTGACGGCGACGCCGAGCAGGAAGAAGGCGAGCAGCGGCAGCATCACATTGGGCAGCAGCTCGCGCAGCAGGATGCGCGCATGCGTGGCGCCGAGCGCCTGCGCCGCGATGACGAATTCGCGCCGCGCCAGCGACAAGGTCGCCGCCCGCGCCACCCGCATGAAGGCGGGAATGCCGAGCACGCCGAGGATGCAGGTCAGATTGAAGATCGACTGGCCGAGATAGGCGGTGACCGCAAGCGCCAGGATCAGCGGCGGGAACGCCAGCAGCACGTCCATGCTGCCGACCACGAAGGATTCGAACCGGCCGCGGAAATAGCCCGCGAGCATGCCGAGCGCGCCGCCGATGGTGACACCGATCATCGGTGCGCAGAGGCCGACGATCAGCGAGATGCGCGCGCCATAGATCAGCCGCGACAGCTCGTCACGGCCGAGACCGTCGGTGCCGAGCCAATGCTCGGCCGAGATCAGCGCCCGCCGCTCCAGCATGTCCATGTCGGTGGGGCTCGGCAGCGGCAGCAGGTCGGCAAAGATCGCGACCGCGAACACCAGCGCCATCCAGCCGATCGCGATCCAGAACAGCATGCCGAGCCCGCGGCGACGCCGGGCCGGCGTCGCACCGGCCTCTTCCTCGAGGCTGAGCTCAAGCGTGGCCATGGCGGATCCTCGGATCGAGAAGGGCGTAGAGCATGTCGACGACGAAGTTCATGATCACGAAGCCCGCGGCAACCAGCAGCACCACGCCCTGCAGGATGATCAGATCGCGGGTATAGATCGCGCCGACCAGGAGGCGGCCGATCCCCGGCAAGGCGAAAATCGACTCGACGATGACGGCGCCGCCGATCAGGCGGCCGATATTGATGCCGGTGATGGTGACGAGCGTCAGCGACGACGGCTTCAGCGCGTGCACGAACAGGATGCGCGACGGCTTGAGGCCCTTCGCCTTGGCGAGCGCGATATAGTCCTCCTGCAGCGCCGCGATCATGTCGGAGCGCAGCACGCGCATGATGCCCGGCCATTCCGCGAGCCCGAGGGTCAGCGCCGGCAGCACCATGAAACGCAGATTGGCGACCGGGTCCTCGGTGAACGGCACATAGCCGGTCGCCGGCAGCAGGCGCAGCTCGACCGCAAACAGGTAGATCAGCAGGATCGCGGACAGGAAGGTCGGCACCGACAGCATGCCGAACGCCGAGCCGGTCATGAAGCGGTCGAACGCGCTGCCGGCCTTGGCCGCGCAGGCGATCGCGAGCGGCACGCCGATCGCAAGCCCGATCAGCTCGGCCAGGATCATCAGCTCGAACGAGATCGGGACGCGTTCGCTGACCGCCTGCAACACGGTCTGCCCGGTGCGAAAGGATCGTCCGAAATCACCCTGCAGGATGTGCCACAGCCAGCCGAGATAGCGCAGCCAGATCGGCTGATCGAGCCCCATGTCGTGACGCAGGGCTGCGACGTTCTCGGGCGTCGCCTGGTCGCCGAGGATCACGTAGGCCAGATCGCCGGGCAACAGCGAGGCGATCACGAAGGTCAGCACCGAGACCGCGATCAGCACCGGTACAAGGTACAGCAGCCTGCGCGCGACGAAGAACAGCATGAAAGGCTATTCCTTCCAGGCGTAGGAGACGTCGAGCACCCCGTTGAACATCTTCGGCACGCCCTTCACCTTCGCGCTCGAGATCGCGTAGTAGGTGTTCTGAAAGGTCCAGAACCAGATCGCCTCCTTGTTGATCAGTCGGCTGATCGCGCAGTAGTCCTCGGTACGCTGGGCAACGTCGGCGGTGGTTCGTGCATGCTCCAGCAGCCGGTCCAGCTCCGGATTGGAGTAGTTCGCCAGCGCCACCGGGCTGCCGGTGTGGAAATTGGCGTACATCTGCGGATCGGGATCGGCGAGATCGACGATGCGCCACGGCGTCAGCTGGAACTGGCGCATGAAGGCGCGCGGCGGAATGGTCGCCTGATCGACCTGCTCGATCTCCATATTGGCGCCGATGCGCTTCCAGAATTGCTGCAACACCTGACCACCGGTGCGGCCGCGCGGCGTCGCCGTGACCAGCATCTTGAATTCGACCGGCTTGCCGTAATCCTTGATCAACGCCTTGGCCTTTTCGACATCGTAGGGCAACGCGCCGTCATCCTTGCACTTCACCCAGGAGCCGTCGCCATAGGGATTGCTGGCCGGTCGCGCCAGGCCATTGGTGATCGCTTGCGACATCTTCGTGCGGTCGAGCGCCATCACCAGTGCCTGGCGCACGCGCACGTCGTCGAACGGCGGGACCTTGGTGTTGAAGGCGGCGACTGCAGCCCCCGAGCCTTGATAGGTATGCACGGTTAGACTGGTGTCCTTGCGCGCCTTGATAATGTTGTCGGCGTCGGCCTCGTCGTCCCAGATGATGTCGGCCTCGCCCGATTGCAGCGAGGCAAAGCGCGACTGCGCATCCGGCAGCGGCTTTAAGATGATGCGATCGAGATAGGGCTTGCCCTTGTCCCAGTAGTCCGGATTCTTCTCCAGCAGCATGCGGTCGCCGGCGGTCCAGGATTTCAGGATGTAGGGTCCAGTGCCGACCGGGTTGCGGTTGTAGTCGTCGCCTTTGGTCTTCCATGCGGTTGGCGACTGCATGACGTTGTTAGAGCTCTGGATCGATTGGGTCGCCGGGAAGTTCACCGACGGATCGCTGAAATTGTAGACCACCGTGAGGTCATCGACCGCCTGCACACTGATGATGCTCGTGATGTAGAAGGCGCAGCGGCACTTGTTGGCCGGGTCCTTCTGGCGGTCGAAGTTCTCCTTCACCGCCTGCGCATTGAACGGCGTGCCATCGTGGAATTTCACGCCCGGCCGCAGCTTGATGGTCCAGGTCTTGAAGTCGTCGGAATGCGTCCACGACAGCGCAAGCTTCGGCTTCGGCTCGCCCTTGTCGTCGAGCGTCGTCAGCGTGTCGAAGATCGCGGCCGCGGCGGTGTTGGCCGACGTGTCGTAAACGCCGACCTTGAGCGGATCGAAGCCCGGAATGTCCAGTTCCTGGCCGACGGTGAGCGTGCCGCCCTGCTTCTGCGCATGGGCGGGTGCAGCGGACATCGCCCCACCTAATCCCGCCACAAGAAATATGCGCGCAACTGCGCGCGCGCGCCCGACCAGCTTCATCAATGCTCCCTCCCAGGTGGGCGACGTCCGGTGTTCCGGATCGTCGTCTGTTGGGCGGCAGATTGTCCGGAATCGCCGCGCGCGACAAGACCGTAATACGGATGAAAAGCCGCAGGGCGATCACGATGCGATCTCGTGAGCTCGCATCGTGATCTGATCTACGTGTTTGAGCATGATCTTTCGGAAAACCGGTACCCACTTTGTGCGAACGCGCCCTCCGGGTCCAGCTCTAACTACGCGCCGTCTTCGCCGGTTGCGCTGCGAAGCCTGCGATCTGATCCTCGGAGAGGCCGATCTCCTTCAGATAGGACAGTGTGTGCTCGCCGAGCGTCGACATCCGCTTGCGCGCACCGACTGTCGCGCCGGACATGCGGAACGGCAGATTGAGCACCTTGAAACTGCCGCCGCCGTCCGCAACCTCGGCCAGCGCGCCGCGATGGGCGATTTGCGGATCGGCAAGCGCCTCGCGCACGGTGCGATAGGCCGACGACGGCACGCCATACTCATTGAGCGCGGCAAGGCAGGCCTGCGTGCTGATCGAGCGCGACCACGCCTCCACGCCCTCCATCAGGCCCGCCCAATTGTCCCGTCGATCGGAATATTTGGCGAAGCGCGGATCGGACACCCAATCGGGACGGCCGATCACCTGCATCAGGTTCTGGAACGTCTTCTCGCTGGCGATCGCCACCATCACGTAGCCGTCGGTGGTTTCGATCGGGCCGAACATCGGGCGCTGGGTTTGCTTCACCTCGAATTGCGACCATTGCAACTCGTTCAGGGTCAGGCTCAGCATCGATTCCAGCATCGAGACGTCGATGTGCTGTCCCTTGCCGCTGGCGGCGCGCTGGTAGAGCGCCGCCGAGATCGCACCGAAGGCGTAGACGCCGGTCAGCACGTCGGCGTGGTAGATGCCGCAATAGTCCGGCCGGCTGCGTCCCGGCTGATAGGCGAGATGCGCCATCTCGTAACCTGAGGCGGCATGGATCACCGGCGCATAGGCCGGCAATTCCGCCGACGGGCCGGTCTGACCGTAGCCGGAGATCGAGCAGAAGATCAGCTTCGGATTGATGTCGCGGACCGAGGCGTAATCGAGCTTCAGCCGCCGCATCACGCCGGGACGGAAATTCTCCACCAGCACGTCGGCGGTGGCGATCAGCCGGCGCACGGCTTCGACGCCGGCCGGCGACTTCAGGTCGAGCACCAGGCTGTTCTTGCCGATATTGAGCTGGCCGAACGCCGTCGAGCAATTGTTGCGCACCGGCGGCCGCGTCCGCATCGTCTCGCCTTCGGCGGGCTCGATCTTGATCACCTCGGCGCCCATGTCGGCGAGCATCCGCGTGCAATGAGGTCCGGCGATCGTAGTCGAAAAATCGAGCACACGAAGGCCGTCGAAGCTCCGTGTCAAATTCCCCTCATCGTCAGCGGGTATGGTCGTCGGCAAGGCTTCCTCCACCTTCGTCATTGGTTGTTCGGCGTCGCGTGACCCTAAAGTGAGCCGCCCTGGCAGGAAAGCGTCTCGTCCAAACCGGGAGCGCGGGCCGTCTTGCATTTTACTCAAAGGCAGATTGGACCCGATCTTGCATAGCCATGTCACGGGCTGGAACGAGGGCGCTTGTTGAAGGTCTTATTCGTCACGACGGAGATGGACGATTTTGTCCGCGTGGGCGGGCTCGCCGCCGTTTCCGCTGCCCTTCCGCGGGCGCTCCGCCCGTGGAGCGACGTCAGGATCATGCTTCCCGGCTACCGGGATGTGGTCGAACAGTTCACGCATATTGAAATCGTTGGGCAATGCCCAGCGCTCGCCGAGATGCCGGCCTGCATGCTCGGACGTGCGTCGACCAGGGACGGACTTCCGGTCTACGTGCTGCTGTGCCCGCAACTCTACGAGAGGCCGGGCAATCCCTATGGCGATGAGTCCGGCCGCGACTGGCCCGACAACGACATCCGCTTCGGCCGCTTTGCCTCGGCCGCTGCCGAACTTGCAGCCGGGATGCTGGACAAGAATTGGGCAGCGGACCTCGTACACGCCAACGATTGGCAGGCCGCGCTCACACCGGCCTACCTCGCCTGGCGCGGCGCGCGGATTCCATCGATCCTGACCATCCACAATCTCGCCTATCAGGGCCTGTTTCCGAAGGACTCGCTGCGGCGGATCGGCGCACCGGAGAGCTCGTTCCACATCGACGGGCTGGAGTTCTACGACAAGCTCTCCTTCCTCAAGGGCGGCCTCGTCTACGCCTCGCATCTGACCACGGTCAGCGCGACCTATGCCAGGGAGATCACGACCGCGGAGCTCGGCTGCGGCCTGGAAGGCCTGCTCCGCGTGCGCTCCGATGCCGATCAGCTGACCGGCATCCTGAACGGCATCGACGAAAGCTGGGATCCGCGCCGTTGCGCGCAGCTCGCACAGCCGTTCGGCTCCGGCGACTGGAAGGGCAAGCAGGCCAACGCCGACTATGTCCGCCGCCAGTTCGGGCTTGCGGTCTCGCGCGGGCCGATCTTTGGCCTCGTCGCACGCCTCGTGCATCAGAAGGGCGTCGACCTCGTGCTATCCGCCGCCGACGAGATCATCAGGGACGGCGGGCAGATCGTCGTCACCGGCAGCGGCGAGCCCGCCATCGAGGATGCACTGGTGGCCGCGCATCGCCGCCGGCCCGATGCCATCGGCGTGATCATCGGCTTCAACGATGGGCAGGCGCGCCGGATCTTCGCCGGCAGCGATTTCACTTTGATGCCGTCGCGCTTCGAGCCCTGCGGCCTCAGCCAGATGTATGCGCAGCGCTTCGGCTCGCTGCCGATCGGCCACCAGACCGGCGGGCTTGCGGAAACCATCGCCGACGGCGAGACCGGCTTCCTGTTTGCGCAGCCGTCGGCGGAATCCTTCCTCGGCGGCGTCAGGCGCGCCTTCGACGCCTACCGCGCCAAGGACCGGCTCAACGCCATGCGCTCCAGCGCGATGGCCAAGTCCTACAGCTGGGACCTGTCGGCCGCCTGCTATGGCGCGCTCTACAAAAGGCTGGTCATGCCGCGCGTGATGGCGTAGGCGGCCCGCCTTACGGGCTTGTGAAGCCCGGCGGCTGTGGGATCCCACCGGCCCGGTAACAATCGGGTCATTGCACCGAACCTTTCAGGCGATCACGTCGCCCCACGGCTGGACGACGACGCATGCGTGAAATTGCGAATGATGACTTTTGGCCAAACGCGATTGCGATGGAGGAACATCATGGACGTCAACGAAGAGCGCCTCAATTCATTCATGGGAAAGATGATCGGCGATGTCGGCGCGGCGATGAATGCCTCGTTGATGCTGCTGGGCGACAAGCTCGGGCTCTACAGGGCTCTCGCGCAGGGCGGGCCGATGAATGCCGCAGCCCTGGCCAAGGCGACGGGAACGGCCGAGCGCTACATCCAGGAGTGGCTGTCGGCGCAGGCGGCTTCCGGCTACATCGAGTACGACAAGGCAACCGGAAAATTCTCGATGCTGCCCGAGCAGGCGCTCGCGCTGGCCGACGAGGATAGCCCGGTCTTCCTCGGCGCCGTCGGAAGCCTTGTCGGCGCGACCTTTCTCGATGAGCCAAAGATTACCGACGCCTTCAAGACCGGGAAGGGCGTCGGCTGGAACAGGCGCAGCGAGTGTCTGTTCTGCGGCACCGCCCGCTTCTTCCGCACCAGCTACAAGCACTATCTGGTCCAGGAATGGCTGCCGGCGCTCGAGGGCGTCGTCGACAAGCTGAAGAAAGGCGCTGTCGTCGCCGACGTCGGCTGCGGGCACGGCGTCTCGACGCGACTGATGGCGGAGGCGTTCCCGAAATCAACGTTCTACGGCTTCGACTATCACGACGGCTCGATCGAGGCGGCGCGGAAGTCCGCGCGGGAAGCGGGACTGTCGGACCGCGTTCATTTCGAAACGCACTCCGCCAAGACATTCCCAGCCAAGGGCTATGACCTCGTGTGCTTCTTCGACTGCCTGCACGACATGGGCGATCCGGTCGGCGCCCTCAAGCACACCCGCTCCACCCTCGCCGACGACGGCACCTGCATGCTGATCGAGCCGTTCGCGGGCGACCGGCTGGAGGACAACCTCAATCCGATCGGGCGCGTTTACTACGCGGCGTCGACGATGATCTGCACGCCGGCGTCGCTGGACCAGGAAGTCGGGCTCGCGCTCGGCGCGCAGGCCGGAGAGGCAAGACTGCGCGAGGTGGCACGCCAGGGCGGCTTCTCGCGGTTCCGCCGCGCCGCGGAAACGCCGTTCAACCTGATCCTGGAGGCTCGCCCGTAAGGCAGTCCAAGGCGCAGACGGCGGCATCACGCCGCCGTCTGCGCTCACCGTGATGGGCTGCCCGCCCCCGGCAGCGCCCCGCTACCAGTCCTGTTGCGATTGCCAGTAGTACTGGCCGCCGCGCCGGCGCGGGTTGGCGGCTTGAGGATTGCCAAAAATCTGAGGGCTACCGAACTGGGGAGCGCCGTATTGGGGGCTACCATAATTGGTCGGCGCCTGGGGATTCCAGCTGCGCTGATAGAAGAAGCCGAAACCGTCCTCGTCCCTGCTCGCAATCATGTCGTCGGTCATCATGGGCCGGGTCGGCTTGCGCGTGATGAAACCGCCCTGGGGCTGGTTGCTCAGCACGGCCACGAACTCGGTGCGATAGTTGGTCTCGGCGCTCAGCGGCTCGTCCGAGATGATGATCGAAGAGCGCGGCACGGCGGTCGGCGCGATGCGATCCAGCACATCCTGCGGGATGGTGATGCGGTCGAGCGCGTCCTTGGCGTTGTCTCCGTCGTCGATCGTCACCTGGGTCCAGCGCAGGCCGCCCGCGTCGTTGCGCGCCATCGCCGTGTAGATGTGCGTGCCGATCGGCTTGTCCGGATCGCGGATTGTGACGGGGACCTCGATGCTTGAATCGAACACCTCGCCGCCATCCGCCCATGGCTTGTGGGTGTTGCGGCGGACGTAAAGCTTCTGCGTCGCGCGGCTGATGTAGACGGACACCGGCTCGAGCGCGAGCTTCGCCTCGGTCGCCGCCTTCTGGGTATCGGCCTTCTTGGCCTCGGCCGCCTTGGCGGCGTCCTTGGCGGCGGCTGCGGCGTCGAGCTTCGGCTTGGCGTCACCCTGGGCGGCCTCGAACTGGGCGGTCGCTTCCGCGGCCTTGGCCACTGCCTTCTGCTTCAGATCCTCGGCGCGCGCCTTGGCCTGATCGGTCTTGGCCGCGGCGAGCGTCTTGTCGGCCAACGCAACCGCCGCGTCGGCACGGGTCTTGATCTGTTGCAATTTGCGCAGCGACGCCGGCGTGAACAGTGCGGCTTCCTTGGACGCGGCCACCGAAGCCTTCTTCGCCTCGTCGGCCGCCTTGGCCGCATCCGCGGCCTCGCGGGTAAGCTTTTCGGCACGCGCCGGCGCAGCCGCGATGGCTTGCGCGTTCGGCGCGAACAGCGCCGGGTGGGTGAAATCGACCGGGGCCGGATCGTTCGGCGCGATGATCACCCGCATCCCGATCCGGGTCTTGTCGAACAGCTTCTCGGCAAAATCGTAGGGCATCCGCACGCAGCCGTGCGAAGCCGCATATCCCGGGAGCGGCCCGCCATGCAGCGCGATGCCGTTCCAGGTGATGCGCTGCATGTTGGGCATCCAAGCATCGTCATAGAGGGTCGAGTGGTGGTCCTTGTCCTTCTCGATCAGCGCAAAGACGCCGGCCGGCGTCTCGCGTCCCTTGACGCCGCTCGACACCGGCGCGCGGTAGATCCAGCCCTCGGCGTCGTAGAACGTGACCTTCTGGGCCTTGATCGACACGATCGCCATGATCGGCTCGCCAGCGGTGCGCGGCGCGGTCGCCTCGACGGCTGCCGCGGGACGCTGCTCTTTCGCCGCGACGCCACCGGTCAGTGACGCAACTGTGACCATCGCCGCGAAAGTCACAAAGGCGGGACGTCCCCAACGCCGCATCGCTCCGGTGGTCTGCGCCGTCGTCGTTCGATTTACCATGCCGTTCCTCGGTCGAATGCCTGCGCGCGCTGCGTCAACCGTACCAGACCGCGATTTTAGATTGATTAATCGCCGCCACGGTTCAACGCGCGAACTCGCTCCTGGGGACCATCGGACTCGTTCCAGCAGCAAATCACTTATGCATTCACTCATATATGACGGCACATGCAGGAGGAAGGGTGCCGCGCAGCAAAACGGACCCGTAGCCGCATCCCTGGTCCGGTCGGTGGCGGCCAGTGGTGCCGCGATTGCGCCCTGCCATCATGCCGTCCGCCGCGTCTCCGGCATCACCAGCCAGATCACGAGCAGCCCGAACGCGGCGATGCCGGCGAGGCCCATGAAGGCGGTGCTGCTGCCGAGCTTGTCGCTGACATAGCCGGCCAGCACCGTGCTGAGCGACGCGCCTATGCCGACCGCGGTGCCGACAATGCCCTGCGCCAGGTTGAAATGGCCGCTGCCGAAGGCGACGTCGGCCACGATCAGCGGAACCATCACGCTGAAGACCGCCGCTGTGATGCCATCGAAAATCTGCACGATGACCAGCAGATAGGGATCTCGCACGGTTGCAAACAAAAGGCCGCGAACCGCCAGCGCCACGAATGCGATCAGGAGCAGCGGCCGCCGGCCCCGGATCTGGGCTATGCGGCCGACCGAGGGCGAGGACAAAGCGACGATCGCCTGCGGCACAATGATGCAGGCCGCGATCAGAACCGGAGCCCATTGGCTCGACCGTGTCGTCACCACGCCCGCCATCAGCGGCAGCATCGCGGCGTTGGCGAGTTGGAACAGCATCATCGCGCCGGCGAAGATCAACAGCGGCCGCTGCCGCACCAGCGCGAACACGCTGGTGGCGCGCTTGTCGGGCACCTCGCGTTTCACCTCACCATGGGCTTGTGCGATGTCGATCTCGCGCTCGCGGATCCGCGCCAGCGACAGCAGCGTCGGGATCGCCAGGATGAAGGTGACGAGGAACACCGATCGGCTCGACAGCAGATAGCCGCAGGCGCCCATCAGTGCCGCGGCCGAGCCGCTGCCGAGCGAGGCGAAGCGCGCGTTGCGGCCGAGCCGCTCGCCGATCGCAAGCGGCCCGACCAGGCCGAGGCTGATCGCGGCGATCGCCGGACCGAGCACGCAGCTCGCGAGCGCGTGCAGCGTCGCGGCGAGCGTCACCACGGGAAAGATCGGCCAGAGCGCGTAGGCCAGCGCGCTGGCGCCGATCGCGGCCACCGCACAGCCCGCGACGACCCGCTCCGAGCGCGCCGCATCGACGATCGCTCCACCGGGCATCTGGCCCAAGAGGCCGATGATGCCGCCGATCGAGAGCACGAAGCCGATCTCGACCTGGGTCCATTTCTGCGTCGTCAGATAGACCGCGACGAACGGGCCGAAGCCGGTCTGCACGTCGGCCAGGAAGAAGATGAACCAGTCGAGCCCGCGCTGGCTTTCCCGCGATGGCCCGCGCGGCTGCTCCGGAGTAGGCTGATCCGGGACAATTGACACAACGTTGGTGCTGCCGGCTGATCGTTCGCCACGATCGTCGCCAACCGTCTCGAAAGAAGAGTTCGGACGCGCGACCAGCTCTACCCCCTAATGTTCGTAATCCCATGGATGGAGGCTTCCCGCCGCGCCCAGCACGATCAGCGGCGTATCTTCCTTGTACTCGGGCGCAGCGCTCACCTGCTGCTTGTTGAGATCCAGCGTGATGCTATCGCTCTTGCTGGAAACACCGGCGAAACGCAGCGCGTTCCAATCCACCACGATCTTGCGGCTGCCGACGCCGAGGAAGCCGCCGAAATCGATCACCGCGGCGCGGACCTTGCCGTCGCGGTCGACAATGACGTCGACGATACGGCCCATGTTCTCATTGGCGGAACTGCGAACGTCGCGCCCGAGAATGCCGTGCGCATCGCGCGCGCCGATCACGGTTACCGACGGCGGCGGCGACGGCTCCTTGGACGATTCCTTTGAAGGCTCCTTGGCCTGCTCCTTCGGCGTCGCAGAGGCGGCTGGCGGCGCAGGAGTTGCCGGCGGCGCCTGTGCTGCTGGCGGCGCCTGGGCCGCCGGCGGCGGCGATGGTGTCGGCGACGGCGCTTCGTCGTCGGCGGCACGGACACCCGCGCATGTCAGCAGCGCCGCTGCGACCAGCATCATCATCATCCTCGGACGCATGTTACTCTCCCCGCGATTTCCTTAGCGCGTGCCGCGCGACGACGCTCAATGCGTCAGCACGATCGACACCTGGATCTGGCCGCGCGTGCGCAACACTTCGAGCGACACCTCGTCGTCATGGCGGCGCAGCCTCAGGTCGACGCTGGAGGCGCCGAGCCTGAGGTCGCGCAGCACCACGTCGTTGAGGAACTCCGGCAGCCGCGGATCGCGCAAGCGAATCTCGCCGCGCGCGGTGTCGAACTCGAGGCCGAGCGCCGCCTCCAGCAGCGTGAACGGCGTCGCGCTCGCCCAGGCCTGCGGTGCACAGGCCACGGGATAGAGCACCGGGCCGCGCCGGCGCTCGCGGCGGAAGCCGCAGAACAGCTCCGGCAGCCGCCGCAGTTCCATATAGCTCGCGGCGTCGAACAGGCCCTTGAACAGATGCGCGACCGAATGCTTGAGGCCGTAGCGGGCAAATCCGAGCGCGATCAGCGCATTGTCATGCGGCCAGATCGAGCCGTCGTGATAGGACATCGGGTTGTAGCGCGCCTCGCCCGCAGCGACGGTGCGGATGCCCCAGCCCGAGAAGAACTTCTGGCTCATCAGATCCGCGGCGACCCGTCGCGCGCGGTCTTCCCGCACCATGCCGGAAAACAACGTCTGGCCAGCATTCGACGTGCGCACCTTGCACGGCTGCTTGGCGCCGTCGAGCGCGACCGCATAGGTGCCGAGCTCCTCGCACCAGAATGCCTCCTCGAACCGCTCCCGCAGCCGCTCGGCCTCGGCTTCCAGCTTCGCAGCCTTGTCTGCAAAGCCGAGTTTGCGCGCCGCGCGCGCGGCAAGCTGCTTGCCGGCAAACACGTAGCCCTGCACTTCGGCCAGCGCGATGTTGCCCTCGGCGAGCGTTCCGTCGGCATGGAAGATGGCGTCGAACGAATCCTTCCAGCCTTGATTGCGAAGCCCCTCCTCGGTGGCGCGCTGGTATTCGACGAAGCCGTCGCGATCCGGATCGCCCGGACCGTCGATCCATTGCAAGCCGGCCTCGACCGCGGGCCACAGCTCGCGCAGTGTCTCCAAATCGCCGGTGCGCTCCAGATAGAGCCCGGCGAGCAGCACGAACAGCGGAGTCGAATCGACGCTGCCGTAATAATGCGCGAACGGCACTTCGCGAAGCGCGGCCATCTCGCCGCCGCGCATCTCGTGCAGGATCTTGCCTGGCGCGGCATCGGCCAGCGGATCGACCGCCTTGGCCTGGAACAGCGCGAGCCGCTTCAGCACGCCCTTGGCGATCCGCGGATCGACCCACAGCATCTGCAGCGCGGTGATCAGCCCGTCGCGGCCGAACGTCGTCGAATACCAGGGAATGCCGGCATAGGGGTAACGGCCCTGCGGCGTCTCGGTCATCAGCATGTTGAGGTCGGCCATCGCCTGGCACAGCACCTCGTTGAAGATGTTGTTCGAGGTCTCGATGCTGGCCGCGCCGGCCGACGAGGTCCGCATCTCGCGGCGATGCGCCAGCAGGCCGCGGAAGAACGGCACCGGCTTCTGCATGATCGGCTTGTTGCAGGAGACCGCGACGAACAGCGACGTCACCTGCCCGGGCTCGAGATCGAAATGATAGGTCGCCGCGTTGACCGACAGCCGCGTCGGCCGCGGATCGAAATGCAGCGCGGTGATCCGCGTCTGCTCGTCGAGGCCGCAATATTCCAGCACCACGTCGGTCGGTCCGAGCAGCTTGCTCGAGCCGATGCCACGCCGCGGCCGGCGCTCGCCGCGCACCTCGAACAGATCGGCAAAGTCGTTGTCGAACAGCAGCGTGAGATCGAAGCTCGCAGCATGATCGCCGTGATTCTGCAGCCCGATGCGCTGATAGGCCGTGCCGCGCCACAGAAAGATCGAGCGCACGATGTGCAGCGTGTCCTTCGGCAGGGTCAGACGGTCGTCGCGATAGACGTCGGAATTGGTGAGGTCGACCGTCAGCGCCGAATTGTCGTCGCGCATGTTGGAGCCGAGCAGGAGCGGCTGCACGTTCTCCAGCACCATTTCCAGCCGCGCCAGATAGCGGGTGTCGGCGTTGAACAGGCCGTCCGGCCCGCCGGCCGAGGCGCCGATGTCGCCGTGGCTGTCGAGCACGATGAAGGTGTCGTCATGCTTGAGCGAGCGCCGCGGCCGTGCCGCGGGCCCGGTCATCGGAATGTAGAACGGCGATTCGGCGACGTGCTCAGTGATGCGAGCGGTGATGATCTGCGTAACGACGTCAGCTGCCATCTGAACCTCTGGCGACTTTGCTTGGCTCCACTTCGGCTCGAACGAACGCACCGGAACGCAAGAACACGCTTAAGAAACGCGGGGTCAGGCCGCGCTGGTGGAGAGGCGGCCCATCTCGCGCGCGACCAGGTCGCGGTAGGGGCCCCTTCCCTTCACGAGGATATCGGGCGGACCATCCTCGACGATGCGGCCGCCCTGCAGCACGATCACGCGGTCGAAGCTGCGCAGCGTCGCGAGGCGGTGCGCGATCGCGACCACGGTACGCCCGCGCATCAGCCGCGACAACGCCTCGCGGATCGCCTCCTCGGATTCCGCATCGAGCGCCGCGGTGGCCTCGTCGAGCAGCAGGATCGGCGCGTCCTTCAGGAAGGCGCGCGCGATTGCGATCCGCTGGCGCTGGCCGCCGGAGACCTTGACGCCGCGATCGCCGACGATGGTGTTCATGCCCTCGGGCAAGGATTCGATGAAGTCGCAGCGCGCCGCGATCGCCGCCCGCAGCACCTCGTCGTCGGTGGCGTCCGGCCGGCCGTAGCGGATGTTCTCCAGGATCGAACGGTGGAACAGCGAGATATCCTGCGGCACCACCGAGATTGCCGCGCGCAGGCTCTGCTGGGTGACGCGCGAGATGTCCTGACCGTCGACGGTGATGTTGCCCTGCTCGACGTCGTAGAAGCGCTGCAGAAGGGTAAACAATGTTGACTTGCCACCACCCGACTGGCCGACCAGGCCGACCCGCTGGCCGGGCTGGATGCGCAGGCTGAAGCGCTCGAACACCTGCAGGCCGCCGGGATAGCGGAACGCCACATTGTTAAAGGCGATCGCGGCGCCGCTCTTCACCAGCGCCTCGGCCTCCGGATGATCCTTCAGCTCGTGCGGCTGCAGCAGCGTCGCCAGCGCCTCGGTCAGCCGGGCGACATGCTGGGTGACGTCGACCAGCGCGACCGCGAGATCGCGGGTGGCGCTGAGGATCGAGATGCCGAGCGTGCACACCAGCACCACGTCGCCGGTGGTCGCCGCGCCCTGCTGCCAGAGACTGAGCGCCCAAGCCAGCATCGCGATGGTCAGAATGACGGTCACGCCGGCGTGAATGAGACGAAGCTTCTCAAGGTAGCGCAGGGAACGGCCGCGCGCGACGAGTTCCCGATTGACGGTCGCATCAAAGCGTTCGTGCTCATAGCCGAGGCCGCAGAACGCACGCACCAGCGGCAGGTTGTTGATGACGTCGACCATTTCGCCGTCCACGGCAGCAGCCCTGTTGGCGAAATCGTCGTGCAGCGGCCGGCCGGCGGCGGCAATGCGGAACATGGCTACCACCATGGTTCCCGCGATCAGGATCAGCACTGCTGACATTGTCACGCTGACTGTTCCAACCAGGGTGATCGCCGCGAAGGTCGCGATGCAAGGCGGCAACACGTTCCACACAAACATGTTCTCGACGGTGAACACCGCGTTCGACGTCGCCGTGATCCGGCTGGTCAGCATGCCCGGTAGCCGGTCCGTGAAATAGCTCGGCGCGTGGCCGGTGAGATGGCGGAACATGTCGCGGCGAAGATCGCCGGTGACGCTGACAAAGGTGTAGCTCGCGGTCCAGCTCGCGATCCGCCACAGGAAGTTGTCGGCCGCAATCAATGACATGAGCAAGGCGAATGCCAGCCATACGCCGTTTGCGGCCGACGGCCCCGCCGACAACGCATCGACCAGATTCTTGACGCCGTATTGGGTGCCTACCGAACAGGCAACCGCCGCAACAACGGCTGACAGAATTACAACATGCGACGGCAGACGCCGACGCAGATAGCGCAGCACAAAGGGAAACGGGCGATGCGCATATCCTGACAGATGGTCCATGACGTCCTGCAAAGCTGTTGAAGGTGAACGAGAAAATTTTAGTCGAAGCTCTCGCGCACGATGACGTGAAGGGCGGCGGTGGGATTCCTTGATGCAGCCATCACTGCGCAACAATTTTGCAACGCTGGCATAGGCAAAAACCTGTTAGAGCGTGATGGCATCAGCAAGACCACAGTGTGATGGAAGAAAGAAGCGGCAGATCTCCCACATCTAAGGAACCTCGCACGTGCGAGAACGTTCCCGTCTTTGGCATGTCGGTGCCATCTGAGGGCTGAGGGTAGTTCATTCCACATTACAAACAGGAGACGGAGAGATGCGCATCGCGCAGGTTGCCCCGCTGACGGAGGCTGTTCCCCCCAAGCTCTACGGCGGCACCGAACGGGTCGTGCACTGGCTGACCGAAGAACTTGTAACACTTGGACATGACGTGACGTTGTTCGCCAGTGGCGATTCTCAAACCTCCGCGAAGCTCGATGCGACCTGGCCGAAGGCACTGCGGCTCGACGGCTCGGTCCGCGATCCCAATGCGCTCCACATGGTGATGCTGGAACGCGTGCGGCAGAAGGCCGACGATGAGGAATTCGACTTCCTGCACTGCCATCTCGACTATTACCCGTGGTCGCTGTTCGCGCGGCAGCCGACGCCGTTCGTCACCACATTACACGGACGGCTCGACCTGCCGGAGCATCAGCCGGTCTTCAACACCTTCTCCAAGATTCCGGTGATCTCGATCTCCAACGCGCAGCGGCGGCCGGTGCCGCAGGCGCATTGGGTGCGCACGATCCATCACGGCCTGCCGGAGAATCTGCTGACGCCGCAACCGGCGAAGCCATCCTACCTCGCGGTGCTCGGGCGCATCGCGCCGGAGAAAGGCGTCGATCGCGCGATCAAGATCGCCACCCGCTGCGGCATTCCGCTGAAGATCGCGGCCAAGGTCGATCGTGCCGACCAGGAATATTACGATGAGTTGATCAAGCCGCTGATCACCAGCAACCCGCTGGTCGAGTTCATCGGCGAGATCAGTGACCGCGAGAAGCCGGATTTTCTCAGTGGCGCGATCGGGCTCCTGGTTCCGATCGACTGGCCGGAGCCGTTCGGACTCGTGATGATCGAAGCGATGGCCTGCGGCACGCCCGTCATCGCCTATAACCGCGGCTCGGTGCCGGAGATCATCGAGGATGGCCTGACCGGCTTCATCGTCGAGGACGAGATCAGTGCGATCTCTTCCGTCGGCCGCCTCGGAACACTCAATCGCGACGCGATCCGCAAGCAGTTCGAGACCCGCTTCACCGCGCGGCGCATGGCGCTCGACTATCTCGCTGCCTTCCGCAGCCTGATGGAAGCCGAGCCGCGCTTCAAGCTGGTGGCCAGCGCGGAGTAGCAGTTGCAGCGGCCGATCGAATGATCCGGCGGGCCGGCCGGCACCATCCGTGCCGGTCCGTCGGGTCATTCGATTGTCAATAATACCGTCGTGTGTGGCGGCAACTCTCACGCAGCAAAGCAATCCGCTTGCGCGCGTCGCGCGATTGCTGCGACGCACCAGCAATGACCGGTTTCCCCCATCAGTTCGGCTGATATCGCCTTTGCGAATGTCGAATTACGTGCTCTTATGTGCCCCGCTTGAGCAAAAAATAATAAGCGAGCGGACGGAGCAACCGTGCCGGGATCGCGCAGGGGGAACGCCATGACAGGGGACCGCAAGCCGTCGGCCATTAATAATGCCGCACCGATCAAAGCCTCACCAAAGAAGCTGAACCGCCGCAAATTCCTCGCCAAGACCGGCGGCGTGCTGGCGGCAGGCGCGTTCGGCGCCGTTCCGCTGCGCGGCTGGGCGGCCGACCCGATCAACATCGGCGCGCTCTATCCGACCACCGGCAGCATGGCGCAGATCGGCGTCGGCTGCGTGGCTGCGGCCAAGCTCGCGGTCGACATGGTCAACGAGGCCGGCGGCATCAAGTCGCTCGGCGGCGCCAAGCTCAACCTCATCGTCTCGGACGTGCAGAGCGACACCACGGTGACGCGCACCGAGACCGACCGCCTGATCACGGGCAACAAGCTGTCGGCGATCCATGGCTGCTATGCCAGCGCGCTGACCTTGATCGCGAGCGAAGTCTGCGAACGGGCAAAGGTCCCGATCATCACCGGATCGAGCTCAGATCAGCTCAACAAGGGGCGCACCTACACCTTCACGCCGTTCGCGCGCGCCTCGCAATTCGCCAAGGCACAGCTGCAGATGGCCAAGCTGGTCAGCGAGCAGGCCAAGGTCGCCGTGATTTTCGAGAACACCGCGTTCGGCACCTCGACCTCGAACGGGCTGAAGGAGCTCGCGCCGGGCGAAGGCGTCGAGATCGTGATGTTCGAGCCCTACTCGGCCGGCTTCACCGACGCCAGTCCGCTGATCAACAAGGTCAAGGCCTCCGGCGCCAACACGCTGTTCTCGCTGTCCTATCTCAACGACCTCATCCTGATCGTGCGCACCGTGAAGCAGGTCGGGCTCAACATCGCGATCAATGGCGGCTCCGGCGGCTTCGTGATGCCGGACTTCTACAAGAATGTCGGCAATGCCGCCGAGGGCCTGCAGGGCGTTGCGCACTGGAACCACGACGTCAGCGACGACGCGCAGAAGGTGAATGTCGAATTCAAGAAGCGCACCGGCGAGTTCGCGTTCGAATATGCCGGCGGCCTGGTCGCGCAGACCTTCATGCTGGCCGACGCGCTGGAGCGCGCCGCCTCCTCCGATCCCAAGAAGGTGCGCGAGGCGCTCTCGACGCTCGATGTTTCCTCGGGGTTTGCCGCGATGGCGCCGGGCGGCAAGGTGAAGTTCGGGCCGGACGGCAAGAACGTCTACGGCCGCCCGGTCGGCGTGCAGTGGCAGAACACCGATCTCGTCAGCGTCTTCCCGAAGGAAGACGCCCGCGCCCCGCTGATGAAGACCTGAGCCGCGGTCGCATCGCATGTGGGAGACACTGGCCCAGGCCGTGATCAACGGCCTGCTCATCGGCGGCATCTACGCACTTGTCAGCATCGGCGTCACGCTGATCTTCGGCGTGGTCAAGATCGTCAACTTCGCCCAGGGCGAGTTCGTGATGATCGGGATGTATATCTCGTTCTTCCTCGCCACCCAGTTCGGCATCGATCCGCTGATCTCGCTCGTGGTCTCGATGCCGGTGCTGTTCCTCGCCGGCGTCCTGATCCAGCATTTCCTGATCCGCAGGGTGCTGGGGCCGAACGACATGCCGCAGATCTTCCTGACCTTCGCGCTGTCCCTGCTGCTGCTCAATCTCTCGCTGATGTTGTTCAGCGCCAACTACCGCACCGTCCACACGTCTTATTCGGATGCGGCCTGGCACATCGGGGGGCTGTACATACCGGTGGCGAAACTGATCGCCTTCGCGGTCGCAATGGCGCTGAGCGGGCTGCTGTGGGTGTTCCTGCACACCACCGACCTTGGCCGCGCCATGCGCGCGGCATCGCAGAACCGCGACGTCGCGATGCTGATGGGGATCAATCCGAACCGCGTGTTCGCGGTGGCGTTCGGCACCGCACTGGCGCTCGCGGGCGCCGCCGGCTCGCTGCTGATGCCGTTCTATTCGGCCTATCCATTCGTCGGCCAGGTGTTCGTGCTGATGGCGTTCGTCGCCGTCGTGATGGGCACGCTCGGCAATGTGATGGGCGCGCTGATCGCAAGCCTGATGATGGGCGTCGCGGAATCGCTCGGCATCCAGTTCGTCGGCGCCGATTCCGGCCTGATCGTGGTGTTCGCGCTGCTGCTGCTGACGCTTGCCTTCAGGCCGAGCGGGCTCGGCGCCAGGAGGGGCCGGTGATGCAGACGTCCAGCAACATCAAATGGCTGTGGCTGGCGATCGGGGCCGTCGTCATGCTCGCCTTGCCCCAGCTCGTCACTTCATCGTTCGCGATCGACATCTTCATCCGCATCCTGCTGTTCTCCTTCATCGGCGTCGCCTGGAACCTGATGGGCGGCTACGCCAAGCAGCTGTCGCTCGGGCACGCCGCCTATTTCGGGCTCGGCGCCTACACCTCGACCATCATGCAGGTGAATTACGGCATCTCGCCCTGGATCGGGATGATCGCAGGCGGCGTGGTCGCGATGCTCGCAAGCCTGCCGATCGGCTGGCTCTGCTTCCGCCTGCGCGGCCCCTACTTCACCATCGCCACCATCGCGACCGCCCAGGTTCTGATGCTGATCTTCCTCAAGTTCCGCGACTTCGCCTGGGGCGCCGAAGGCACCACGATCCCGAACCTCGGCAGTGCGCCGTTGATGATGCAGTTCGAGGAGAAGTCGTCCTACTATTACGTCGTGCTCGGCCTGCTCGTGGTCGGGCTGTGGATCACCCACAGAATCGAGAAATCCTGGATCGGCTACTACCTCGTCGCGATCGGCGAGGATGAGGACGCGGCCGAAGCGGTCGGCGTCAACGCGCCGAAGGTCAAGCGCGACATCTACATGATCAGCGCGTTCCTGACCGCGCTCGCGGGGACGTTCTACACGCAGTACATCTACTTCATCGATCCGGCGACCGCGTTCAGCTTCAACGTCTCGATCGAGGCGGCACTGGTGTCGATCGTCGGCGGCATCGGCACGCTGTGGGGTCCGGTGATCGGCACCGTGCTGCTGGAGACCACGTCGGCGCTGCTGCAAAGCTGGCTCGGCAGCTCGGTGGGCGGCATCCAGCTCACGGTCTACAGCCTGATCCTGATGGCTGTCATCCTGTGGCGGCCGACCGGGCTGATCGGGTTCGCGACCGATATCTATCACCGCACCGCCCGGCGCAAGCCGGTGCGTGCCTGAGGTCGTTGCGATGGCAGAAGCACTGGTCATCAAGGGTCTCAGCAAGCGCTTCGGCGGCCTGCGCGCCGTGCAGGACGTCAGCTTCACGGTGCAGGAGAACGAGACGGTCGCGCTGATCGGGCCGAACGGCGCCGGCAAGACCACGAGCTTTCATCTGATCACCGGATTTCATCGGCCGGATTCCGGCTCAGTGCTCGCCTTCGGCCACGAGGTCGTGGGGCTCAGGCCGCACGATGTGTGCGCGCTCGGCCTTGCCCGCACCTTTCAGGTGGCCAAGCCGTTCGGCGCGATGACCGTGCTCGCCAATGTGATGACTGGCGCGTTCCTGCGCGACCGCCATATCGCGGCCGCGCGCGCCAAGGCGCGCGAGGCGATCGAGTTCGTCGGCCTCGGCGCCAAGGAGCAAACGCCGGCCAAGGACCTCACCACCATCGACCAGCGCCGGCTGGAAATGGCCCGCGCGCTGGCAACGCAGCCCAGGATCCTGCTGCTCGACGAGGTGATGGCCGGACTCAACCCGGCCGAGATCGACCAGGCGGTGGCGCTGGTGAAGAAGCTCTCCGCCAGCGGCCTGACCATCGTGATCGTGGAGCATGTGATGCGCGCGATCATGGCGGTGGCCCGCCACATCGTGGTGCTCGACCACGGCCAGAAGATCGCCGAGGGCGCGCCGAAGGAGATCGTGGAGAATCCGGAAGTGATCCGCGCCTATCTCGGCTCCTATGTGCATCCGCCGGCGCAGGGAGACGCCCATGCTTGAGCTCTCCCGCGTCAGCGCCAGCTACGGCTCGGTCCCTGCCATCACCGATGTCAGCATCTCCATCGGCGAAGGCGAAGCCGTCGGCCTGCTAGGCGCCAATGGCGCCGGCAAGAGCACGACGCTGCGCGCCGTCTCCGGCCTCGTCAAGCTGTTCGGCGGCAAGGTCACGTTCGACGGCGTCGACCTCGCCACGCTGCCGCCCTACCGGATTCCCGAGCTCGGCATCGCGCATGTCCCGGAAGGCCGCCAGGTGTTCCCGGAAATGACTGTGCAGGAGAATCTCGAGATCGGCGCCTACACGCCGAAGGCCAAGGCGGATCGCGCGCGCACGATGGAGCTCGTCTACAGCATCTTCCCGCGGCTCGCCGACCGCAGGAAACAGTTCGCCGGCACCATGAGCGGCGGCGAGCAGCAGATGGTCGCGGTCGGCCGCGGGCTGATGCTGAAGCCCCGCCTTCTGATGCTGGACGAGCCCTCGCTCGGCCTCGCCCCGGTGATGACCGACGTGACCTTCGAGAAGATCGGCGATATCCACAGGATGGGCACCGCGATCCTCTTGGTCGAGCAGAATGTCAGCCGCGCATTGTCGCTGGTGCAGCGCGCCTATGTGCTGGAAAGCGGCAACGTGATCATGCAGGGCGCCAGCGCCGAGCTCGCGGGCAACAAGCAGGTGCAGGCGGCGTATCTCGGGATTTGAGAGGCCCGACTATCGAACCGTCGCTGAGGAGCGCGAAGCGCGTCTCGAAGGATGCACGGCCACCAGCCGGGCCATCGACCCTTCGAGACACCGCTACGCGGCTGCTCAGGGTGACGGTCGTTGTTCTGCATGTGCGGCCCTACGTCACCACCGTCCGCTTCGGCTCGACGATCTCGAACATACGCGGGAATTCGTCCATCAGCGCCATCAATTCATAGAGCCGCTGCGGCTCGCCTGATGCCTTGATCTTGCCGGCGTCTACGGCGTCCGGGAACGTGGTCAGCTTGGCGATGACCTCGTCGAGCACGCTGCGCGCCAGCGTGAAGCTCGCCTGCGCATCGGCCGCCTGCGCACCCCCAACGTAGGTCAGGGCGGAATTCTCGAGATTGAGCACGAAGGTCTCCCCGGTGTCGGTAAAACTCCAGTTCAGCACGATGCGCTTGCCTTCGGCTTTGGGACCGTTGAGGCGGATGCCGAGTACGTCCCAAAGCTGCTCGGTGCGCAGCGCAGCCAGCGTCTCGCGCGGCATCGCCGAGCGCGGCGGCGTCTTCGGCATGCCCTGCCGCAGTTCCTGCGCGCCGAACAGATAGGCGTTGCGCCAGGTCGAGCTTTCCGCGGCGTAGCCGAGCTGCTCGAACGTATCGGCGAGGAGCGAACGCGCGGCCTGATTATCAGGCTCGGTGAACACGAGATGACTGACGGCCTGCGCGACGAACCGGAATTCGCCCCTGGCAAAATCCGCCGCAGCGCGTTTCAGGATCGCGTCGGCGCCGCCCATATACTCGACATACTTCTTGCCGGCCTCGACCGGCGGCAGCGGATCGAGGTTGACCGGATTGGCGTCATACCAGCCGAGATATTTCTGGTAGATCGCCTTCACATTGTGCCTGATATGGCCGTAATAGCCGCGGCCGTGCCAGGCGCCCTCCAGACTCTGTGGCAGTCGGATCGTCTCGGCGATCTCGGCCGCGTTGAGCCCGTGGTTCATCAGACGGATGGTCTGGTCATGCGCGTATTTGTAGAGGTCGCGCTGCTCGCGGATCATGGTGTCAATCCGCGCCTGTCCCCACACCGGCCAGTGATGCTGGCCGCACATCGCTTCCGCCTTGCCGCCCCACATCTGCAGCGCCTCGCCGAGATATTTCGACCAGGCCAGCGCATCGCGCACATCGGCGCCGCGGAACGGCAGCAGATTGTGGAAATTGTGGGTGCAGTTCTCCGCGAGGTTCAACAGCTTGTAGCGCGGGATGAAGAAATGCATCTCCGCCGGCGCCTCGCTGTTCGGCGCCATGTGAAATTCGAACTCGACGCCGTCGATCACGCGCCTGTCGCCGGTCGCGATGATCAGGTCGGTCGGCCGCAGCAGCGCCACGCCGCCCGCCGCCATGGTCTTGCCGAGGCCACAGTCGACATGGCCGCGCACGCCCTTGGCGAGGAATGGCCCGAACTGGTATTGCGCCCGGCGCAGCATCGCCGGCCCCGCGATGATGTTCTCGGAGACCGCGTGCTCCATGAAGAAGTTCGGCGCGATGATCGGTACGCCCGCCGCCAGCATGGCGTCGTCGAGCACGCCGCGCGCGCCGCCCCAATGGTCGGTGTGGGTATGCGTGAAGATCACGGCGGCGACCGGCCGCTTGCCGCGATGCCGGAAGTACAATTCCATCGCGGCGCGCGCGCCCTCGATCGAGGTCAGCGTGTCGACCACGATGACGCCCTTGTCGCCCTCGATCAGCGTCATGTTGGCGATGTCGAGCCCGCGCACCTGGTAGACGCCCGGCACCACCTCGAACAGGCCGTGATGCATGTTGAGCCGCGACTGCCGCCACAGGCTCGGATCAACGGTCGCGGGCGCTTTCTCCTCCGACAGGAATCCGTAGGGCTCGAGGCTCCAGACCACCCTGCCCTGGGCCGAGGTGACGCGTGCGTTCTCGATGGTGCCGAGGAAGCCGCGCGCGGCGTCCTCGAAATCTCTGGTGTCGGCGAACGGCAGCGCCTTCAGCGTCGCCTCGTGCTGCTCGATGACCGGCGCGGATGCCGCCTTCGGACCTTCGTGCGACGCTTCACCTGCGGTTGGCTGGGTCATTACTCAAGCACTCCTCGTTTGGCGAACATCCGTTCCGATCGCGCCTTCCTCAGCGGAATTGCACGCCCTCGAACTGGCCGCTGCGGCGCCAGTTGTCGATATATTTGAAGTAGGCCAGCGCGCCCGAGGGATGGCCGACATTGAGCTTGGCCGCGGGACCGGGCTCACGGCCCTCATTGTTGTAGTAGCCGGGCGTGCAATTCGGGCCGCCGATCATCCGGCCGACGCCGGTCAGCAGCAGTTCGACCCAGCGATCCTCGGCTTCCTTGCTGACTTCGATTTCCTTGAAGCCGTTGTCCTGCGCGTGGCCGACCATCAGCGCGATGGTCCGCGCCGCTTCGGTCAGATTGTGCGGCACATTGGAGATCAGATTGGCGCCCTGGGTCGGCTGCACGAAGAACACGTTGGGGAAGCCGTGCACGTGGATGCCGTGCTTGGTGCGCATGCCCTCGGCCCAATGTTCCGAGAGCTTGACGCCATCGCGGCCGGTGAGATCGAAGCCCGCGCGGCGCTTGTACTCGGTACCGACCTCGAATCCCGACGCATAGATGATGCAATCGAGCTGATATTCCTTGCCCGCGACGACGATCCCGTTCTCGGTGATCTCCTCGACGCCCTTGCCGTCGGTATCGACCAGATGGGTGCCAGGGGTGTTGAACGCCTGAAGATAGGCGTCGTGGAAGCACGGCCGCTTGCAGAGCTGGCCGTACCAGGCCTTGAGATTCTTGGCGGTGTCGGCATCGCGGACGATGGTGTCGATCCGGTTGCGGATTTCCTCCATCTTCTCGAAGTCGGAATCCTCGAACGCCGCCCGCATGTTTTCCACGCTCCGCTGCTCGCGCGGCAGCAGCATGATCTTGGCGCGGATCCGCTTCGACAGATCGGTCCAGCCGTCCTGCACCAAGTCTTCGTCGGCCGATCCGCCGGCCTGGTTGGCGGTGAAATTCTCCAGCCAGCGCTGTTGCCAGCCCGGCGTCGCGATCTCGGCGAACCAGCCCGGATCGATCGGGCCATTGCCGCGCACATCGACCGACGATGGCGTGCGCTGGAATACGTAGAGCTCCTTGCAGGCGCGTGCGAGGTGCGGAATGCATTGCACCGAGGTCGCGCCGGTGCCGATGATGCCGACGCGCTTGTCGGCAAGCCTCTCCATCAGCGCGCCCTTGGGATCGCCGCCGGTGTAGTCGTAATCCCAGCGGCTGGTGTGGAACGAGTGGCCTTTGAAGCGCTCGATGCCGGGAATGCCGGGCAGCTTCGGCACGTGCAGCGGGCCGGTGCCGATGCCGACATATTGCGCGGTGAAGGCGTCGCCCCGCGTGGTGCGGATGATCCAGCGCGATTGCGCCGCGTCCCAATCGAGGCTCGTCACCTCGGTGTGGAACAGCGCATTGTCGTAGAGATTGAACTGCCGGCCGATCCGCTGGCAGTGCGCGAGGATCTCGGGCGCATGCGCGTATTTCTCCGACGGCATGTGGCCGGTCTCTTCGAGCAGCGGCATGTAGACCATCGACGCCGTGTCGCACTGCGCGCCGGGATACCGGTTCCAGTACCATGTGCCGCCGAAATCGCCGCCCTTCTCGACAATGCGGACATCCTTAATCCCGGCCTCGGTCAGCCGCGCCGCGGTGGCGAGCCCGGCAAAGCCGCCGCCGATGAAGGCGAAGGTAACGTGATCGGTCTTCGGCGCGCGCTCGACGACCGGCGTGTAGGGATCGTCGAGATAATGCGCGAGCTGGCCCTTGATCTGGAGATACTGGTCATTGCCGTCGGGACGCAGCCGCTTGTTGCGCTCCTCCTGATATTTCAGGCGCAGCCGCTCCTTGTCGATCACGGATGGTTTTGCGTCTCGGTCTTGCTCGGTCATCGTCATCGGAAGGCGCCTCACTCCACCGGTTCCTTGTCCTTATTCCCCGTAGATAAACCGATATCGACACGATTTGCAAATTCATTCCGATATATTGACAAATCCGGCCCCCTGAGACCAATATTCCCTATGACAGCATCTTCCCCTGCCGAGGTTCAGGCGGATCCGTCCTTCGCCACCACCCTGGCCCATGGGCTCGACGTGCTGGCCGCGTTTCGCCGTCATCCCGGCTCGTTGTCGAACGCCGAACTCGCGTTGCATACCGGCCTGTCGCGGCCGACGGTGTCGCGGCTGACCTACACACTCGAGCAGCTCGGCTATCTCAGGCGCGACACCAAGGGCCGTTTCGTGCTTGGGCTGGGCGCGCTCGCCGCCGCCTACCCCGTGCTGTCTTCGCTGAAGGTACGCCAACTCGCGCGTCCGCTGATGCGCGACTTCGCGACCTATGCCGGCGGCACGGTGTCGATCGCGATGCCGTTCGGCATCGACTTCATCTATGTCGAGACGCTGCGCACGACGGATACGGCGCCGCATGTGCCCGACGTCGGCTTTGTCAGCACGCTGGCGCCGACCGCGGTCGGGCGCGCGCTGCTGTCGCTGTTCACCGAGGACGAGCTCAGCGCCTATGTCGCGCGCGTCAAGGCCGAGCGCCCCGACGAGTTCGATTACGTGCAGAAGCGCACCTTGCCCGACATCGAATTGTGCCGCGAGCGCGGCTTTGCCGTCTCGCTCGGCGAATGGCGGCGCGAGATCTTCGGCGTCGCCGCGCCACTCTATCGCACGCCGAGCGGTGAATGCCTGTCGGTCAATTGCGGCGTCCCCTCCTTCCGCTTCAGCGCCGAGCAGATCGAGCGCGAATGCGGCCCGCGCATCCTCGGACTCGCCCGCAGCATCCGTGCGCTGGTGGAGGAAGGCTAACGGGCGAACCGTCGGCACGGGCTGCATCACCTCATTGCGAACCGACGACGGCCGCGGTCACGCTAGTCATGCGATGCCGGGCCGCTGTCGCGGTAGGCCCACAGGCATTCGCGCGGCAAAGCGACCTGTGCCTCGACACCGACCTGATGCCGCGCGGCGGTGCCGAGTTCGACTGCTTCCAGCCGTTTGCCGAACAGCTCGATGCTGTAGGCGGTCTGGGTGCCCTGATATCTGCGGTCGAGCACCTTGGCCGAGAACGTATTGGCGCCGTCCGGCCGTCCGATCGCGATGTTCTCGGGCCGCAGCGCAATCCGCACTTTCTCGTCGGGATTAAGCGTCTGGCACAAGGCCACCTCGCCTTGCCGGCCGTCGCCGAAATCGACCACGCCATAGCGGCCGTTGCATGTGACGAGCGTGCCCGCGAGCTCGTTGGTGGCGCCGGTGAAATTGGCGACGAACAGATCGGCCGGACGATTGTAGATCACGTCGGGCGTGTCCATCTGCAACAGCTTGCCGTCGCGCATCACGCCGATCCGGTCGCCCAGCACGACCGCCTCGGCCTGGTCGTGGGTGACGTAGAGCGCGGTCATGCCGGTCTGCTTGAGGATGACGCGAAGGTCGTCGCGCAGCCGCAGGCGCAGTTTGGCATCGAGGTTCGACAGCGGCTCGTCGAGCAGCAGGAGCTGCGGCCGGTACACCATGCTGCGCGCCAGCGCGACGCGCTGCATCTGGCCGCCCGACAACGCCACCACCGGCCGGTCGGTATAGTCGGACAGTCCGACCAGCGCCAGCGCCTCCTCGACCATGCGGGCGGCATCGATGCGCCCGATCTTGCGGTGCTTCAGCGGATAGATCACGTTCTGCCGCACCGTCATATGCGGCCACACCGCATAGGACTGGAACACCATGCCGAGATCGCGCGAACGCGGCGGCACGAGGATGCCGCTTGCCGGCGACGAGACCACGCGCCCTGAAATGCTGATCTCGCCACCCGTCGGATGCTCGAGCCCGGCGACGCAGCGCAGCGTCGTGGTCTTGCCACAGCCGGACGGCCCCAGCAGCACCACGATCTCGCCGGCCGGCACGCCAAAGCTGACGCCGTCGATGGCCGGGCGGCCGATCGAAAACTGCTTCCTGAGATCGGTGACTTCGAGCGTCGCCGTCATCGTCGCACCATCAGCCTATCCATCAGCCTATTGCCGGTAGCCAAACGTCTTGTCCCAGTCCGCGACCCACGCCGCATGCAGCTTCACATACTCGTCGAACTTCGGATACCAGAGCTTGACCACCTTTGGATCGAACCCCTCCGGGTATGCCGGCGGCGCCTTCAGGGATGTGAGATTGCCGAGCTCCTTGATCATGAAGGTCTGTCCTTCCCTGGACAGGCACCAGTTCAGGAACAGCTTTGCTGCGTTGGGGTGAGCCGCCGTCTTCGGAATCCCGGTCGCGTAGGGGTTGACCGGAGCACCTTCAGGCGGAAAGAAGATCTCGATCGGCGCACCGTCCTTCTTCTTTTGGTAGATCACGTTGTAGAGCAGCGGCGCGATCGCGATCTCGCCGCGCACCAGCGCATCGGCGGTCGGCGCGCCGGAGGGATACAGCACCGGATGGGTCGCGGCCTGCCTGGCCCAGTAGTCTTCGCCGAGCACCTGGCGCTCGAACATGATCCGCGTCCAGGTGGTGCCGCCGGACTGCGCGAACACCTGCCCGATCAACTTATCATATTGCGGCTTGGTCAGATCCATCCAGGATTTCGGCGGATCCTTCACCAACTCGGTGTTGTAGGCGATCGACCAGGCGATCGTCGCGCGCGGCCAGTATTTCGGCGAGATCAGCGCATGCGGATCGTAATCGGCCGCGTTCGGCGGCGCGTAATCCTGGAACAGGTCTTCCAGCGGCTGCATCAGCGCGCGGTCGGAATGGTCGACGACATCGGCGATCAGCTTGCCGGCCGCAGCCTCCGTCTTGACGCGGGTAATCAGCTGGCCGCCGGGCGCGCGGACCATCTCGACCTTGATCTCGGGAAAGCGCTTGTTGAAGGCCTTGATCACCTGCTGCTCGATCTCGGCGAAGTTCGCGGTGTAAAAGACGAGCTTGCCTTCGGACTTGGCCGCCGCGATCAACTCTGCCGAGCCGAACTCCTGCGCCTGTGCCGCAGGCGCCAATGCAAGCGCCGCCACGCTTGCCAAGGCCAGTGTGGTGAAGGTTCGTCTATCCATCGCAATCCTCCGCTTATTCGTTGTTATCCGGTCCGCGCCACGTTGCCCTGCGCTGATCCACGCGACAGCCAGTTGGCGCCCCCGATCAGGACACCGAGCAGCACCGTCTGCACTAGGCTAAAGGCCGCGGTCTTGCCGATATTGCCGCCTTCGTAATAGTCGAGCAGCAGCACCGACATCACCATGGTGTTGCTGGTGTAGAGAAACAGCGACGAGCCGAGCTCGCGGATCGCCAGCACGAACAGCAGCGTCATCGACGCCAGCACGCCCGGCCGCGCCAGCGGCAGCACGATGGTCCTGATGGTGCCGAGCACGCCCTTGCCGCAGACCCAGGCCGCCTCCTCGAGCTCGCGGTGGATTTGCAGGAACGAGGTCGACAGCGCCTTCACGGTGTCCGGCATGAAGCGCGCAATGAAGGCCAGCGCGAGAATCCAGATCGTGCCGTAGAGCCCGCCCGGCACGCCGATCCAGGCCCAGAGATAGGCGACGCCGACCACCAGTCCGGGGATCGCGACCGGCAGGGTCGAGATCAGGTCGATGGCGCCGCGCCCGCTGACGCGGGTGCGATGGATGGTGTAGCCGATCGCAAAGGCGAGCGCGCCGCCGACCACAGCCGTGATGACGCCGACCTCGACCGCATTGTAGATCGACCGCATCGTCAACGGATTGTCGAAGATGCTCTCGAAATGCGTCAGCGAGTATTGCCGCATGTCGAACAGGCTCGCGACGTCGCGGATGAACATGAACTTGCGGAACGCCGCGACGATCAGCGCCAGCGACGGCAGCACCACGACGATGAGGAGGTAGACGATGCCGATCGCGAAGGTAAGCCAGCGCCATGGGCCGAGATCGAGGCTGCGCGGCCGGAACGCCTTGCCCGCGACGGTGGTATAGCTGCGTCCGCTCAGCAATTTCTGCTGCAGATAGACCAGGAGCCCGGTGACCACCATCAGGATGATCGCGACCGCCGCCGCGGTGTTGTAGAGCGGCGGCGACCAGTTGGTGAGCTTGAAGATGTAGGTGGTGAGCACGTTCAGGTTGGTCGGCGCCCCGAGCACGGCCGGGATACCGTAGATGCCGAGCATCACGATGAACGACAGCAGCATGCCCGAGACGATTGCCGGCATGATCAGCGGGAACGTCACCGTGAACAGGGTCGCGACCGGGCTCGCGCCGGAGATTTCCGCGGCCTCCTCCAGGCTCGGGTCCATGTTGCGCAGCGCCGACGAGGTGAACATGTAGACATAGGGCGCGTAGTAGATGCCGAACACGAACACCAGGCCCCACATCGAATAAAGATCGACGCGCAGGTCGGAGCCCATCCACTTGAACATCGTGTTGATCAAGCCGGTCTTCGGCGAACCGAGGATGGCCCAGGCCACGCCCGCGACCAGCGGCGGCGCGAACAGCGGCAGGATGCTGGCCGCGGCGATGAAGCCCTTGAACGGCGTGTTGGTGCGCACCACGATCCAGGAAAACAGGAGCCCGATCGCGACCGCGATCGCCGTGCCGCCGCCGCAGGCAATCAGCGTGTTGAGCAGCGCTTCGGCGACATTCGGATTGGCCAGCACGGCGAGGAAATTGGCGATCGACAAATGGCTCAGGCTGAGACCGATGCCGTCGACCACCGGATTGGTGTCGGTGAGCGCGCCGAGCAGCAGCATGAAGACGGGATAGATGACCAGGAAGGTCAGGATCGCCAGCAATGCCGCGACCCAGAGGCCGGTGAACGCGCGGCGGCGAGTTCCCTCGCTGGCGCTTCGCATGGCTTCGCTGCGCCGGTCGGCCTGTCCGTGCAATGCGCGTTCCCTCTTGCGGCCCGATCTGACGCCGAGCCTGCTTGTATACCAAGGTTAGTCGATCGCGACTGTGACGCAAGCTATCCGAAAGTCGCTTCAGCGCGTTTCTGTGACGCACCGCGGGAACATGAATTCGGATTGATCGCGCTCGCGGGCCACAATCTGAGCGTCGTCCCTGCGAAAGCAGGGACCTATGCGCCGCAGCGGGTGTAGAGAACGGGACTCGTCGTCCCAGCATCGTTCAACAATCGGCATTTGTGGTTATGGGTCCCTGCTTTCGCATGGACGACGCCGAATATGTGGTTCGGGACGCCGGCCCGGAACAGTCCGGGCCGGCTTCGGCATTCTAGGCAAGGTAATTGCCTTCGAGCGCCGGCATGATGTCGAGCACTTCGAAATAGTGGTCCCAGAACCTCGTCTCCCGCAGATGGTCGCAGAACCACGCCCAGGCCGAGAGGTCATCGGTCTCGCAGATCATGACGTCGGTCGCCCTGGTCGAGAAGGCCTCCGGCTCAAACCAGCGCACCTTCAGCTCCGGACGGCGCCGGAGCAAGGGAATGACCTCCTCATGCAGGAAGGCGAGGCGCTGCTCGGTCTTCAGATCGAGCCAGTGCCGCGTGGTCTTGACCATGACGAAGATATGAAACCTGTGCGGATCGCCCTCGTGTTCAGGAAGCACGGGGGACGAGGTCGTTTGCAGTGTCACCATTGATCGGTTCTCCTTTCACGGCCATAATGTGAGCAATTGCTCATATTCCACAACTCGCGTTTTGGGAGATGCCCTCATGCCGGCGAAGCGGCGTACAAAGGCCCGGAAACAGCCGCTTCAGCAGCGTTCGCGGGAAACCGTGGCGGTGATTCTGGAAGCGGCGGCTCGCGTTTTGGAGGCGCGCGGGCTTGAGGGCTACAACACCAATGCGGTGGCCGAGCGCGGCGGGATCAGCGTCGGATCGGTGTACCAGTACTTCCCCAACAAGGACGCGCTGACGCTGGCATTGATCGGCAGGTTCGAGGACGCGTTGCTGGCGAAAGTCAGGGATGCGGTCGCGGCATCCGAGGGCAAGAGCCTGACGGCGTCGCTCAACCTGATCGTTCGGGCCCAGTTCGAGGCACATGCTGAGCGGGCCGGGCTCAATCGCATTCTGGAGGCCGAGGAGGATCGGCTGCGCCCGGCGTCATCGGGCGCGTCAGCGGCCGGCGAATTGAAGGAACTGATCGCCGCCCTGCTGGCCCGGCATCGTCGTGAGATAGCAAGGCCGGTCGGCGATGACGCCGTCGAGGATTTGATCGTGATCAGCCGCGCCATGGTCGACCACGCGCTTCAAAACGGCCTCTCGCAGGTTGCGGCCAGCCGCCGGGTGCTGCGCGCCATCGAAGGATATCTGTTCGGTCCGCGGCGGGACTTTTGACACTTCCGGCTAGGCCGCTTCGCATACGCATCATGCAATGCCGCGGCTGGGGAACGGGATGCCGGCGTAGTACATGGCGGTCCCGGAGACATTTTCAGGCATGCTCGAGAAGACCCCGACCACCGCGGCAGCAGCGCCGATCACCGATGGACTGACTTGGGAACGCCGGCGCTGGGCGGTGGCCGCGATCTTAACGGCGCTGGCGATGGCCTCGCTCGATACCGCGATCGCCAATATCGCGCTGCCGGCGATCGCGAGCGATCTGCATGTCAGCCCTGCGGAAGTGGTCTGGGTCGTCAACGTCTATCAGATCGCGCTGGTCGCGACGCTGCTGCCGCTCGGCGCGCTCGGCGAGATCGTCGGCCATCAGCGAATCTATCTCGGCGGCCTGCTGCTGTTCACATTGGCGTCACTCGGCTGTGCGCTGGCGTGGTCGCTGCCGAGCCTGCTGATTGCGCGCACCCTGCAAGGGCTCGGCGCCAGCGGCCTGATGAGCGTCAACACCGCGCTGGTGCGCTTCGTCTATCCGAGCCGGATGCACGGCCGCGGCTTCGGCCACAATGCGCTGGTGGTCGCGACCGCCTTTACGCTGGGGCCGACCATCGCCTCCGGAATCCTCGCGCTCGGACCATGGCCCTGGCTGTTCGCCGTCAACATTCCCTTCGGCATCGTCGCGTTACTGATCGGCATGAAGACGCTGCCGACGACGCCGCGCGCCACCCACGCTTTCGATTTCACCGGCGCGGCGCTGGCCTGCGCCTGTCTCGGCCTCTTCATCATCGGCATCGGCAGCGCCGCGCACAAGGCTGCGCCGGCGCTCGTCATCGCCGAGCTGGTCGGCGCGCTGGTGATCGGCTGGATCCTGACCCGGCGGCATGCCGATCATCCGGCGCCGATGCTGCCGATCGACCTGTTCCGGCGGCCGATCTTCGCACTGTCGGCCGCGACCGCCGTCTGCTCATTCGCTGTGCAGGGCCTCGCCTTCGTATCGCTGCCGTTCTACTTCGAGGACATATTGCACCGCTCGCAAGTCGAGACCGGCTTCTTCATGACGCCCTGGCCGCTGGTGGTCGCCTTCATGGCGCCGATCGGCGGCCGGCTGTCGGATCGCTATCCGGCCGGCATCCTCGGCGGCATCGGCATGCTGCTGCTCGGACTTGGCATGGTGCTGCTCGCGACCCTGCCGGCCGAGCCCAGCGTCGCCAACATCGTCTGGCGCACGATGATCTGCGGCATCGGCTTCGGCTTCTTCCAGACCCCGAACATGAAGGCGATCATGTCGAGCGCGCCGTCGCATCGCAGCGGCAGCGCGAGCGGCATCGTCGCGACCGCGCGGCTGACCGGGCAGACCATCGGCGCCGCCCTCGCCGCGCTCTGCTTCGCGTTGGCCGATCGTGAGGGCGCGACCGTGGCGCTGGCGCTGGGTGCCGGATTTGCCGCGCTCGGCGGCGTCATGAGCTTCCTGCGCCTCGCGGTCGCTTCGCCGCAAAAGTCATGACAGGTATGCGGCGCGCACAGTCCGCGGCCAAACACCACAGCATCAACTTTCTTTCGCGCTGCGAGCGCATTTTCTTGATTTGAACCGTTCCAGTTTCAAGGCCAACATCGCCCCGCAGTCCGGTCGGAGGATCGGACCATTCAGGGGATCGCGATGGCAAACCTCAAAATCAACGGCAAGACAATCACAGTAGACGTCGAGGACGACACGCCACTGTTGTGGGCTATCAGAGAGAACGTCGGACTGACAGGGACCAAATACGGCTGCGGGATCGCCCAATGCGGCGCCTGCACCGTGCATGTCGACGGCGTCGCGATGCGCTCCTGCGGCGTGACGGTGAGCGAGGCGGCCGGCAAGGAGATCACCACGATCGAGGGTCTCGCGGCGGGCGGCGTGATGCACAAGGTGCAGCTCGCCTGGATCGCCAGCGACGTGCCGCAATGCGGCTATTGCCAGAGCGGCATGATCATGGCCGTCGCGGCGCTCTTGAAGGACAATCCGAAACCGACCGACGACGACATCAACGACGCCATCACCAATATCTGCCGCTGCGGCACCTTCCAGCAGGTGCGCGAGGCGATCCATGCTGCCGCGAACGCATAAGGACGCAGCGATGAACCAGCACGTCATGCCAAAGCTCAATCGCCGCGCCTTCGTGATCGGCACCGCAACCGCCGGCGCCGGCCTTGCACTCGGCCTCGATCTGCCGTTCGGCGGCCCCGCCGTCGTGCGCGCGGCCGACGGCGCGCCCGAGGTCAATGCCTGGGTCGTGATCCGGCCCGACGACACCGTGGTGATCCGCATCGCCCGCTCCGAGATGGGCCAGGGCACGCTCACCGGCCTCGCCCAGCTCGTCGCCGAAGAGCTGGAATGCGACTGGTCGAAGGTCACCACCGAATATCCGACGCCCGGCCAGAGCGTCGCCCGCAAGCGGGCCTGGGGCGATTTCTCGACCGGCGGCAGCCGCGGCATCCGCACCTCGCAGGACTATGTCCGCAAGGGCGGCGCCACCGCGCGCGTGATGCTGATCCAGGCGGCGGCCAACGAGTGGAAGGTGCCGGCCTCGGAGTGCAAGGTCTCCAACGGCGTCATCACCCACACGGCCTTGGGCAAGACGACGACCTACGGCAAGGTCGCGGAAGCCGCGGCCAAGCTCGAGCCGCCCGCCGACGTCAAGCTGAAGGACCCGAAGGACTGGACCATCGCCGGCAAGGGCCTGAAGCGGCTCGATACCGTCGACAAGACCACCGGCAAGATGATCTACGGCATCGACGTCAAGCTGCCGGGCATGCTGAACGCCGCGATCAAGGACTGCCCGGTGTTCGGCGGCAAGGTGAAGAGCTTTGATGAAGCCAAGATCGCCGGCATGAAGGGCGTCAAGCAGGTGATGCAGGTCGGCGACAGCGCCGTTGCCGTCGTCGCCGACACCTGGTGGCACGCCAAGACCGCGCTGGATGCGCTGCCGATCGTCTGGGACGAAGGCCCCAACGCCAAGGTCTCCAGCGAGACGATCGCGACATGGCTCGCCGAAGGTCTCGACAATGCGCAGCCGGCCTACATCGGCAACCAGAACGGCGATGCCAAGGCGGCGATCGCTGCTGCTGCCAAGAAGGTCGAGGCGGTCTACAGCTATCCCTATCAGAACCACGCCACGATGGAGCCGATGAACGCCACCGTGCTCTACACGCCTGACAAATGCGAGGTGTGGTGCGGCACGCAGAATGGCGAGGCGGCCTTCGCCGCGGCGCTCGAGGCCTCCGGCCTGCCGGCGGAGAAGGTCGACGTGCATAAGCTGATGCTTGGCGGCGGCTTCGGCCGGCGCGGCATGACCGACTATGTGCGGCAGGCGGTGGCGATCGCCAAGCAGATGCCGGGCACGCCGATCAAGCTGTTGTGGTCGCGCGAGGAGGACATGCAGCACGGCAAGTATCACCCGATCACGCAGTGCAAGCTGACCGGCGCATTCGATGCCGACAACAACCTGGTCGCGCTGCATTACCGGCTGTCGGGCCAATCCATCCTGTTCTCGGTGCGCCCGGAAGCATTGCAGAACGGCATGGACCCCGCCGCGTTCCAGGGCGTCGCGCAGGCCGGCGAAGCCGCGATCGGCTACTCGGTACCGAACCTTCTGGTCGAGCATTCGATGCGCAACCCGCACGTCCCGCCGGGCTTCTGGCGCGGCGTCAACGTCAATCACAACGCGATCTACATGGAATGCTTCATGGACGAGTTGGCGCTATCCGTCGGCCAGGACCCGCTCGAATTCCGCCGCAAGCTGATGGGCAAGCACCCCAAGCATCTCGCCGTGCTCAATGCCGTGGCCGAGAAGATCGGCTGGGGCACGCCGGCGCCGCAGGGCGTCTATCGCGGCATCGCGCAGGTGATGGGCTATGGCAGCTATGTTGCCGGCGCCGCCGAGATCTCGGTCACCGACGGCAGCAAGATCAAGGTGCATCGCATCGTCGCCTCCACCGACCCCGGCTATGTCGTCAATCCGGCGCAGGTGGAACGGCAGATCGCGGGCTCCTTCGTCTACGGCCTCAGCGCGCTGTTCTACGGCGGCTGCACGGTGAAGGACGGCCGCATCGAGCAGACCAATTTCGACACCTACAACTCGATGCGCATCAACGAGATGCCGAAGGTGGAAGCGGTGATGGTGCCGAGCGGCGGGTTCTGGGGCGGCGTCGGCGAGCCGACCATCGGCGTTGCGGCGCCGGCGGTGCTGAACGCCTATTTCGCGGCGACGGGCAAGCGCATCCGCAGCTTCCCGCTGCGCAACCAGAACATCAGCTTCGCCTGATCAAACCCGAAGCGGCGGCCGCAACCGGCCGCCGCTTCCTTTTTTCGGATTCTCGTGCATGGCCGTCACGCGTCATCAGACGCGCAGGGATGTGATCCGTGGCGCCGCTGCCGTCGCAGCGGCCGCCCTGGCGCGTCCGGCGCTGGCGCAGGCGGCGCCGCGCATCGCGGTGATCGGCGGCGGCTTCGGCGGCGCGGCCTGCGCGCGGGCGCTGCGGCGGCTCGACACAAAGCTCCAGGTCACGCTGATCGAGCCGAACAGGACTTTCACCGCCTGCCCGTTCAGCAACGAGGTGATCGCGGGTCTGCGCGAGCTTGCCGCGCAGCAATTCACCTATGACAAGGTTGCGGCCGACGGCATTACGGTCGCCGCGCAGGCGGCGACGAAGGTCGATGCTCAGGCGCGCGGCATCGCGCTCGCTGACGGCACGACGCTGTCCTATGATCGGCTGGTGCTGGCCCCCGGCATCGACATGCGCTTCGACGCCCTCTCCGGCTATGACGAGGCAGCGGCCGAGAAGATGCCGCACGCCTGGAAGGCCGGCGAGCAAACTATGCTACTGCGCAAGCAGCTTGAAGCCATGGACGATGGCGGCCTCGTCGTGATCGCAGTCCCCGCCGCGCCGCTGCGCTGTCCGCCCGCGCCTTACGAGCGCGCCAGCCTGATCGCGCATTATCTGAAGGCGAACAAGCCGAAGTCGAAAATCCTGGTGCTCGACGCGAAAGACAATTACTCGCAGCAGAAGCTGTTCGAGAAGGCCTGGGCGGAGCTCTATCCCGGCATGATCGAACGGATTGCGCTGTCGCAGGGCGGACGGGTGACGTCGGTCGATCTGACGACAAATGAGATCGTCACCGACTTCGGCAACTATACCGCCGCGGTTGCCAATGTGATCCCGCCGCAAAAAGCCGGCCGCATCGCTGACATCGCCGGCGCCGCCGACCACACCGGTTGGTGCCCGATCGATCCCGTCAGCTTTGCTTCAAAGCTCGCTCCCAACATCCACGTCATCGGCGATGCCGCGATCGCAGGCGGCATCCCGAAATCTGCCTCCGCCGCGGCGGCGCAAGGCCGTGCCTGCGCGGCCGCGATCGTCACCTCCCTGGCGGGCAAGGCGCCGGAGACGCCGCGGCTCGATGGCGCCTGCTACAACACGGTCGCTCCCGGCTACGCTTTCTCGCTGAAGGGCGTTTATCAGCCGAAGGAAGATCAGTACGCCGAGGCCGAGGTCACCACGAGCCCGGTCGACGCGCCGCGCGAGGCGCGCCAGCAAGAAGCTGACCAAGCGCTCCACTGGTTCAAGAGGATCACGGGAGAGGCCTTTGGCTAGGCTCGCCCGCACAATGCTTCTCGCCGCCGGACTGTTCGCGGCCTGCTGGCCCGCATACGCCGAGGAGCTACGGTCCTACACCGTCGCGGGCGATGCGATTCCAGCCTCGCTGACAGGAACCAAAGGCGACGCCGCACGCGGCCGTGCGCTGATCGTCGAGCGTTCCTCCACTTGCATCCTCTGTCACAGCGGCCCATTTCCCGAGCAGGCGTTCCAGGGCGACCTTGCGCCAAACCTCGCCGGCAGCGGCAGCCGCTGGTCGGAGGGACAATTGCGGCTCCGCTTGGTCGATGCGTCGCATCTCAATGCGGCGACGATCATGCCGTCCTACTATCGCGTCGACGGACTCGCGCGTGTCGGCACCTCCTGGCGCGGCAAGCCGATCCTGTCGGCCGAGCAGATCGAGGATATCGTGGCGTATCTGGTCACGCTAAGGAACTAGGACAAGCGATGGCGAATTCCGACCATACCACACGCCGCACATTCCTGACTCTCGCTGGCGGTGCCGCTGTGCTGGTGATCGTGCGCCCCGTGGACGCGACGCCGGCAATGCTGTCGGCTGCGATCCGCAATGTCGTCGGCGAGGCCAATGTGCACACCGGCAAGGTCAAGCTCGACATTCCGCCGCTGGTCGAGAACGGCAACACGGTGCCGATGACGGTCAGCGTCACCAGCCCGATGACTGCGGACGCGTATGTAAAGAGCATCCATGTCTTCAACGAGAAGAACCCGCAGCCGAACATCGGTAATTTCCATCTCGGCCCGCGCGCCGGACGCGCCCAGGTCTCAACCCGCATCCGCCTCGCCGACAGCCAGAAGGTCACCGCCATCGCGCGGCTATCCGACGACACGTTCTGGTCGGCAACCGCCGACGTCGTGGTGACGCTCGCCGCCTGCACCGAGGAGGCGATCTGATGCCGTCGGCCCTGATCAATGTCCCGGCCAAGGCCAAGCGCGGCAGTGTCATCGAGATCAAGACACTGATGTCGCACATCATGGAGACCGGCTATCGCCACACCGCCTCGGGCAGCGTGGTGCCGCGCGACATCATCACGAGCTTCACTTGCCGCTTCAACGGCGAGGAAGTGTTCCGTGCCGATCTTTATCCTGCGATCGCGGCCAATCCGTTCATCACCTTCTTCACCACTGTGACCGAGAGCGGCAAGTTCGAATTCGAGTGGATCGGCGACAAGGGATTTTCGGAGACCGCGCAAGCTTCGATATCAGTCGAATGAAGATTGCGGTCTGCATCGCGCTGCTGACGGCGATGGCGAGCGCCGCGCTCGCGACCGAGATCCCGCGATCCGAACGCCGCTCGGGCTACAGCTTCATGAGCCCGGACAGCAAGGCGATGCAGGACGAGGACACCGCCAATCCCGGCATGCTGTCTGTGCTCGACGGCGAGGCCTTGTGGACGCGCAAGTCCGGCACCGCAAACAAGGCCTGCGCCGACTGCCACAACGACGCGCGCGTCAGCATGAAGGGGGTCGCGGCGCACTACCCGGCCTTCGACAGAGCGCTGCAAAAGCCGGTCGACCTCGAGGGACGGATCAACTTCTGCCGGACCAACCACCAGCAGGCCTCGCCCTTCGCCTATGAAAGCCGTGAGTTGCTGGCGCTGACCGCCTATGTCGCACGGCAATCGCGCGGCATACCGATTACGGCCGGCGACGATCTGGAGCTCGCGCCGTTCGTCGAACAGGGCCACGCGCTGTTCATACAACGGCAGGGCCAGCTCAATCTCGGCTGCACCAACTGCCACGATGACAACTGGGACAAGAAGCTCGCAGGCAGCGCGATCACGCAAGGCCAGCCGACCGGCTATCCGCTGTACCGGCTGGAATGGCAGGCGCTCGGATCGCTGCAGCGGCGGCTGCGCGCCTGCATCACCGGCATCCGCGCGCAGGCTTATGATTATGGCTCGCCCGAGCTGGTCGAGCTCGAGCTTTATCTGATGACGCGGGCACGCGGCATGCCGGTCGAGGCGCCGGCGGTCAGGCCCTAGCGCCAACCCTCATGGCGAGGAGCGCGAAGGCGCGTCTCGAACCATGAGGCCCCAGTCGGCCTCGCCCTTCGAGACGCTTGCTGCGCAAGCTCCTCAGGGTGAGGAGATGGAGTTACTGCGTAGCGGTCAGCGCTCGGCGAACGCCTTCTCGACCACGAACTGCGCGGGTTCGCCGTGATTGCCTTCGACGAAGCCGCGGCCATTCAGCAGCATGCGGGTATCGGCGACCAGCGCGGGCGAGCCGCAGATCATGACGCGGTCATGCGCGGCATCGAGCGCCGGCAGGCCGATGTCGGTGAACAGCTTGCCCGAGGTGATGAGGTCGGTGATGCGGCCGCGGTTGCGGAACGGATCGCGCGTCACGGTCGGATAGTAGATCAGCTGGTCGCGCACCAGTTCGCCGATCAGTTCGTCCTGCGGCAGCTTTTCGGTGATCATCTCGCCATAGGCGAGCTCCTTGACGCGGCGGCAGCCGTGCAGCAGCACGACCTTCTCGAACCGGTCATAGGTCTCGGGATCCTTGATCACGCTGAGGAACGGCGCGAGGCCGGTGCCGGTGCCGACCAGATAGAGGTTGCGACCGTCCTCGAGGTTGTCGATGACCAGCGTGCCGGTCGCCTTGCGGCTGACGATGATCTCGTCGCCTTCCTTCAGGTGCTGGAGGCGCGAGGTCAGCGGGCCGTCCGGAACCTTGATCGAGAAGAACTCCAGCGTGTCCTCGTAATTCGCGCTGGCGACGCTGTAGGCCCGCAGCAGCGGCTTCTCGCCGACCTTGAGCCCGATCATGGTGAACTCGCCGTTGCGGAAGCGGAACGACGGATTGCGCGTGGTTTTGAAGGAGAACAGCGTATCGGTCCAGTGGTGAACGCTGAGGACGCTTTCCTGGTTGAAATTGCTCATCGTCAGTTTCCTTGACGCGCGGGCCGGATTGGCGGCAAAATCATTTGTACACGATCGTTCGTATACAAATGAATAATCCAGCTTGATCCGGCCGTCAAGCCACGGGCACAATGGCCGGCGAAGGCGTTGAACCAAAAGGAAAAACCATGGCGCACGATGCACCCCAGGCGACCGGTCCGAGCAAGCTGGTGATCCGCAATATCGGGCTGTTGCTGTCGGGGGCCCTGGAAAAGCCGATCCTGGATGCCGACACCATCGTCGCCGAGAACGGCAAGATCACCGCGATCGGCCGCCTCAAGGACGTCGACACCGAAGGCGCCACCACCATCGTCGATGCCAACGGCACGACGGTCGCGCCCGGCCTGATCGACAGCCACGTCCATCCCGTCGCCGGCGACTGGACGCCGCGGCAGAACCAGATCAACTGGATCGACAGCTACCTGCATGGCGGCGTCACCACCATGATCTCCGCCGGCGAGGTGCATATGCCCGGGCGTCCGCGCGACGTCGTCGGGTTGAAGGCGATGGCGATCTTCGCGCAGCGCGCGTTCTGGACGCTGCGTCCGGGCGGCGTGAAGGTGCACGCCGGCGCGCCCGTGATCGAATGCGAGATGGTGGAGGACGACTTCAAGGAAATGGCCGCCGCCGGCGTCAAGCTGCTCGGCGAGGTCGGGCTCGGCGGCGTCAAGGACGGACCGACCGCGCGGAAGATGGTCGGCTGGGCGCGCAAATACGGCATTCAAAGCACGATCCACACCGGCGGGCCGTCGATCCCGGGCTCGGGCCTGATCGACAAGGACGTGGTGCTGGAAGCCGACACCGACGTGGTCGGCCATATCAATGGCGGCCACACTGCGCTGCCCGACGACCAGATCCGCTGCATCTGCGAGGGCTGCAAGCGCGGGCTCGAGCTCGTGCATAACGGCAATGAGCGCTCGGCGCTGTTCACGCTGCGCACCGCGCGCGAGATGGGCGATCTGCACCGCGTCATCCTCGGCACCGACGCGCCCGCCGGCTCCGGCGTGCAGCCGCTCGGCATCCTGCGGATGGTCTCGCTGCTGTCCTCGCTCGGCGAGCTCCCGGCCGAGCTGGCGTTCTGCCTGGCGACCGGCAACACCGCGCGGATGCGCGAGCTCGATTGCGGCCTGATCGAGGTCGGCCGCTCGGCCGACTTCGTACTGATGGACAAGGCTCAGCATTCGCCGGGCAAGAACATCCTGGAGAGCGTTCAGCTCGGCGATCTCCCAGGCATCGGCATGACCATCATCGACGGCATCGTCCGCACCCAGCGCAGCCGCAACACGCCGCCCGCGGGCAAGGTGCCGGAGGTCGTGGCGAAGTAGCCGCGATAGTCGACCCGTTACCCCCGCCTGAAGGCGCACGCGCAAGCGTGCCTCAAAAGTTGAACAGCCTGCGGCAAACTTGCGGGCCGTTCACCCTTCGAGACGGTCGCTTCGCGACCTCCTCTGGGTGACGGCGAGAGATAAGTCCGGAGGGAAAGAAACGCGGCGCTTGCTCAACCTCTTGAAGACGCTGCCGGATCATGGACAACGCGGCGCGCGCCTTTGCCGCGCCGCCTGCGTAACCGAACCTTGTTTTCACCTGTCACCATTGCGGTGTATCCTGAGCGCAAGCGAACCTTAGCCGGCGGCACTCGCAAGAGGCATTTTTCGATCCGGAATAGTTCTTGCTGCTGCGTGCCGCCATGCCGTGTTGATCCACACCAGGCAATCAGGAGGCAGCCGATGACGATGAGGCCAGATCCTACGTTCCACGCGTCGCCGAAGCTCGCGATGGAAGCGCCGGCCGAGAGCTTTGCCTACACCGTGCTGCTCAGTCCGGATTTTTCAAAGCCGGACGCACTCGCGGTGATCGACGTCAAGCCCGGCTCGCCGACCTACAGCAAGATCGTCCATACGGTGACGATGCCCAACAAGGGCGACGAGTTCCACCATTTCGGCTGGAACGCCTGCTCGTCGGCGCTGTCGCCGCTGGCCGGACACGCCTTCCTCGAGCGTCGCTATCTCATCATCCCCGGCATGCGATCGTCCCGAATCTATATCGTCGACACCAAGCCGGACCCGACGCAAGCGAAGATCCACAAGATCATCGAGCCCGAGGAAATCTTCAAGAAGACCGGCTACTCGCGCCCGCATACCATCCACTGCGGGCCGGAAGGCATCTATGTCAGCACGCTCGGCGGGAGCGGCAAGGACGGCACCGACGGACCGCCCGGCATCTTCATCATGGACTGCGAGACATTCGACGTGCTCGGCCGGTGGGAGATCGATCGTGGGCCGCAGACCAAGCATTATGACTTCTGGTGGAACCTGCCGCGCGACTACATGGTGAGCAGCGAGTGGGCCCTGCCGCCGCAGTTCGAGAACGGCATCGTGCCGGAAGACCTGCTGTCGAACAAATACGGCCATCGGCTGCATTTCTGGGACCTCCGAGCCCGACGCAATGTCCAGACCATCGACCTCGGCGCCAACCATCAAATGGCGCTGGAGGTGCGTCCGGCGCATGATCCGGTTCGCGAACACGGCTTCGTTGGCGTCGTGGTCGACACCACGAACCTCGAGGGTTCGATCTGGACCTGGTGGCGCGAGGGCGGCAAGTTTCACATCGAGAAGACGGTGACGATCCCGCCCGAGCCCGCATCGAAGGACCAGCTGCCGCCGCTGTTGCAGGGTTTCGGCGCCGTACCTCCGCTGGTGACTGACATCGACCTGTCGATGGATGACAAGTTTCTCTACGTCGCCTGCTGGGGCACTGGCGAGATGCGCCAATACGACGTCAGCGATCCGCGCAAGCCGAAGCTCGCCGGATCGGTCCGCATCGGCGGCATCGTTCGTCGTGCGCCTCACCCGAATGGACAGGCTTTTGCCGGTGGGCCGCAGATGGTCGAGATCAGCCGCGACGGCAAGCGGGTGTACTGGACCAATTCGCTCTACTCGACCTGGGACGACCAGTTCTATCCGCAAGGCGTTCCCGGCGCCGAAGTGATGGCGAATGCGAGCCCGGGCGGAGGCCTCGAACTGGCGAAGGACTACTGGGTCAGCTTCCCCGACGGTTACCGGGCGCACCAGATCCGGCTCGATGGCGGTGACTGCTCGACGGATTCGTTCTGCTATCCGTCGGTCTAGAGCGTTTTCGAGCGAAGTGGGTACCGGTTCGGGTGAAGAAAACGCGTCAAAACAAGAATCCAGAGCCCGTTCCAATTCGATCGGAACGGAAAAGGCCCTGACGTGAGCGCAACCGGCTGGACACTGGTTTGGCTGTGGCTGGCGGTGATTGCGAGCGGCCTCTACCACGGGATCAACCCGGGCATGGGCTGGCCGCTCGCCGTTTCTGCGGGCCTGATGCAGAGGAGTTCGCGCGCGCTGCTCGCCGCGCTTGGCCCGCTCGCGATCGGTCATCTGCTGGCGATGCTGCTGGTCATCCTTCCGTTCGCGCTCTTGATCACCCTCGTCGAATGGCAGCGCACGATCCGCATCGGCGCGAGCCTGCTCGTCATCTTGTTCGGTGTCTATCGACTGATCGACCGGCGCCATCCGCGGGCCCTGGCGCGGATACCGCCGACGCAACTCGCTTTGTGGTCGTTCGCGGTGGCGATCGCCCATGGCGCGGCGCTGATGCTGGTGCCGATCTATCTCGGGCTATGTCGCGAGGCTGAAGCGGACCAAGGCCATGCGGCCGCCAACAGCCTGATCGACACCAGCCTCACGATGGCCGTGTTGGTCTCGATCGTTCATGCCGGCTCGATGATCGCCGCCGGCGGATGCCTCGCGTGGCTGGTCTACCGCTATCTCGGCCTCAAATTCGTATCGCGGAGCTGGTTCAACCTGGACACGGTTTGGGCCCTCAGCCTGGTGCTGGTCGGCGCCGTCGCGCTGGTGCTTGGCCTGGAATCGTAGTGCGGACGCGATGCCCGCCGACGAGCGCGGGACATGACCCGTCACCCCCGCAACGGCTTCGCCGTTGTCGCTGGACGGCCCGCGGCAGACAGCCGGGCCGTCACCCCTTCGAGACGCCGCGCTCCGCGCGGCTCCTCAGGGTGACGGTGATAGATTGTGTCAGCGAAGCTTGCCGAGCAGCGCGATCAGCGTCTCGCGCTCCTTGGCGTCGAGCGGCGCCAGCGTCTCCCTGGAGATCACCAGCGCGTTGGGCGCGGCCTTGTCGGCCATCTGCTGGCCGGCACGCGTCAGGCTCACCAGCAGGCGGCGGCCGTCGTCGGGATCGGGCGCGGTCTCGGTCAGGCCGCGCGCGGTCAGGCGATCGATCACGCCCTTGATGGTCGCAACGTCCATCGAGGTCAGCCGCCCGAGTTGGTTCTGCGAGCAGGCGCCGACCTCCGACAGCTTCGACAGCGCCGCCCACTGCGTCGGCGTCAGATTGATGCCGATCTCGCGGGCGAAGATCACGGCGTGGCGCTGCGACACCTGGCGCAGGATGAAGCCAATCTGCTCGTCCAGCACGTATCCCGGCTTGGTCGCCTTGACGCTTCGCTTCTGCGCAGCATTCCTCGCCATCGTCCACCCCGCCCGTTACAGCGACAGATGCGCGTCGCGGATATCCGGACGCGCATCGAGTTCCGCCATGGTGCCGCCAAAGCAGATCCGGCCGCGCTCGATGATGTAGGCGCGATCCGAGATCAGCCGGGCGAAATGCAGATTCTGCTCGGAGACGACGATGCTGACGCCCTCTTTCTTCATCGCCAGGATCGCATCGACCATCTGCTCGACGATTTTCGGCGACAGCCCCTCCGAGGGTTCGTCGAGCAGCACCAGCGACGGATTGCCCATCAGCGTGCGCGCGATCGTCAGCATCTGCTGCTCGCCGCCGCTCATGCGCCCGCCAGGCCTGCCGCGCATCTCGCCGAGGTTCGGGAACAGCTTGAATAGTTTTTCGCGATCCCATTGCGGCGCGCCTGCCCGCTTCGGCTGACGGCCGACCTCGAGATTCTCTTCGACCGTCAAATCCGTGAAGATGCGCCGCTCCTCCGGGACATAGCCGAGCCCGCCGCGCACGATCGCATGCGTCGGCAGATCAGAGACGTCCCGGCCCTCGAACATGACGCGGCCGGAGCGGTTCTCGACCAGGCCGACGATGGAGCGGAACGTGGTCGATTTGCCGGCGCCGTTGCGCCCGAGCAAGGCGACCACTTCGCCCTCGCCGACCTCGAGCGCGATGTCGAACAGGATATGCGCCGGGCCGTAGAAGCTGTTGAGATCCTTTACCGTCAGCTTCATGCCGATACTCCCTCGCGGTGCCGGGCGTCATAGACGAGGCCTTCGCCGAGGTAGATCGCGCGCACCTGGGCATTGCCGCGAACTTCCTCGGGCGAGCCTTCGGCGATCAGGCTGCCGCGGTTCAGCACCAGGATGCGGTCGGCATGCTCGAACACCACGTCCATGTCGTGCTCGGTGAACAGCACGCCGATCGCCTGCTCGCGGGCGATCCGCGCCGTCAGCCGCATCAGCTCGACGCGCTCGCGCGGCGCCATGCCGGCGGTCGGCTCGTCCATCAAGAGCAATTTTGGCTGGTTGGCGAGCGCGATCGCGAGCTCGAGCCGCTTGACGTCGCCATAGGCGAGCTCGCCGCAGGGCCGCTCCGCATAGGCGCCCATCCCGACCAGATCGAGCAGCCGTCCCGCCTCGTCGCGGGCGTGCCGCGCGGTCGAGGCCCACAGGTTGAACAATTGCCCGCCATGCGAGACCAGCGCGACCTGCACGTTTTCGCGCACCGTCATGGTGGGAAATGTCGCCGCGATCTGGAAGGTGCGGCCGACGCCCATGCGCCAGATCACGCGCGGCTTCTTGCCGGTGGTCTCCGCGCCCAGCACGCGGATGCGGCCGCTGTCGGGAATATTCTGGCCGTTCAGCATGTCGAAGCAGGTGCTTTTTCCCGCGCCGTTCGGCCCGATCAGCGCCAGAATCTCGCCGGCGCGCAGCTCGAAGGAGACGCCGCGCACGGCATGCACCCCGCCATAGGATTTGGTCAGCCCCTCGACCGACAGCAATGTGGGAACCATGCTCATTCGGCGCTCTCGATGCGGGAGGTCAGCAAGGGCGATACCGACGAGGAGGACTTGCGCCGGCGATGCATGAAGGCTTCCAGCGTGCCGACAATGCCCTTCGGGAATGCGACCACGATCAGCACCACGAAGCCGCCGAGCACGAGTTTTGACCAATCGGTCTGGCTGACCAGCCAGATGTTGAGCGCCTTGTAGACGATGGCGCCAACCACAGCGCCCGACACCGTCTCGACGCCGCCGAGCAGCACCATGACCAGCGCATCGACCGACAGCGAGATGCCCATGTTGTCGGGGAACACGCTGCCCTTGAGATAGGCGAACAGCGCGCCGGCGAGGCCGGCGACCGTGCCCGCGATCACGAAGGCAGTCCACTGGATGCGCTTGCCGTCGATACCGACGGCTTCGCTCCGCAGCGGCGAATCGCGCGTCGCGCGCAGCGCGAAGCCGAACGGCGAGAACACGATGATGCGGAGAATCACCACCGCGAGCGCGGCGATGCCGAGCGACAGCCAGTAGAAATGCGACGGGCTCGCCGCCCATTTCTCCGGCCAGACGCCGAGGATGCCGTTGTCGCCGCCGGTGACCGACACCCACTGGAACGCGATCGACCAGACGATCTGGGCAAAGGCCAAGGTCAGCATCGCGAAATAGACCCCGGAGAGTTGCACCGCGAAGAAGCCGAATACGGCGGCGCCGGCGAGCCCGAGCAGCGGCCCGAGCAGCAGGCAGGCGATCATCGGCAAGCCGGCCATCTTGGCGAGCAGCGCCACGCCATAGGCGCCGAGGCCGAAATAGGCGGCGTGGCCGAACGAGGCGAGCCCGCCGACCGACATCAGGAAGTGCAGGCTGACCGCGAAGATCACGAAGATCGCGATCTCCGATCCCACCGTGAGCACGTAATTGCCGGCAACGAACGGCAGCGCGGCGGCGAGGACGAGCACGGCAATCGCGGCGAACCGCTCGTTCATCGTCAGCGGCCGCCACGGATTGACGGTGAGACCAGGCGTGCGCCGTGCCGGCGCCTCCGGCTTGCCGAACAGCCCCCACGGCCGGACGATCAGCACCACCGCCATCACCAGGAACACCAGGATGATGGAGATCTTCGGGAAAATCAGGATGCCGAAGGCGTTGAGCTCCGACACGAGCACCGCCGCGACGAACGCACCGATGATGCTGCCGAGGCCGCCGATCACGACCACGACGAAGACCTCGACGATGACGCGCAGATCCATCGCGTGGTTGACCGCATCGCGCGGAATCTGCAGCGCGCCGCCGAGCGCGGCGAGGAAGACGCCGAGCGCGAACACGCTGGTGAACAGCCATTTCTGATTGACGCCGAGCGCCGCGACCATGTCGCGGTCCTGCGTCGCCGCACGCACCAGCACGCCCCAGCGGGTGCGCTGGAACAGCAGCCAGAGCACGCCGAGCACGACCGGCCCGAGCACGATCAGGAACAGATCGTAGCTTGGTATATTCTGGCCGAAGAAATCGATCGCGCCCTTGAAGCCGGGCGCGCGGCGGCCGACCAGATCGTCCGGACCCCAGATCAGCACCACGAGATCCTCGACCATCAGCGTCAGGCCGAAGGTGGCGAGCAACTGGAACAGTTCCGGCGAGTGATAGATCCGGCGCAGCAGCACCATCTCGACCAGCACGCCGATCGCGGCAACCGCCAGCGCGGCAACGACGATGCCGCCCCAGAAGCCGAGCGCGCCGGAAAAGCGCTCGGTGAGCGTGAACGCAACATAGGCGCCGAGCATGTAGAACGCGCCATGCGCGAAATTCACGATCCGCGTCACGCCGAAGATAATCGACAGACCCGAAGCGACCAGGAACAGCGACGCCGCGCTGGCAAGACCGGTCAGGAACTGGACGACATAGAAGGCCATGGGCGGTCCGCTTCAACGTGAACTTGCATCGGGGCCTCATCCTTCGAGACGGCGCTCCGCGCCTCCTCAGGATGAGGAGCGAGACCCTCATGGTGAGGAGCGCGGCAACGCCGCGCGTCTCGAACCACGAGGCCCCGCTATATTCGCAACCTCAATCCTTCGGCCGCAGCTTCTCGATCTCGGCATCGCTGGGCAGATAGTCCGAGCCCTTGCGATAGGCGGTGTCGACCATGATGCCCTTGCCGTCCTTCAGCGCGGTCTTGCCGGTGAAGGCGCCGAGCGTCGACTGGTGATCGATCTTGCGGAAGGTGATCTCGCCGAACGGCGACGGCATCGAGATGCCCTCCGCCGCCGCGATCAGCTTCTCCGGATCGCTCGAGCCGGCCTTGGCGAGGATCGCCGCCGCCGCCTTGATGGTCTGGTAGCCGACGATCGAGCCGAGCCGCGGATAGTCGTTGTACTTGCCCTGGTAGGCCTTCAGGAACGCGTCATGCTCAGGCGTCTTGATCGCGTACCAGGGATAGCCGGTGACGATCCAGCCCTCCGGCGTCTCGTCCTTGAGCGGATCGAGATATTCCGGCTCGCCGGTCAGGAAGCTCACCACCGTGCGGCCCTTGAACAGGCCGCGGGTGTTGCCCTCGCGCACGAGCTTGACGAGGTCGGCGCCGAAGGTGACGTTGAGGATCGCTTCCGGGTTCGCCGCGGCAACCGCCTGCACCACCGGACCGGCGTCGATCTTGCCCTGCGGCGGCCACTGCTCGTCGACCCACTGGATGTCGGGCCGCTTCGCCGACATCAGCTTCTTGAACACCGCGACCGCCGACTGGCCGTATTCATAGTTCGGCGCGATCGTCGCCCAGCGCTTTGCGGGCAGTTTTGCGGCTTCTTCCACCAGCATTGCCGCCTGCATGTAGTTCGACGGCCGCAGGCGGAACGTGTAGCGGTTACCCTTCGACCAGGTGATGGCATCGGTCAACGGCTCGGCCGCAAGGAAGAACACCTTCTTCTGGTTGGCGAAGTCGGAGACGGCAAGGCCGATATTGGAGAGGAACGTGCCGGTGAGCATCGCGACGTTCTCGCTCGACACCAGTTCGTTCGCCGCGGTCTGCGCATCCGCCGGCTTGCCGCCGTCGTCCTTGGAAACGACCACGAGCTTCTTGCCGTTGATGCCGCCCGCCGCGTTGATCTCTTCCACTGCGAGCTGCCAGCCCTTGCGATAGGGCTCGGTGAACGCCGGCAGCAAGGAATAAGAGTTGATCTCGCCGATCTTGATTTCGCTCTGCGCCATGGCCTGCGTCGTCATGGCGCTCGTTGCCATGGTCGCGACCGCGATCGCCAATCCCGTCCCTACGAAATAACCACGCATCCCGTCCTCCAGTTTTTCTTCAAAGAGATTATCGCAATCCGTCTTCGCCCTTGATCTCGCCGACTGTCAGCCCGCCGACGCGCGGCAGCGGCCGCCCGCTGTCGGTCACGGCGACCGCGACCATGATCTCGTTGGCCCGCGGCGCGTCGTTGATCTGCACTTCCATGCCGTCGAAATGGCTGCGCACGAAAGCCGCGTCCTTGTGCCCGAGCGGAATATCCAGCGTGGTGCCGAGGCCCGAGCGCTTCTTCGACGACGGGATCAGCGCCGCGCCTTTCGACAGCACCTTGCGCACCGGCGCGCCCATCTTCGGATGCAGGATCGCCGCCGCATGCTCGAGCTCGCCATTTTCGCCGACCGCGGCGGCCTTGCCGTAGCTGTGCGCCTTGGCGCCGTCGATGCCGAGGGCGGCGACGGCCCGTTTCGAGAGCAGTTCGCCGAGTTCCTCGCCGATCGCGATCAGCGGCGACAGATCCTCGACGTAGCGGCCGGCAAAGGGGTTTTCGATCACGGCGATGGCGGCGGCGCGCCGTGTCGGCGGCGCGATGGTCTTGCCCATCTCCAGATAGGTCTCCTCGACCACGGTGACAATCTTGCGAATGACGGCGCTCATCTTGCCTCGCTCCCGCTCATGCCCGCAGCATGTGTTCTGTCGTTTGTCCCTGTAACGCGTGCGACGCCGGCGCGCTCATCCCAGTTGCGCCGACAATTCGCGTTTCGCCCAGTAGACGCAATGCCGCGCCCTCGATCAATCCCGACATCAGGAGGTCGCGTGCCCGCACAGCTCCCGCCTCGAGCGCGTGCTCGATCTCGCGCTCCGCCAGCCGCCCGACATCGCGGGTCACGAGCCGCGCGCCGAGGTCGCTGTCGGGCTGCAGCTCGCTTGCCGGAACGCGCAGGATCGCGGGGTGATCAGGCAGATCGACCGCATTGGCGATCACGGTCGCCGCGGCATCGGCCTGCGACGCCGTCCGCGCCAGCACGGTGACGGCATCGGCGATGCCAAGCGAGAAACTGCGGCCGTGGCGGCCGCTGGTCGCGATGCCGCGGACCGGCGTGTCGGCATCGACCGTCATGGTACGCATCACGCCGTGACGGTCGGGCCGATCCATCAGGCCGACGGTGAATTGTTCGCCATCGCTAAGATGCAGGGCAATGTCGCCGCCATTGTTGACATAGGCGCGGTCGAGCGCTGCTGCCTCAAGCATCGCGCCGAGGATTTCCTCGGCGACCGAGCCCGCGACCGCCGCCATCGGCGTGATGAAGCCATCGGCGGCAAACGGCGCGACGGCCGCATGCATGCGCCGCGCGACCACGCCTTTCAGCGTGCACCCGCCCGGAGCGGCGGCGCTGCGCAGTTCGGCCAGCTCGGCGCAGAGTTCGTCAAGCAAGCCGGTGAAGCGCGCCGCCGCGGCCTGATAGGCAACGCTGACATCAGCATCCCGGCCCTTGGCCTCGATGATCAAATCGATGGGGCCGTCCTGCAAATGCAGCCGCTTGCCGTCAGGAAGAAGCGCGATTTGCGGGAGCCTCGAGCCGTTTCCGTTCCGATGGAATCGGAACGGGGCTCCAGATTCCTGTTTTGACGCGTTTTCTGTGCGCGAACCGGTATCCACTTCGCTGGAAAACGCTCTGGTCATGCGCGCCGCCCGGGGAGAAACGGCATCGGCCGGACCTCGGCACTGTCCCGCAGCGAGGACAGTGGCCGGACATAGTCCATGTGGCCGCCGAGCGCCGCGTAGTCCGACAGCTTCATCGTGAATTCGATCGGCGCCACCAGCGCCGGGGTCGGCACATAGCCGAAGGCGCCTGCGGGCATCTGCGTGACATCGACCATGAAGGTGATGCCGCCGCCGGGCCAGACATAGACCGGCGCGCCGCCGCTGGTCACCCGCGTCAGCGCGTCCTTCACCGAGCGCGTCAGCCGCACCGGATTGTCGGTGACGCCGGCGCGCAGCGATCCGCCCGCGCCGCCCATGAACAGCACGGTGCACAGCGCCGGCTCGCAATTCTCCTGGATGCGCTCGACGGAAAACCGGAGATCCGCCGGCATCTCGGTCTCGACCGGCTTCAGCGCCTCGTCGAGCACGTAATAGGACGCATGTTCGCCGGTGGTGGAGACCATCAGCATGGTGAGCCCGGGCCGCGCCTCCTTCGCATTGAAGGGGCCGAGGATCGACAGCGGATCGGAGATATTGGTGCCGCCCCATCCGGTGCCGGGATCGGCGACCTGGAAATAACGGCCCGGCGTCGAGCGCCGCCCCTTCATCTTGATGCCGGTGTCGGCGATATCGAGCAGCTTGCCGGCCTGGTGCTCGCTGAGCACGCCGGTGATGTGGTCGTCGACCACCACGACCTCATCGACCTTGCCGTGCCATTGCTTGGCGAACATGCCGATGGTCGCCGAGCCGCAGCCGACCCGCATGCGCTCTTCTGCCACACCATTGACGATCGGCGGCCTGCCCGCCTGCACCACGACGGTGGCGCCGCCGTCGATCGTCAGCTCCACCGCCTTGCAGTTGGAGAGATCCATTAGCGTGTCGCAGGTCACCCGGCCTTCCTTCTTGGAGCCGCCGGTCAGATGATGCACCCCGCCGAGCGAGAGCATCTGCGAGCCATATTCGCTGGTCGTGACATGGCCGACAGCCTCGCCGTCCGCGCGCACGGTCGCGGTCTCCGGCCCGAGATAGCGGTCGGTGTCGATCTTCACCTTGACGCCGCAATACGAGAAAATGCCTTCGGTCACCACGGTGACCATGTCGACGCCGTCGACTTCCGACGACACGATGAAGGGCGCGGGCTTGTAGTCCGGATAAGTGGTTCCGGCGCCGATCGCGGTGACGAACAGGTCGGGCTGGCGGACGATCTTGCCGTCCCAGTCGCCGCTCACCTGGAACGGAACCAGCTGGCCGCCATGCGACACGGTGCGTTCCAGCACGACATGCGGATCGACGCGCACCAGCGTGCCGTCATGATTGGCATAGCGGTCGCAGGCGCCGGCCGCACCCGGCTTGATGTAGCACATCACCGGACAGGCATCGCAGCGGATCTTGTCGCCGGCGGCGACGGTCATTGTGTCAGCCATCGTGACCAAGCCTGGACTTGTGGCGGCGGTCGATCATACTGCCCTTCCGCCTCCCATGCATATCGTTCGTATACGAATGATCCTGCGCGCAGGTCTCAAGCCTGTCAAGCGGGCTTTGCGATCAAACCCTGCCATTCGCTTGCGCACCCTGTTCATAAAGCGGGCACGCGCTGCAGCGCGGCATGCCGCCGCTTGCACGTTTGTATACAAACGTTATCCTCGTCGGCGATCTGACGCTGACGTTGCAGCGCAAACATCAGGGGAGAACCGGGGCAATGCGCCTGACCGTGAACGGCAGGAATCATGATGTCGATGCCGCTCCCGACACCGCCTTGCTTTACGTGCTGCGCAACGACCTCGAATTGAACGGACCGAAATATGGCTGCGGGCTCGGCGAGTGCGGCGCCTGCGCGGTGCTGATCGACGGCGTCGCGGCGCGCGCCTGCCTGATTCCGATCGAAGGCTGCACCGGCCGCAACATCGTCACGCTCGAGGGCCTCGGCAGCCGCGAGCATCCCGATCCGGTGCAGGGTGCCTTCATCCGCGAACAGGCCGCGCAGTGCGGCTATTGCCTTAACGGCATGATCATCACCACCAAGGCCTTGCTGACGCGCAATCCCAATCCATCCGAGCATGAGGTGCTGGAGGCGCTGCGCTACAATCTCTGCCGTTGCGGCGCCCATATCGAGATCATCCGCGCGGCGATGCGCGCGGCCGGCCACGTGCTCGAGGCGCGCGATTGATGGTCGACGCACAGCCTCCCGAGCAACGCCGGCGCGGCTCGCTGTCGGTCGTCCGCCCCGCGGTGCTCGGCGCGGAAGGCGCGTTCGAGACCTTCATCACCATCACCGCCGACGGAACGGTCAACGCCTATAACGGCCATGTCGATCTCGGCACCGGTATCCGCACCGCGCTCGGGCAGATCGTTGCCGAAGAGCTCGACGTCTCCTTTGCCCGCGTCGTCGTGATCCTCGGCGACACCGCCGTGGTGCCGAACCAGGGTCCGACCATCGCGAGCGAGACCATCCAGATCACGGCCGTTCCGCTCCGCAAGGCCGCCGCCCAAGCGCGGCATTTTTTGCTCGCGCGGGCCGCCGAGCGATTGGAGCTAGCTGTCGACGAGTTCACGATCGAGGACGGCCTGATCCGCGGTCACGACAACCGCAGCATCACCTATGGCGAGCTGATCGCGGACGAGATCATCCGGCTCGATCTTGCCGATGAGGTTCCGGTCAAGGCCGTGAGTGCCTATTCGGTGGTCGGTAAGTCGGTGCCGCGTGTCGATCTGCCGGCGAAGGCCACCGGCGAGCTCGTCTACGTCCACGATGTGCGCGTGCCCGGCATGCTGCACGGCCGGGTGGTCCGCCCGCCTTACGCCGGCATCGACGCCGGCCCGTTCGTCGGCACCAGCCTGATCGCGGTCGATGAAGCCTCGGTGCGCGATATTCCCGGCCTCGTCGCGGTGGTGCGGATCGGCGATTTCGTCGGCGTCGTTGCCGAGCGCGAGGAGAATGCGATCAAGGCTGCCGCGCAGCTCGCGGTGAGCTGGAAGCCGGGGCCGGCACTGACCGATCTTGCCGACGTGGAGAAGGCGCTGCGCGCCAATCCCTCGACGCCGCGGCAACTGATCGACAAGGGCGACGTCGATGCCGCGATCAAGGCGGCGGCGAAGCCGATGCAACGGACTTACGTCTGGCCCTACCAGATGCACGGCTCGATCGGCCCGTCCTGCGCGGTCGCCGATTACAGCGAGGGCGCGATCCGGGTCTGGTCCGGCACGCAGAACCCGCACATCCTGCGCGGCGACCTCGCGCTGCTGATCCAGCGGCCGGAGTCCGAGATCGACGTGATCCGGATGGAGGCGGCCGGCTGCTACGGCCGCAACTGCGCCGACGATGTCTCCGCCGATGCGCTGCTGCTGTCGCGCGCGGTCGGTCGCCCGGTGCGCGTGCAGCTGACCCGCGAGCAGGAGCATGCCTGGGAGCCGAAGGGCACCGCGCAGCTGATGGACGTCAATGGCGGGCTCAACGCCGACGGCAGCGTCGCCGGTTACGATTTCGCCACGCGCTATCCCTCGAACGGTGCACCGACCTTGGCGCTGCTGCTCACCGGGCGGATCGCGCCTGAAGCCGCGGTGTTCGAGATGGGCGACCGCACCGCGATCCCGCCCTACGACTACGAGAATATGCGCGTGGTCGCCAACGACATGCCGCCGATCGTGCGCGCGTCCTGGTTTCGCGGCGTCTCGGCGCTGCCGAACACCTTTGCGCATGAATCCTACATCGACGAGCTTGCGGCGGAGGCCGAAGTCGATCCGATCGAATACCGGCTGCGCTATTTGAAGGACAAGCGCGCGATCGACCTTGTCAATGCGGTTGCCGAGCGCGCCGGCTGGACGCCGCGCCCGGTGTGGAGAGAGCCCGAGGCGGACGGCGATATCGTGCGCGGCCGCGGCTTTGCCTATGCGCTCTACGTGCACAGCAAGTTTCCCGGTTACGGCGCGGCATGGTCGGCGTGGATCGCCGACGTCGCCGTCAACAAGGCGACCGGCGATGTCAGCGTGACGCGCGTCGTCGCCGGCCAGGATTCCGGATTGATGATCAATCCGGAAGGCGTACGGCACCAGATCGAAGGCAACGTGATCCAGTCGACCAGCCGCGCGCTGATGGAGGAAGTGTCCTTCGAGCGCGGCGCGGTGACGGCGCGGGAATGGGGCGCCTACCCCATCATCAAGTTCCCTGAGCTGCCCAAGATCGATGTGCTGATGCTGCCGCGGCAGGATCAACCACCGCTCGGCGTCGGCGAGTCCGCTTCGGTGCCGAGCGCCGCCGCGATCGCCAACGCGATCTATGACGCGACCGGCGTCCGCTTCCGCGAACTGCCGTTCACGCCGGAGCGCATTTTGAAGGGACTGCGCGGCGAGCAACCGGCCGCGCCCGCGCCGCTCCCACCGCCTGCGCAGACGGCTGACCTCAACAGATGGCAGAATCCGTTTGCAAAGCGCGGCGGCCTGCTCGCCGGCATTGCCGCACTCTGCGCCGCCGCTATCGGCGTCGGCGCGGCCGTGCTGCCCTGGCGCGCGATCGCGCCGATCGCCCGGCCGGATGCCTCGGTCTATTCCGCCGCGACGATCGCGCGCGGCAAGGAGCTTGCGGCGCTCGGCGCCTGCGCCGTCTGCCACACCTCGGAGCATGGCATCGCGAACGCCGGCGGCCGGCCGCTCGAGACGCCGTTCGGCACCATCTTCACCACCAACATCACGCCCGATGTCGACACCGGCATCGGCGCCTGGTCCTATCCCGCCTTCGAGCGCGCGATGCGCGAGGGCATTCATCGCGACGGTCGCCATCTCTATCCGGCGTTTCCGTACACGCATTTCGCCAAGACCAGCGATGCCGACCTGCAGGCGCTCTACGCCTATCTGATGGCGCAGACGCCGGTGCGCGCCGAGACGCCAGCCAACACGCTCGCCTTTCCGTTCAACCTGCGGCCGCTGCTCGCCGGATGGAATGCGCTGTTCCATCAGGCGCAGGCATTCCAGCCCGAACCATCGAAGTCAGCGATATGGAATCGCGGCGCCTATCTGATCGAAGGGCTCGGCCATTGCAGCGCCTGCCACTCGCCGCGCAATGCGCTCGGCGCCGAGCGGCAAGCGGCCTATCTCGCCGGCGGCTTCGCCGAGGGCTGGGAGGCGCCGGCGCTGACGTCGCTGTCGAAGGCGCCGATCCCCTGGAGCGAGGACGAGCTCTACGCCTATTTGCGCACCGGCGAGTCCCGTCTGCACGGCGTCGCCGCAGGGCCGATGGCGCCGGTCGTGCAGGAGCTCGCCGCGCTGCCCGACCAGGACATCCGCGCGATGGCGGTCTACCTCGCCTCGTTCAACGAGACCGCCGACCGGCCGGCCCACGATGCCTTGGCAGCGAAGCTCGAAGCCGGCACCGTCGTCACCACTACCGCCTCGGCGGGGGCGCGGATCTATCAAGGCGCCTGCGCGGTCTGCCATGAGGTCGGCGGCCCGCCGCTGTTCGGCAGCCGGCCCTCGCTGGCGCTGAACAGCAATTTGCACAGCCACGCGCCCGACAATCTGATCCAGGTGATCCTGCACGGCATCGCCAAGCCGGCCGCGACCGATCTCGGCTACATGCCGGCCTTCAAGGACAGCATGAGCGACGGCCAGGTCGCCGAGCTCGTCACCTTCCTGCGGCGGCAATTTGCCCCTGACAAGCCGGCCTGGGCCGATGTCACCGCCACCGTCGGCCGTATACGGCAGACCATAGCGCGCTGACCTGCCATGTTCCGCCGGATACCCACTGGGCGGGCGGCGCCCGGCAGGCTAAGGTTCCCGCATGACCGTGACAGATATCGCGACCCGGACCTATAACCACGGCTGGCGGCTCGACCCGATCGTGCGCAGCCTGCTGGACACCGATTTCTACAAGCTGTTGATGCAGCAGATGATCCGGGAATGCTATCCGGACACCCGCACGACCTTTTCGGTCATCAACCGCTCGACCCATATTCGGCTCGCCGAGGTCATCGACGAGGCCGAGCTGCGCGCCCAGCTCGACCACGCCCGCACCATCCGCTTCACCAAGAAAGAGCTGATCTGGCTCGCCGGCAACACGTTCTACGGCAAGACCCAGATGTTCTCGCCCGACTTCATCAACTGGCTCTCGACCTTCCGGCTGCCCGAATACGAGCTGAACAAGGTCGACGGCCAGTATGAGCTGCATTTCCACGGGCCGTGGACCCACACCACGATGTGGGAGATCCCGGCGCTCGCGATCCTCAACGAGCTGCGCTCGCGCGCCGCGACCAAGACTTACGGCCGCTTCGCGCTCGACGTGCTCTACGCCCGCGCCAAGGCCAAACTGTGGGCCAAGGTCGAGCGGCTGCGCAAGCTGGACGGCTTGCGGCTGTCCGATTTCGGCACACGCCGTCGCCATGGCTTCCTCTGGCAGCGCTGGTGCGTCGAGGCGGTGAAGGAAGGCCTCGGCCCCTCCTTCACCGGCACGTCGAACGTGCTGCTCGCGATGGACAACGATCTCGAGGCGATCGGTACCAACGCGCACGAGCTGCCGATGGTCGCCGCCGCGCTCGCCAATGACGACGAGGCGCTGCGCTGGGCGCCCTATCGCATCCTCGACCAGTGGCGCCACACGTATGGCGGCAACCTCTTGATCGCGCTGCCCGACGCCTTCGGCACCAAGCCGTTCCTGCGCGACGCGCCCGATTGGGTCGCCGACTGGACCGGCTTTCGACCCGACAGCGCGCCGCCGATCACGGCCGGCGAAGAGATCATCAAATGGTGGAAGCAGAAGGGCCGCGATCCCAAGGAGAAGCTGCTGGTGTTCTCCGACGCGATGGATGTCGGCTCGATCGAGGAGACCTTCCACCATTTCAAGGGACGCGTGCGCGTCAGCTTCGGCTGGGGCACCAACCTCACCAACGATTTCGTCGGCTGCGCGCCGGACGGCACCGCCGAGCTCGACCCGATCTCGATCGTCTGCAAGGTGACGTCGGTCGACGGCCGACCGGCCGTCAAGCTCTCCGACAATCCGGAGAAGGCGACCGGCATCCCGTCCGAGGTCGAGCGCTATTTGCGCGTGTTCGGCAATGTTGGCCGTGTTCGCACCGCAGTTCACGTTTAAATCCAACGCACCGATCACTCTGATCGACTGACCTGACGAGCTTCCCATGCCCGCACCCAAGCCGCCTGCCTTCGAAACCCTGAGCCTGCACGCCGGCCAGCGCCCCGATCCCGCGACCGGCGCGCGCGCGGTTCCGATCTATCAGACTACGTCCTACGTGTTCCAGGACGCCGACCACGCCGCGGCGCTGTTCAACCTCGAACGCGCCGGCCACATCTATACGCGCATCTCGAACCCGACGACTGCGGTCCTGGAAGAGCGCATCGCGGCGCTCGAATGCGGCGTCGGCGCGATCTGCACCGCCAGCGGCATGGCCGCGATGCATCTTGCGACCGCGACCCTGCTCAATGCCGGCGATCACATCGTCGCCTCCGCCTCGCTCTATGGCGGCACCATCAATCTGCTGGCGCACACGCTGCCGCGGTTCGGCATCACCACGACCTTCGTGAAGCCGCGCGCGCTCGACCAATTCCGTGCTGCGATCAAGCCGAACACCCGCCTCGTGATCGGCGAGACCATCGGCAATCCCGGCCTCGAGGTGCTCGATATCCCCGCGGTGGCACAAATCGCGCATGACGCGAAGATCCCGCTTTTGATCGACAATACCTTTGCGACGCCCTATCTCAGCCAGCCGATCGAGCTCGGCGCCGACATCACGATGAACTCGGCGACCAAGTGGATGGGCGGCCATGGCATCGCGATCGGCGGCGTGATCGTCGACGGCGGGCGGTTCGACTGGCGCGCCTCCGGCAAGTTCCCGCAGCTCACCGAGCCCTATGCCGGCTATCACGGCATCGTCTTCGACGAGCAGTTCGGCAAGGCCGCCTTCATCATGCGCGCCCGCACCGAGGGCCTGCGCGATTTCGGCGCCTGCCTGTCGCCGACCAACGCGTTCCAGCTGCTGCAGGGCATCGAGACGCTCGGCGTCCGCATGGACCGCCACGTCAGCAACACCCATGCGGTGCTGGACGCCCTCGCCGCGAACAAGGCGGTCGACTGGGTGCTGCATCCGTCGCTGGAGACGCATCCGGATTACGTGCTGGCCAAGAAGCTGCTGCCGCGCGGCGCCGGCTCGATCGTCAGCTTCGGCATCAAGGGCGGCCGCGCCGCCGGCAAGAAGTTCATCGAGTCCCTGAAGCTGATCAGCCATCTCGCCAATGTCGGCGACGCCAAGACGCTGGTGATCCATCCCGCCAGCACCACGCACCAGCAGATGGATGCCGGGCAGCTCAAGGCCGCCGGCATCGGCGAGGAGCTGGTGCGGCTCTCGGTCGGCATCGAAACCGCTGAGGATATCATCGACGATCTCGGCCAGGCGCTGCGCGCCTCGCAAAGGACTTAGGGCCATGCAGCTTTCCGTGAACGGATCAGACACCTTCATCGCGACCGGCGGCAGGCCGTTCGATGCATCGCTGCCGGCGGTGGCGATGATCCACGGCGCCGGCTTCGACTCTTCGACCTGGTCGCTGCACAGCCGCTGGTTCGCCCATCACGGATTCTCCGTGCTGGCGCCCGATCTGCCCGGTCATGGCCGCTCCACCGGCAAACCGCTGGCGACCATTGCCGAGATGGCCGACTGGATCGCGGCGCTGATCACGGCAGCCGGTGCATCGAAGGCCCGATTGATCGGCCATTCGATGGGCTCGCTGATCGCGATCGAAACCTCGGCGCGGCATCCCGACAAGGTCTCCGGCCTCGCGCTGATCGGCACCGCCGCGACCATGACGGTCGGCCCCGATCTGCTGAAAGCCGCCGAGGCCAATGACACGGCCGCGATCGACATGGTCTCGATCTGGGGCCTCGGCTTCAAGGCCGAGCTCGGCGGCAGCCTCGCGCCGGGCCTGTGGATGCACCAGGGCGCGCAGCGGGTGCTACAGGAGGCGAAGCCGGGCGTGCTGTACAACGACCTCAACGCCTGCAACGCCTACCAGAACGCACTTACGGCTGCTGCCGCGGTCAAGGTGCCCGCCACCTTCATCCTCGGCGAACGCGACATGATGACGCCCGCCAAGGCCGGGAAGGCGCTCGCCGCCGCGACGCCGAACGCCCGCACCGTCGTGCTGCCGGGCGCCGGCCACATGATGATGGTCGAGCAGCCCGACGAGCTGCTGGCAGCGCTGCGGTAGCGGAGCCGCGGGCTCCTCTCCCTTTCCTCGTCGGAGAAGGTCGCGCGGACGCCGTCCGGGCCGGATGACCACCACCAAAATATCGAAAACAACCCCATGCAAAGTAGCAAGGCAGCCGCCGGCCCTCGGACAGGCCACTTGACACGTCGGGCAACTCAGCGATATCTTCTGTTATTCCGAATTTCTGCACCTCGAACTCCCGGTGAACTACCGAAGTCGGGCTGGTGGATCAGGGCTGCGCGCAGTCACGTGACCAGCAGGATCCAGGGAGTTCCGATTACAAGGAACACGGCGAGAAAGAAGAGCGTCACAAGCAGGCCAACCCGATAGAGCTCCGGCTGTGTGAGGTAGCCGCTGCTTACGAAGATGACGTTCTGGCTGCCACCCTGGGGCGTAATGACTGAGAAGTAACTGCTTGCAAACAGCAGAGCAAACGCCATCAACGGTGCGGGCACGCCTCCTCGGATGCCGACGTCAACAAAGACGCCGAGCAGAGCCAGCACCTGTGAAGTCTGACTGACAAACATGTAGTGAATTAGCACATACAGCGCGACCAGTGTGACGTAGGTCATCTGCCACGAAAGGCCGACTATGTAGGACGCCAGCCGCTGACCGACATAACCCATAAACCCGAGTTCGTTGAGCTGCCCGCTCAAGGCAAACAGCACGGCAAGCCACAGAAACGTTTCGAGGGCCTCTCCGTGTTCAGCAATATCTTTCAATCCGATGACATTTGACACGAGCAACATTCCGAGGCCAGCGAACGCGACACTGGTCGAATTCAGTTGCAACGAATCGCCAAATACCCACCCCAGGATCATGAATGCGAAGATTCCGGCCGTGATCCATTCATCGCGCTTGAGTGGACCAAGCGCCGCAAGCTCCTTCCGGGCAGCAACGGGTGCTTCGGGTGTCTGGCCAATCCCTGGCGGGAAAATGCGCGCCACAAGCCAGGGAAGCAGCAAGAGCGCAATCAGTGCAGGCACTGCCGCCACAACCAACCACTTGCCGAAACCGATTTCTACCCCGAACCCCTTGACTATCTGGACCCCGAGCGGGTTGGCCGAGGTGGCCGTCATCCAAAGCGCAGACGAAACCGACAAGCTCGCCATCCCGCAGAACATAAGATAGCCGCCCAGTTTACGACCCTCGGGCTCCTCCGGTCGCGAACCGGATCCGCTGGCGACCGACAGCACTATCGGGAACAGAACACCACCTCGCGCCGTGTTACTGGGAAAACCCGGAGCAATGATGGCGTCCGTTATGACGATACTGTAGGCAAGCCCAAGAGACGATTTGCCGAATATGCCGACCATGAACAGGCTGATCCGCCGCCCCAAACCCGACTTCACCACGGCGAGCGCGACCAGGAAAGCAATCACGACCAGCAACACACTGGCGTTGGCAAAACCCGCAAAGGCCTTCGCCGGCGAAATGGTGCCGGTCAGGACCACCGCCGCGACAGCGAGCAGCGCGGATGGGAGCAACGGAAAAGAGCCGATCAAGACCGATGCGATCGCCGACGCGAACACGGCGAACAGATGCCAAGCGGGCGGGGTCAATCCAGCCGGAACGGGTGTCAGCCAGATGCCGATCGCCAGCATGAACGGCAACGCCGGCTTCAGGAATGTGAGGGGGCGTTTCATGGCTTGGACGTTCCTGCGCCGGGCCCACTCGGTGTTGACAGAAATCGGACCTTACCGCTGAGCCCTATCGACTGGCCCTGCACGACACCGTCTTCGTTTTCCAGAAGAAAGCGCCAGGAGAATTCATAGGTGCCTGTCGCACCCTTGTACCGACCGCTGCCGCCCACAAATGTCCCGACGATGCGATTGCCTGCCGGGGTGGTTTCGCCGCGAAGCTCGCTATAGACGTGATTGTCTGTGTCATCCGTCCAGACAGCCCGTCCTGTCAGGCCCGTAGCGCTGTCGTTGAGTACGACGGCCTCGGCGCGGAAGCCCAGCGCAGGACGTGAGGACCCGTAGAGCATTAGTGATCCGCTGTAATCGGCAACCGAAGCTCGCCGATCGCCACCGAGCCCGATGTCGCGGCGGCTGCCAGCCGCGGTCCACGTTCCGCTGAACTCGTGCCACTCGGTGTCTTCGGAGGCAGCTTGTACGGGCGATGCAGCGCCAACTCCGGCAAGTATTAGCGCGACGAAAAGAAGAGATGATCTTTGCCGGCCATCGCTCCGGAGCCACGGTGCAGCGCGGAAGCTGCGGCCGCTCATCATCAGACATTCGCACCAGAGCGCAGCGAAAAGAAACATATATTTCGCCTCCGCATATACTTTGAGCCGGATACCTGCACAGAATTGAAAATCCCGGCTTGACATGGATCAATCGATGTCAGGCGCAGAGTGCGCAGCCCTTATAGGGAGCCGCCGAGAAGGCCAGCGGGAGATGATTTCATGTCAGACGCCTTAGCACCTCGACACGTACTGGATCCGATGGAACGGATCTCGGAGACCTTATTCGGTCTGATTATGGCCCTTACCTTCATCTGCTCGCTGAGTATCGCATCGGGTGCTGGCATCAACATTCGTACGATGCTGATGGGAGCGCTAGGCTGCAATCTAGCCTGGGGTATTGTTGACGGCGGTCTTTATCTTCTGGCTCGTATCAATGACCGGGGAGACAAGGCTTTGACGCTCCGCGCAATCAGGCAGGCGCCCGATCCCGAAACTGCGCAGCGCATCATCTCAGATGCATTGCCGGCTCAATTGGCGGCGATCCTACCTCTGGATCAATTGGAAGTACTCCGGAAAACTTTGCAGCAATTGCCTGAGCCGTTCCTTGGTCCAAGGCTGACGAAGCGCGACTGGACGGGAGCGCTGGGCCTTTGCTTATTGAGTTTCCTTTCGACCTTCCCGCTGACAATTCCGTTCGTGCTGCTGCACGACCCCAGATTAGCCTTGCATGTGACCTATGTTGCCGCCATCTGCTGTGGTTACGCATTTGGAGTACGTAGCGGGTTGCGGCCTTGGACGGCAGGGCTTTCGATGGTGGCTGTGGGTAGTGCACTGGTTGGCGTCGCGGTAGCTCTTGGAGGGTAATCGGCAGTGCGGCAGCGAAAGGACGCAACAAGTGGTCGCTCGATCACGGGGTTGGTCGCGCTATGGCTTGTGCTTTCGATCAGCGATCTCGCTTACGGCCAAGCCCCCAGCTCAGCCGGAGCAATCGGCCTTGGTAATCGCGGATGGTCGGCAGCCGACGCCAACCACACGACGTCTTCGAACGAACTGGAATTCAGCGCCCGCGCGGGACTTGCGTCCGACTACATCTATCGCGGCGTTACATTGTCCGATCATGGGCCTGCGGTCGGCGCCGCCCTGGAAGCAAGATGGGGCCAGCTATACGCCGGCACAACGGTCGCCACCGTCAACCTGCCGACACAGCCAGCCGCCGAATTCACCTACGCCGCCGGTATCCGTCCGACGTTCGCAACGATCGATTTCGATTTTGGCGTGACCTATTTCGCTTATCCCGGAGAACGGCTTCCCGGCGAGACCAACGGAATCAATTATTGGGAGACGGTCATCCGCGGCGACCGAAAAATCAGCGATCAAGTCCGCCTCGCCGCGGGCTACGCCTATTCACCGAATGTCTCGAACACCGGCGCTTGGAGCCAATATGTGGCAGGTGGCGTCGGCTATGATGTGCCGAGCCGATTGCTGCCGCGCGACGTAACCATATCCTTCACGACCGCTGCCGGCTATTCTTGGTTCGGCAATCAACACCAGCAACTCGGCGGATTCCCTTTACCTTCCTATCTCAATTGGCAGGCAGGCGTGACCTTCTCCCACAAGGCTTTCAACTTCGACCTGCGCTACTACGACACCAATCTGACGAAGGAAAACTGCTTTGTCTTTACAGGCGATCCAAATGCGCAGCCAGGCGGCCGCGTGAATCTCGCTACCAACCCGGATGGCCTGACCTCGAACTGGTGCGGCGCGACGTTTGTTGCCAAGGTCTGGTTTGCGTTGAACTAGGCAGGAACCATGGGGCTTAGGGTTGTTGCTGGAGCCGCCCGGTCTCTGTCCGCGGATAGAGACCCCTCACCCCGCTTCGATGCTTGCGCATCGAAGCCACCCTCTCCAAGGCTACGGCGGACATGAGGGGAAAGGGTGTATCTCGTACGCGGATAAAGCGCCCTTACTGCTTCGCGGGCTTCCGCTCGATCGGGTGAATGTCGATCGCGCGCAGGCGGCCGAGGCGGAGCACGTCCATCGACAGGGTGCGGTCGATCCGGCTGTGATCGAGCGCACGGATCAGGTCGTCGACGCCGTTGATCTCGATGCCGTCGAGCCTGATCACGACGTCGCCCGGCAGCAGCGCGGCGCGCGCGGCCGGGCTGTCCGGCTCGATCTGCATCAGGAGCGCACCCATCTTGTTCTCGACGCCGGCCAGCACCGCGTGCCGCCGCGGCACCGGCGCGGTCTGCCCGGCGACGCCGATATAGGCGCGGCGGACATAGCCGTGGCGGATGATCTCCGACAGCACGAACTGCGCGGTGTTGCTGGCGACCGCAAAGCAGATGCCCTGCGCGCCGTTGATGATCGCGGTGTTGATGCCGATCACCTCGCCCTTCGACGACACCAGCGGCCCGCCGGAATTGCCGGGATTGAGCGCGGCGTCGGTCTGGATCACGTCCTCGATGGTCCGCCCGCTGACCGAGCGGATCGAGCGTCCCAGCGCCGACACCACGCCGGCGGTGACCGTCGATTCGAAGCCGAGCGGATTGCCGATCGCGACCACGAGCTGGCCGCGCCGCAGCGTCTTGGAGTTGCCGAGCGAGGCATAGGGCAGATCGCGCGCGCCATCGGCCCGCAGCAAGGCGAGATCGGTGTCGGGATCGACGCCGAGCACATGGGCGTCGGTGACGAAGCCCTCGGTGTCGCGCAGCCGGATCTCCTTCGACGATCCGACCACATGGCTGTTGGTCAGCACGAAGCCGTCGGGCGAGATCACGATGCCCGAGCCAAGGCCGCCGCGCTGGCGCGCGTTGCGCACTTTCGGTCCGGTTTCGACCCGGACCACGGCGGGGCCGACGCGGTCGGTGACGTCGATCACGGCATTGGAATAGGCATCCAGCAAAGCCCGGTCATCGGTTTGGTCAGCATCAGCCGCCCGCGACGACGCCGTGTCAGCGGCGGTATCTGAGGTAAAATCCAGCATGGCGAGAGTCCTTTGGTCCCCTCAGATGGTGACCGGTTCCCGCCGCCGCAAGTGGTTACGCCCCCGGCCCGCCCATACCTGCCCAATCGGCTAGGTCGCCCGCCGCAACACCCCGCCACGCTCCCTGACCGGATCGAGCAGCGACCAGTCGCCCTCCGGCAGCACATGGCCTTTCGGGAACGGCGCGCGCAGCTCGAGGCCGAGCGAGCGCAGCACGCGGTCGTCGCGGTAGTAGCACTGCAGCACCACGCGGACGAGCGTCGCCGCGGCGGCGCCGCCACGGCTACGAAACTCCCGCGCCACCGCATCGCGCCCGGCATCGTCGAGCTCGGCGAGCGGCTTGCCCGCGAGATCAGCCAGACGATCCAGCGCCTGCGCGACCAGCGCGGCGTCGCGGCCGAGCGTTGCCAGCATGTCGGCCTGGATCGCGCCATCGTCCGCCCCCGGCACCTTGTACTCGTCACTTGCGGGAACGATCATCGCGGCGACGGTGCGGAGATCGGCGCGCTGGGCTGCGGTCAGTTGATTGCTATCGGACATGTCGGTCTCTGGCGGTCTCAGTCGAACAGATTGGCGAGGCGCTGCTTCATCTGATCGGCGATGTAGAGCGCAAGGGCCTGGATGGTGGAGGTCGGGTTCACCCCGCCCGAGGTGACGAAGATGCTGCCGTCGACGATGAAGAGGTTCTTCACGTCGTGCGAGCGGCCCCATTCGTTGACCACGGAGCGCGTCGGATCGGTGCCCATCCGCGCGGTGCCGAGCAAATGCCAGCCGCCCCACGGGATCGGATCGTTGATGCAGATGTCGGTGGCGCCGGCGGCCTCGAGAATCTCCCGGCCGCGCGCCAGCCCGTGATCCATCATCTTCCGGCTGTTCGCGCTGATCGTGTAGTCGATTTTGGGCGCGGGGATGCCATGGCTGTCCTTCAGCACGGGATCGAGCGTGACGCGGTTGTGCTCCTCCGGCAGATCCTCGCAGATCGCCGATACCGCGAGACGATGGCCGGTGAGCTTACGGAACACGCGGTGATGATCCTTGCCCCAGGGCAGGATGCCCTTCTGCTCGCTCGCGACCGCCTCGAATACCGGCCCGGCGCCGCGGCCGAACTGGATGCCGTAGCCGCGGACGAAGCCGCGCGAGAGATCGGTGTCGTAGAACTCCTTGCTCCACAGGCAGGTCGGCGGCGCGCGGTTGCTGTCGGTCGGCTCCTTCACGAAGCCGTAGATCTGCGCATAGGGGTGGAACATCAGGTTCTTGCCGACCAGGCCCGACGAGTTGGCGAGGCCATTCGGGAATTTGCCCGACGCCGAATTGAGCAGCAGCCGCGGCGTGCCGACACCGTTGCAGGCGATGATGACCACCTCGGCCGGCTGAAACTGCTCGATGCCGTCCTTGTCGTAATAGACGACGCCGGAGGCCATGCCGTGTTCGTTGGTCAGGATCTCGCGCACCCGGCAATGGGTCTTGAGCTCGACCCCGGCGCGGACTGCGTGCGGCCAGTAGGTGATGTCGGTCGAGGCCTTGGCACCCTGCGCGCAGGCCGGCGTGCAGTGGCCGAGATTGATGCAGCGCGCCCTGCCCTCATAATCCATCGTCGCCACCGTGGTGTCCGACGGCCACCAGTGCCAGCCGAGCTTGTTCATGGCCTTGCCGATCAAGGGGCCGGACAGCCCGAGCGGCTGCTGCGGCATCGGCGGGTGGCTCAGCGGCGACAGCGGATCGCCCGACAGGCCGGAGACGCCCATCATCCGATCGTTCTCCTCGAAGAACGGGGTGAGCGCGTCGTAATCGATCGGCCAGTCGTCGGCGACGCCGTCGAGCGTCTTCACCTTGAAGTCGGATGGATGCAGCCGCGGCCAGTGCGCGGTGTACATCACGGTCGAGCCGCCGACGGCGTTGAAGTTGACGACCTTGATCGGCGAGTTGTCGTCGTTGATCGGGTAGTCCTCGGGGCGCTTGCGGACATTCGGGCTGGACGACCACTCGCCGTAGAACTTCGCCTCCCAGTCGCGCCCGGTGCTCGGATATTCGGCCGGATTCATCCAGCCGCCCTGATCGAGGCAGAGGATGTGCATCTTGGTATCGGCAAGGCTCCAGGCCACGGCAGCGCCGGACGCGCCGGCGCCGATGATCAGGACGTCAACGGGATCGTTCTTCATTCTTGTTCCTTGATCTCATGATCCCGTCATTCCGGGGCGATGCGAAGCATCGAACCCGGAATCTCGAGATTCCGGGTCCGGTCCTTCGGACCATCCCGGAATGACACGTGCATTCAATTGACGATTCTCACCGGCAAGCTTCGTATACCGCGGATGAAATTGGAATAGAGCCTTTGCGGCGGGCCCATCAGCTCAAAACGCAGATCGCGCGCCAGGACCTCCTCCCAGAGGATGCGCAGCTGCTGCTCGGCGAGGCGGTCGCCGACGCAGCGGTGGACGCCGGCGCCGAAGGCGAGATGCTGGCGCGGCTTGGCGCGGTCGATGATGAATTCGTCGGCGCGCTCGATCTTGTCCTCATCGCGGTTGCCGGAGATGTACCACATCACGACCTTGTCGCCCTGCTTGATCCGACGGCCGGCAAGCTCGACATCGTTGCGCGCGGTGCGGCGCATGTGCAGCACCGGCGTGTGGTAGCGGATGCTCTCGGAGACCAGGTTCGGGATCAGTTCCGGCCTCGCGCGGACCAGCTCGAACTGCTCCGGGTTCTCGCACAGCGCCATCAGCCCGGCCGACATCGAGTTGCGCGTGGTGTCGTTGCCGCCGACGATCAGGAGCCCGATCGTGCCGATGAACTCGCGCGGCTCCAGATTCCGCGTCGCTTCAGAATGCGCCAGCATCGAGATCAAATCGAAGGTCGGCGGCGCATCGATCCGCGCGTCCCACAGCTTGCGGAAATATTCTCCCATCTTGACCAGTTCGGCGGTGCGTTCAGCCTCCGAATGCACCACCGCGTCGGAGGATTCGACGTTGGCGATCGCGACATCCGACCACCAGGTCAACTTGGCGCGGTCCTCGGAGGGGAAATCGAACAGCGTCGCCAGCATCATGTTGGTGAGGTCGACCGAGACCCGCTCGGCACAGTCGAAGGTCTCGTTGCGCGGCAGCGCGTCGAGCACCGCTGCGGTGCGCGTGCGGATCAGGGCGTCGAAATTGGCGAGGTGCGACGGCGCCACGATCGGCGCCACCGTGCGGCGCTGCGCGGTGTGGCCGGGCGGGTCCATGCGGATGAAGCTCGGCCGCTCCTGCCCCTTCGGCTGGTCTGCGACCTGGATACCGCCAAGCTCGGAGGCCGACGAATAGTTCTGGTGATCCAGCTCGACCGCGAAGATGTCGTCGTAGCGCGTCACCGACCAGTACGGACCGTAGGCCGACGCCTCGCAATAATGCACAGGATCGTCGCGGCGGAGCTGCGCGAACAGCGGCCGCCAGGTGTCGTCCTGATAAAGCCGGGGATTGCTGACGTCTATGGACGTCGGCCTGCGCAGCGCCTCTCCCATCGCTTCACTCCCGCTGGTTCCGTCGCCGCTTGGCGGGCGATCGTTGTGTCGGGCCGACGATAGAGGGAATCCCGCGGCCGAGTAAAGACGCGGGGCGTACAGTCCGCCGCGCGGAATGCGCGCGGGCCCACGCACCCGGCAAATCCCGATAGCTGCCCCGCTGTTCGATGTTTGTCGGCAGCAGGAAGACCGGCTAGCCTTGCCGGCAATCAATCCATCAGGGAGCAACGACCAGTGGCCGAATTGCGCCAGGACAACACCGCCGAGACGGCGGCGCTGGACTACGACGTCATCATCATCGGCGCCGGCCTGTCCGGCATGTACCAGCTCTACCGGCTGCGCGAGCTTGGTCTTACGGCGCGCGTGTTCGAGGCCGGCACCGGCGTCGGCGGCACCTGGTACTGGAACCGCTATCCCGGCGCGCGTTTCGATTCCGAGAGCTATTCCTACGGCTACTCGTTCTCGAAGGAGCTGCTCGAGGAATGGGAGTGGTCGGAGCATTTCGCCGGCCAGCCCGAGACCTTGCGCTACTGCAACTATGTCGCCGACAAGTTCGACCTGCGCCGCGACATCCAGTTCGAGAGCCGCGTTACGTCAGCGATCTACCAGGACGACACGCGAAGCTGGCGGATCACGCTTGAGGGCGGCGCGCAGCACGTCTGCCGCTTCCTGATCACCGCGATCGGTCCGTTGTCGACGCCAACCCTGCCGCGCATCGAGGGCCGCGACGATTTCAGCGGCCAATCGTTCCACACCGCGCGCTGGCCGAAGCAGAAGGTGGATTTCACCGGCAAGCGCGTCGCCGTGATCGGCACCGGCGCGACCGGCATCCAGACCATCCAGACCATTGCCGGCGAGGTCGGGCATCTCACCGTGTTTCAGCGCACCGCCAACTGGGCGGCGCCGCTGCACAACGGCAAGATCGACGCCGCGACGCAGGCCAGGATCAAGGCCGGCTATCCCGAGATCTTCGCGCGCTGCAAGGAGACGTTCGCCTGCTTCATGCATACGCCCGATCCGCGCGGCGCGTTCGATGTGAGCGAGGAGGAGCGCGAGGCGTTCTACGAGAAGCTCTATGGCGAGCGCGGCTTCGGCATCTGGCAGGGCAATTTCAAGGATATCCTGATCGACCGCACGGCGAATGCCACGATCAGCGATTTCGTCGCGCGCAAGATCCGCGAGCGCGTGAAGAACCAGGCGGTCGCCGAGAAGCTGATCCCGAAGAATCACGGCTTCGGCACGCGGCGGCTGCCGCTCGAGACCTTCTATTACGAGGTCTACAACCGCGACAATGTCGAGCTGGTCGATATCAAGGAGACGCCGATCGAGCGGATCACGCCCGAGGGCATCCGGACGACCGACAAGGACTACGCCTTCGACATCATCATCTACGCCACCGGCTTCGATGCCATCACCGGCAGCTTCGACAAGATCGATTTCCGCGGCGCGCACGGTGCGCGGCTGAAGGAGAAATGGACGCACGGCCCCGAGACCTATCTCGGGCTGATGGTCGACGGCTTCCCCAACATGATGATGCTGATGGGCCCGCACACGGCGCTCGGCAACATCCCGCGCAGCATCGAATACAGCGTCGACTGGGTCACCGGCCTGATCCGCTTTGCACAGCAGAGAGGCCTGACCTTCCTCGACGCCACGCCCGAGGGCACCGCCGACTGGACCGAGCATGTCAAGGCGCTCGGCGTCGGGCTTTTGTCGAACGAGGTCGATTCCTGGATGACCGGCATCAACCGCAACGTCGAGGGCAAGCAGACCCGCATCGTCGCCCGCTACAGCGGCAGCGCCCCGGCGTATCGCGCGCGGTGCGACGAGGTGGCGGCGAAGGGGTATGCGGAGCTGAGGTTGGGGTAGCTGTCTCGGTCGTCCGGTCTAGCTCTCTCGGTGACAACAGGCGCCAACCCATCCACCGCGGTCGTTCCGGCCTGCGCCGGGACGACACTGAATTTGCTCCGCCACTTGCGAGCTCTCTCCGCATTCGCCCCGTGGAATGGGTGGAGCGAAGCGATACCCATCATTTGCGCCGCGGATGGAGAATTGATGGGTTTCGCTTCGCTCTACCCATCCTACGCGTTCCGCTTCAGTTACCACGCATCGATGCACGGCCGCTTGCGGTGGGTCCGCGGCTCGGCCTTCGGCACCGAGCGCAGGCCGGCCATGATCCAGTGCCTAGTATCGGCGGGATCGATCACCTCGTCGATCTCGAGCACCGAGGCGATCGAGACCGCCTTGCCGTTGGCGTAGAGCTCGGCGACCTTGGTCTGGAAATATTTTTCGCGCTCGACCGGATCCTCGATCGCCTCCATCTCCTTGCGGAAGCCGAGCCGGACATAACCCTCGAGGCCCATGCCGCCGAACTCGCCGGTCGGCCACGCCACCGTGAAGAACGAGGCGTGGAAGCCGCCGCCGATCATCGATTGCGCGCCAAGGCCGTAGCCCTTGCGCAGCACGACGCCGAACAGCGGCACCGTGATGCTCGCGCCGGTGACGAACATCCGCGCGACATGGCGCACGATTGCGGTCTTCTCGGCCTCGGGGCCCACCATGAAGCCCGGCGTGTCGCATAGCGAGACGATCGGGATGTCGAAGGCGTCGCACAGCTGCATGAAGCGCGCGGCCTTGTCGCCGGCAGGCGCATCGATCGCGCCGCCGAGATGCTTTGGATTGTTGGCGATCAGGCCGAACGGCTTGCCCTCGATGCGGATGAAGGCGGTGATCATGCCGACGCCGAAATCCCTGCGGATCTCCAGCACCGAGCCCTCGTCGGCGATCAGGTCGATCACGTTGCGGATATCGTAGACCCGCAGCCGATTTTCCGGGACTGCACGGCGCAGCAGCCGCTGGTCCGGCGCCTTCCAGTCCTGCACCGCGCCCTGGAAGTAGGACAGATATTTCTGCGCCACCGTGGTCGCCTCGGCCTCGTCCTCGACCAGGATGTCGATCACGCCGTTCGGCGACTGGAACGAGACCGGGCCGACCTCGGCCGGATGGTAGACGCCGAGCCCGCCGCCCTCGATCATCGCCGGACCGCCCATGCCGATCGACGCATTCCTGGTGGCGATGATGACGTCGCAAACGCCGAGCATCGCGGCGTTGCCGGCGAAGCAATAGCCGGAGACCACGCCGACCACGGGCACCAGTCCGGAGAGTTTTGCGAACTGCACGAAGGACGGGCCGTCGAGGCCGGTCATGCCGAGCCGGTCGGTATCGCCGGGACGGCCGCCGCCACCCTCGGCGTAGAACACCAGCGGCATCCGCCACTGCTCGGCGAGGCCGAGCATGCGGTCGATTTTCTTGTGGTTCATATGGCCCTGAGTGCCGGCGAGCACGGTGTAGTCGTAGGAGATCACCATGCAGCGTGCACCGTCGGCGCCGAAATCCCTGGCGTTGACGGTGGCGACGCCGGCGATCAGCCCGTCGGCCGGCGTGTTCTTGATGAGGTCCTCGACCTTGCGGCGGCGGCGCTGCGCCGCGATCGCAAGCGAGCCGTATTCCACGAACGAGCCCTCATCGACCAGCTGCGCGATGTTCTCGCGCGCGGTGCGCTGGTTGGTCTTGCGGCGACGCTCGACCGAGGCCGGGCGGTTCTCGTCCAGAGTGATCGCCTTGCGCGCGATCAACTCGGCGAGATCAGGCCGGATGTGATCGAGATCAATCGCGGCCTCCTCCGCCGCGTGATGGCCGTCGACCTCGGCAGGCTCAAAGAACAGGATCGGCTCGCCATGCATCAACGTGACGCCGATGCCGCCCGCGATCCTGGTCACCCGGCCGCCATGCGGCGCGGTGACGAGATGCTCCATCTTCATCGATTCCAGCACCGCGATCTGCTGGCCGGGCCGAACCAGATCGCCCTCCGCGACCTCGATCGCCACGATGGTGCCCTGCAGCGGCGCAGGCACCGGAAGCGATCCCTCCGGCGCCGTCTCAGTGGCAGCCGGCTTGGCGACTACGGCTTCGTTCACCTCGACCAGCGGAGGTGCGAGCTCCCTCGCCGCGCCGACCAGCACCGAGACGTGGGTATCGATGAAGTTGGTGCTGATCTTGTTCCGCCCAAAACTCTGATGCGCCAGGATCGCGCCAAGGAACGGAATGTTGGTGGCGACGCCGCCGATCCGGAATTCGCGCAAGGCGCGCGATGCCTTGTGCACCACGTCGGTCCATTTTGGGCTCGGCGAATGCACGATGACTTTTGCCAGCAGCGAGTCGAACGCGGCAGAGGTCCGGTAGCCGGAATAGCCGAACGTATCGACGCGAACGCCGGGGCCCGACGGCAGGTCGAACACACTGAGCGTGCCGCCAGTCGGTTTTGTCACTCCCTTCTCGTCCATCACCTCCATGTTGACGCGCAGCTGCATCGCATAGCCGCGCGGCAGCGGCACCGCCGATTGCGCCAGCCCAAGCGAGGCCAGCGTGGCGCCGGCGGCGACCGCGAGCTGCGAACGCACGAGGTCGATGCCGAGCACCTCCTCGGTGACGGTGTGCTCGACCTGGAGCCGCGGATTGGCCTCGATGAAGGCAAACGCCCCCTCGCTCTCCCCGGCTTCGTCATCGACCAGGAATTCGAAGGTGCCGAGATTGTCGTAGCGCGCGGCGGTCGCGAGCTGCTTCGCCGCCTCGATGATGCGCGCGCGCATTCCCTCGCTCAGCGACGGGCTCGGCGCCACCTCGATGAGCTTCTGGTTGCGGCGCTGGATGGTGCATTCGCGCTCCCAGAGATGGCTGATGGCGCCGTGGCGGTCGCCGATGACCTGCACCTCGATATGGCGCGCCTTGCGGATCAGCCGTTCGACATAGACCGCATCGCTGCCGAACGCCGCCTTGGCCTCGGACTGGCAGCGCGCATAGGCCTCGTCGAGCTTGGCGGCATCCTCGACCACTCGCATGCCGCGGCCACCGCCGCCGGCGATCGCCTTGATCATCACGGCGGCGCCGGCACCGAGCGCGGCGAAGAAGGCCTTTGCCTCGTCGAGACTGGTCGCCTCCGAAGTGCCGGCAATGATCGGGACGCCGCATTTCTTCGCCAGCGCCTTTGCCTTGGCCTTGTCGCCGAACAGATCGAGCGCCTCCGGCGACGGGCCGACGAAGGTGATCCTCTCCCCGGCACAGCGCCGCGCGAGCTGGGTGTTCTCGCTGAGGAAGCCGTAGCCCGGATGCAGCGCGTCGCAGCCTGCGGCCTTGGCCGCCGCGATGACGGCCTCGATGTCGAGATAGGCCCGCGCGCCGCGGCCCGGAATCTCGTGGCTTGCGTCGGCCGATCGGACATGCAGCGAGGCGGCATCGTCGGCGGGATAGATCGCGACGGTCGCGATGCCGCTGTCGGCAGCGGCACGGGCAATCCGGATCGCGATCTCACCGCGATTGGCAATCAGCAATTTCTTGAACGACATCACAACTTCACCAAAGGCTCTTTTGTTTGAGCATGATCTGACCGGAAAACCGGTACCCACTTTTCCGGATCATGCTCTAGCGATCCTTCATGGTCGGATCGAGCACGACACGCAAGGACTCCCCGAGTGCGTTGAACGCCAGGGAGACGACGAGAATGGCAACGCCCGGCGCATACATCTGCTCCGGGGCGATTTCCATGTATTGATAGGCGCGCGCCAGCATGGCGCCCCAGCTCGGGTCCGGCGGCTGGATGCCGAGGCCGAGGAACGACAGGCTGGCCTCTGCCAGCAGCGCGGCGGCGAGCAAGAGCGTCACCTGCACGATGACCGGTTGCAGCGTGTTCGGCAGCACGTGGCGCCACAGCACATGCCAGGTCGGCGCGCCGAATCCCCTGGAGGCATCGACATAGAGCTCCTGCCGCACGATCAGCGTGCGGGCGCGGACGATGCGCGCCAGCGCCGGAAACATCGTGATGCCGACCGCGATCATGCCGTTGGTCAGCCCGATGCCGAGCGCGCCGGTGACCGCGATCGCCAGCACGATGGCGGGGAACGACAGGAAGGTGTCGATGATGCGGCTGATGATGTCGTCGATCCAGCCGCCGAAATAGCCGGCGATGAGGCCGACCGGCAGCCCGATCAGGACCGCGACGCCGACCGCAAGCAGGCTGGCATAGACGGTGGCCGGCGCCCCATAGATCAGGCGCGAGAAGATGTCGCGGCCGAGATCGTCGGTGCCGAGCAGATGGGCCGGCCCCGGCGGCGCCAGCATGTTGTTGACGTCCTGCGCGGTCGGCGCATAGGGCGCGATCCAGGGCGCACCGATCGCGACGACAACGAGCACCGCGAGCACCAGGATCGACAGCGCGGCGCGGAGATCGCCGGCGAGCCAGCGCGCAAATCGCCGCAGCCGCGTCGGCCTCGCCGGTGCCTTCAGGGGAGCAAGCGCCACCTCGGTCATTGCTCGATCCTCGGATCGACCGCGGCGCAGAGCAGGTCGGTGATCAGGTTCACCGCGATGACAACCACCACCATGGTGAAGACGACGCCCTGCACGATCGGGAAATCGCGCTGGATCGCGCCGCGCACGATCAGGCTGCCCAGGCCGGGAATCGCGAACACCGCCTCGATCACCACCGTTGCCGCCAGCATGCGGTTGACCAACAGGCTGATGATGGTGAGCAGATTGACGCCCACATTCTTCAGGCCGTGCTGCCAGAGGATGCGCGACATCGACAGCCCCTTGGCATGCAGGGTGCGGACATATTGCGACGACAGCACCTCCAGCAGCGCGCCGCGCAGCTGGCGCGCGACCTCGGCCATGCCGTAGGCCGCGATCGCGATGCCGGGCAGCAGCGCGTGCCGGATCGCATCGACCGGCGAGACGCCGAAGGATTTCGCGCCGGTCGCCGGCAGCCAGTTCAGCTTCAGCGAGAATTCCGCCACCAGGATCATCGCGAGCCAGAAGCCGGGCACCGCGACGCCGAGCGACGCCAGCATGCTGATCAGCTTGTCGATCCAGCCGTTCGGCTTGATCGCGGCCATCACGCCCATCGGGATGCCCGTGACCAGCGCCAGCGCCAGCGCGATCGCGACGATCAGCAGCGTGTTCGGAAACGCACGTCCGATCGAGTCCGCGACCTTCTCGCCGCTGAGTAGCGATTGCGAGAGATCGCCCTGCGCGACATTGCCAAGCCAGGCGCCGTATTGCACCAGGAACGGGCGGTCGAGGCCGTAGATCTTCCTGATCTCGGTGATCCGCGCGTCGGTCGCGTTGTCGCCCGCCAGTGTCACGGCGATGTCGCCGGGCACCAGCTTGAGCAGCGCGAACACCATGAAGGTCGCGAGCAGGATCACGGGCAGCGCCTGCACGAGGCGGCTGCCGACGACCTTGACCGGTGACCGTCGCGCCATCGCCTAACTCCCGAGCCAGACGTCGTCGTATTTCGGCTTGCCGAGCAGGTTCGGCCGATAGCCCTGCACCTTCTTGTTCATGGCGACCAGCTCGAACTGGAACGCCAGCGGCACGACGAAGGCATTCTCCATCACCAGCCGCTGCACGGTGGAGAACGCCTTGCGCCTGGTCTCGATGTCCTCCGACGCGCGCGATTCCTTGATCGCGGCCTCGAGCTCGGCCGGCACCGGCGCGCGGCCGCCATTGTAATAGGCGTCCTTGGTGAACATCAGCGAATAGGTCAGGCTCGGGTCGGGCCGTCCGGTCCAGGCCGAGAGCAGCCCTGCCCCTTTCTTCTCCGGACCGAAGAAAGCGGCGGAAGCCTCCGCGACCGGGGCATTGACGAAGCGCGCGTTGATGCCGGCCTTGCGCAGCTGCTCGATCAGGATCTCCTGGCGCTGCACCGAATCCTGGTCCGGATAGCCGCCGAACTCGATCGGGGTGTTCTCCTTGAAGCCGGCCTCGGCGAGCAGCTTGCGTGCCTTGTCGGGATCGTACGGATAGAGCTTCGCGACCTCGGCATCATAGGCCCAATGCGCCTTCGGCAGGTTCATGTAGGCCGGCTCGGCGAGGCCGGCGAGCGCGGCCTTGACGAAGGATTCGCGGTCGATCGCGAAGTTCAGCGCCTGGCGGACCTTGATATTGTCGAACGGCGGCTTGGCCCAGTTCAGGAAGATCTGGAACACGTACAGCGTCGGGCCATGCACGACCTTGACGCTGGAGGCGCGCTCGATGATCACCTTCTGCCGCGGCGGCAGCTGGTAGATCAGATCGTTCTGCCCGGCGGTGACCGAGCGGGCGCCGGTGGTGAGCTCGGGAATGATCGAGATCTCGATGGCGTCGGGAAGCGGCCGCTCCGGCTTCCAGTATTTCTCGTTGCGCTTGACCACGATCTTCTCGCCGTCGGCCCAGCTGACGAACGAATAGGCGCCCGCGCCGACCGGCTTGCGCGTCACCACGCCGCCCTCGGCCGCCTTCAGCGCCGTCGGCGACACCATCATGCCGGCGCGGTCGGAAAGGATCCCGGGCAGCGCGGTATCGGGTGTCTTCAGCTTCAACGTCACCTGCTGCGGGCCGGTGACCTCCACCGCGGCGACCGAGAGCAGATCGGCCTTGATGTTCGACTTCGCATCGCTGCGGTTGCGCTCGAGGTTGAACTTGACGGCTTCCGCATCGAGCGGCGTGCCGTCGTGGAAGGTGACGCCGGCACGGATGTTGAGCACCAGCGTGGTGGGATCGGTGAACTTCCAGCTTTCGGCAAGGCCGGGCTTCGGCTTCAGCGTATCGAACTCCCATTCGGTCAGCGTGTCGTACATCGTGAACAGGAAGGCGTGGTCGGAGCCGGCGCCGCCGGTCGCGGGATCGAGGCTCGATGGATTGGCCGGCGCCGAGATGCGCAGGGTGCCGCCCTTCTTCGGCGGGCCTTCCGCGAAGGCGCGGCCGGCGAGGGTGGTGCTGGCCAATGCGCCCGAGATCAGCGCCATGGCCTCGCGTCGTGTCGTCATTGTCATGGCGTTTCTCCGGTGTTCTTAGTTCGATGAAAAATTGGGGCGGTCGGCAAAATGGCAGGCCACCCAATGATCGGGCTTCAGCTCGCGCCACTCCGGCACGCGGTCGGTGCAGAGCGGCTGCGCATGCGGGCAGCGGGTGCGGAACCGGCAGCCCGAGGGCGGGTCGATCGGGCTCGGCACCTCGCCCTGCAAGACGATGCGGCTCTCCTGCCGCATCGTGGACGGCAGCGGCCGCGGCTCGGCCGACAGCAGCGCGATCGTGTAGGGATGCAGCGGCCGCTCGGCGACCTCTTCGGTCGGCCCGAGCTCGACGAACTGGCCGAGATACATCACCGCGACGCGCTCGCTGATATGCGAGACGACCGCGAGATCATGGGTGATGAAGACATAGGTCAGCCCGAGGTCGCGCTGCAGATCGGCAAACAGATTGAGCACGTCGCCGCGGATCGACATGTCGAGCGCGGCCACCACCTCGTCGCAGACGATCAGTTTGGGTTTGAGCGTCAGCGCGCGGGCGATCACGACGCGCTGCTTCTGGCCGCCGGACAGCTGATGCGGGTAGCGCGCGCCGAACTCCTGCGGCAGGCCGACGCGCTCCAGCGCCTCCCGCGCCTGCCGCTCGCGCTCGGCGCTGTTGCCGACACGTGCGAGCTCCAGCGGCTCCAGCACCGAGGCCAGAATGGTCATGCGCGGATTCAGCGCGGCGTTCGGGTCCTGAAAGATGATCTGGTAGTCGCGGCGATGGTTTTGAAACTCCCGGCGCGGCAGTGCCGTTGGATCGATGCCGTCATGCAGGATGGCGCCGGCGCTGGGATTGAGCAGGAACACCAGCGCGCGGCCGATCGTGGTCTTGCCCGATCCGGACTCCCCGATGATGCCGAAGGTCTCGCCGCGACGAACGTCGAAATTGACGCCATCGACCGCCTTCACGGTGGCGCGGCGGTCAGAGGTCTGGAAGCGGACCTGGAGGTCACGCACCGAGACGATGGCGTCGCGGCGGGGCTCGGCACCGGCTGTGGTCATTGCGTCGCGACCTTCGCGGCAGCCGGCGCGCCGGGCGGATGCAGCGCGCCCGGCAGATTGAGCTCGGCAAAGCGCCAGCAGCGCACTCTTCGGCCGCCGCCGGCGTCCAGCAGCTTCTGCTCGGCCTCGCAACCCTTCACCGCATGCGCGCAGCGGGCCCGGAAGCGGCAGCCGTTCGGCATCTCGGCGATCGACGGCACCCGGCCCGGGATCGACGGCAGCCGGCCGTGGCGCGGGCTCAAATGCGGCAGCGAGCGTAACAGTCCCGACGTGTAGGGATGCAGCGGCCGTACCAGCGCCTCGTCGACGGTGGCGTCCTCGATCACCTCGCCGGCATACATCGTGATCATCCGCGTGCAGGTCTCGGCGACGACGCCGAGATCGTGGGTGATCAGCATCAGTGCGGTCTTCGAGGTCTCGCTGATGTCGCGCAGCAGCTCGAGGATCTGCGCCTGCACGGTGACGTCGAGCGCGGTGGTCGGCTCGTCCGCGATGAGGAGCTGCGGCCCGCAGATCAAACTCGCGGCGATCATCACGCGCTGGCGCATGCCGCCGGAAAGCTGGTGCGGATAGTCGTCGATCCGCCGCTCGGGCGAGGCGATGCCGACGCGGCGAAGCATCTCCAGCGTTTTGGCGCGGGCTTCCTCATAGCTGACGTCGGTATGGACGCGCAGCGTCTCGGCGATCTGGTGGCCGACGGTGAACACCGGGTCGAGCGCGCTCATCGGTTCCTGGAAGATCATCGCGATGCGCTTGCCCCGGATCGCGCGCATCTGCCGCGCGCTGCAGGAGGCGAGATCGACGCCGTCGAACAGGATCTTGCCGTCGAGGCCGGCAAAATTGCCCGGCAACAGCCGCAGGATCGACAGGCCGGTGATGGTCTTGCCGCAGCCGCTCTCGCCGACGATGCCGACGCGTTCGCCGGGCAAGACGTCGAAGTCGATGCGGCGCGTCGCCTGCCAGACGCCCTGCGCGGTCTTGAAGCGGATGCCGAGCCCGCGCACGGACAGCAGCGGCCGCGCGGCCTCGCGCGCACCCGCCGCCCTGCGCTGTGCCGGCTGACCTGCCTCCATCAGCCCGCCGCCCGCTTCTTTTCTTTCACCAGCTGCTCCTCCATCAGCATCTCGGTGCCGATGATGCCCTCGCGGGTGAGCTCATCGAGCTCGGCGTCGGAGAGCCCGAGCATGCCGCCGAGAATCTCGCGGTTATGCTCGCCGAGGGTCGGTGGCACTGAACGAATGACAAATGGCGCATCGCTCTCGCGAAATGGCATCGACGGCTGCGGATGTCGTCCGATGAACGCGCGGTCGACCTGCTGGATGAAGCCGCGGGCGTGGAGCTGCGGATCCTTCAGGAGATCGATCGGCAGCCGCGCGACGCCGGAGGCAACGCCGGCGGATTGCAGCGCGGTCATCGCCGCATCGGCATCGTGCGTCGCGGTCCAGGCCATGATCGCAGCCTCGATCTCGGCCTCGATGGCGCGGCGGCCCGCGGCGGTCTTGAGCGTCTCGTCCGCCGCCCAGTCCTCGCGGCCGAGCAGCCGCGCGAGCTTTGGCCACATCGCGTCGTCGGACACCGCAACGACGATCCAGTTGTCTTCTCCGGCGCAGCGAAAGCAGCCATGCGGCACGAAATCCGGATGGCGGTTGCCGTATTTGGTCGGCGGCTTGCCATCGGTCGAATGCGCGACGATCCAGGGCGCGGCGAACGGCATCATGCATTCGATCTGCGCGAGATCGATGAACTGCCCCTGCCCCGTCAGTTTGGCGTGGATCAGCGCGGTCAGCACCGCGGCGGCGCCATTGAGCCCGCCGACGGCGTCGCCAAACGCGGTATGGCTCATGACGGGCGGACCATCGGGATCGCCGACCACGCTGGGCAGGCCGGAGCCCTGCTCCAGGGTCGAGCCATAGGCGCGGCAGTCGCGATGCACGCTGCCGGCACCGAACGCCGACATCGACATCATCACCAGCTTCGGATTGATCTTGCTCAGCACCTCGTAGCCGAGGCCGAGCTTGGGCAGCACCTCGACCGAATAATTGTCGACCACGAGGTCGGCACCAGCGAGCAGGCGTTTTGCGAGCGCAAGCCCCTTCGGCCGGGTCAGATCGAGCGTGATGCCGCGCTTGTTGCGGTTCATGATGCAGTAGCGCACCGATTTCTCGTACATCTGCTCCAGCACATAGGCCGGACGGCGGTCGACGCCGCGCCACCAGTCCGGATACTGGGTCGCCTCGATCTTGATGACGTCGGCGCCGAGATCGGCGAGCGTGCGGGTGCAGATCGGCCCGGCCCAGCCCATCGAAAAGTCGACGACGCGGATGCCCTCGAGCGGCAAGCGATCGGTTGCAGCGGGCCTGGGCGCCGGCACGCGCGGCGCAGCCTCGCGCCTCGGCTGCTGCTCGCCGAGATCAGGCACCCGGCCGCCGCGCAACGGCGGCGTTGCGGTCAGCCGCTGCATCGTGCCGGCGGAAAAGCCGGTCTCGTCGCCGACGGTGATCGGGACGATGGCGCCGCGCGCCCGCTTTTCCTCATCGGCGATGAGATCCGCTACCTCCGGCACCGGCACGATCGGAATCCTGCGCTTGAGCCCCTCGGCGAACCACTCCTGCGCGGTACGCTGCTTCAGCTTCGGCAATATCCTGCCTTCGATCTCGGCGACATGGCGCAGCCGGTCGACACCCATGACCAGCGTCGGATCGTCGCGCAGCTCGTTGAGCCCGAGCATCTCGCAGAACGCGCGCCATTGCGCCGGGGTCACCGTGGTGACGCCGAGCCAGCCCTGCCTGGTCTCGTAGATGCCGACCGGAAAGGTCGGCCAGAACCGGTTGACGCCGATCCGCCGCATGATGTCGCCGCGCTGGAACGCCTCGAACATGATGTATTCGGTGACGGCGATGGAGGCCTCGAACAGGCTGAGATGGTTTTCGCGCCCGCGCCCGTCCTGCATGCGCCCGAGCACCGACGATGCGGCGGCGATGAAACCCCACAGCCCGCCCAGAATGCCGATCTGGAAATCCGGCGCGTGCATCGGCGGCCCCTGCTCCGGACCGACCAGCTTCACCAGTCCGCTCAGCGCACGGATCGTGGAGTCCGTCGCCGCGAAATTGGCGTAGGGACCGCGATCGCCGAACCAGGCGAGGTCAAGATGGATCAGGCCGGGATTATCCCGCTTGATCGCGTCGAGATCGATCTCGGGACAATCCGCCGCAGCGATGCCGCGCCCGTCGAGCAGGATGTCGCAGCCGCTGATCAGCTCGCGCAGGCGCGATGCCGCGCCTGCGTCGCGCTTGTCGAGCACGACACTCGACTTGTTGAAGGTGAGAAACGCAAACCACGCGCTCTGGCCTTTGGGCGTCAGCGGCGCGGTGCGGCGAAGCGGATCGCCGTGCGGCGGCTCGACCTTCTGCACATCGGCGCCGAAATCGGCAAACAGCCGCGCGCAATAGCTCGTCGCCGCAGCACTTCCGATCTCGACAATCCGCAGATGCGACAACGCGCCCATCACGCTTCCTCGCGACAAAATGACCAGCCGGTGACAGCGGCTGATTCAGTTTCTTGTTGCCTGAACTTGAAGCCGCGCGACGAGTGTGATGCAAGTGGAATTTTCTTCCGCTTGACGGAATTAGCGAGCGTATGATTGAAATTGCTGCTCGGCGCGAAGCGAGGATTGTGCAGCTAATTGCAGGTGAGCTGCGCTTCGAACCAGTGTTGCACTGAGTTCGACAATCGCGGCCATGCGCGCAAGACATGCGCGTATGTGGCCGCGCTCGCGCGGGTGATGCCGCGCAGTTCCTGCTCAATGGCGGGAAAGTCAACAGCGAGGCACCGGCCGGCCTTGGCGACGGTGCGACCATCGACCACAAGCTCGGAGATCAGCGACGCATTGCCGCGCGCAAACAGCAGGTCGAGCGGATCCGCATCGAGAATCTGATCGCGCTCGAGGCGGTCGAGATCGATGCCGACGAAATCGGCCGGCGCACCGATGGCGAGCTCGCCGGCCCCGGGCGCGCCGGTGGCACGGCGGCCATTGCGGATCGCGAGCGCGAAGAACTCCCGAGCTGTCCAGGTGCGCTTGAAACCGAGACCACCGTGCATCATCTGCACCAGCCGCATCTCGCGCAGCAGGTCGTCGTCCTCGTCGAGTGCAAGGCCATCGACGCCGACGGCAATCGCACAACCGCAAGCGTGCGCCGCCGCGATCGGCGCCAACCCGGACCGCAGGTGCAGGTTGGAGGAGAAATTGGTGACGATGCGCGCGCCCGACGCCGCGATCATCTCCAGCTCGTCGGGCCGTGCGTGGATGCAATGCGCGAGCGTCAGCCGCTCGGAGAGGAAGCCGATGTCGCGGAGATAGCGGACGATGCCGCCGGGAAATTGCCGGTCGGCCCAGGCGCGCTGGTAGATCGTCTCGAGCAGATGCATGTGAATGCGGCGGCCGGTCTGCGCGGAGCTTTCCGCGACTGCCTCCAGCAGCGGCTTCGAGCACCACTGCACGCCCGCAGGCCCGAGCTGGACGTCGACCTTCGGGCCGCCGATCGCCGACGCGATGGCATCGGTCAGCTCGATATACGCTTTTGGCGACATCGGAGCGCGCACGAACAGCTGTTGGATCGTCTTGCGGTCGTCGGCCGGAAGGTCTGACAGCACACCTTCGCTGTCGCCATAGACGATCGGGTTCCGGTCGCGCACCGCGATGGCAAAGGCGATGCGGATGCCGACATCGGCGGCGGCGCGCGCGATCGCCCTGGCCTCCTCGACCAGCGGCATGGTCCCGCTCGGCCTCGTGTAGTGCACCATCATCGCGGCGCAGCCGGCCTGCGCTGCGCGGGCAAACGCCGAAGCCGCGGAGAGATAGGGATCGACCGGCGTGCCCACCACCGTGCGCAGGATCCAGCTCTCCAGCGGCATGCCGACCGCGCCGAAGCTCGACGGGCGCGGGCGCGCGTGGTCGTGGGCGTTGACGAAAGCGGGGAGGACGAAGGAACGCGGGCCTTTCGCCGGGCCCGCGGCTTCGGAGATCTCGGTGATGACGCCGTCGACGTGACGGAGCACGACGTCGTTGCGGATGTCGTGGTCAGGACCGCAGAACAGACGGGTTGCCGTGACGTCGGTCATGATCGGCTGTCATCTCCACTTCCGCAACTTCACCTCTCCCGCTTGCGGGGAGGTCGACGCACGACAAGCGACGCGAAGCGTCGTCCGGAGCGCGGCGGGTGGGGGCTCTCTCCGCGATACAACTCGTGGATAGAACCCCCACCCCGACCCTCCTCCGCACGCGGGAGAGGGAGCAAACCTCCGATGCGGCCGGAGCTCGGCCTCGCTCAATCAATTCGCCGTATACACCAACTCCCGCTCGGCGCGTGGCGGCAGGAATTCCCGCGAAAACACTTCGGCCGGGGCTGGCGTGCGGGCAAGCTGGTAGCCCTCGACGATGAAGCCGATGGCGCGGGCCATGCGGTCGTCCCTGACGTCGCCGATGCCGATGTCCTTCATCTCCGGCGAGACGATCAGCTTCTCGAAGGAATATTGCAGCCGGCGCTTCTCGACATCGACATTGATCAGATTGTCATAGTTCAGCGCCGCCTTCATGGCCGCGTTCTGGTCCTTGGCGACCGCGATCGCGCCCTTGTTGATGGCGCGGACGAGGCCGGCCACCGCCTTCGGGTTCGACGCGATCAGCTTGCGCGAGACCATCACGCCGTTGGAATAGAGGTCGAGCCCGTAATCGCCGAACGAGAACCATTTGAAGTCCTTGTCGGGATCCTGGCGGTTCAGCACCAAATTGAAATAGCTCGTGATGTTGAACACCAGCGCGGCGTCGATGTCGCCCTTGATCAGCATCGGCTCTTGCAGATTCGGCGCCATGTTGGAGACCTTGATCTTCTCGCCGTCGAGCCCGTTCTTGTGCACGAACACCGGCAATAGCCGCGTGGTCGGCGTGCCCTGCGCGCCGCCGAGCGTGTGGCCCTCGAAATCCTTGATCGTCTTGATGCCGCTCGAGTTCTTGGCGACGATCGCGAATGGCGGCTGGTTCCACATCATGTAGACCATGACGGGCGCGTCCTGCGGCTTGGTCGCCGCGTTTTGGATGATCGCGTTGACGTCGCCGAAGCCGGCGTCATAGGCACCCGACATGATGCGCGTCACGGTCGCACCGGAGCCCTCGCCCTGGTCGATCACGACGTTGAGGCCTTCCTCTTTGAAATAGCCGTTGTCCTTGGCGTAGAAGAACGCGGCGTCCGAGCCTTGCGTCTTCCAGCCCAGCGTGAACTTGATGGTGGTGTCCTCGGCGCGCGCGGGACCGGCGATCAGGGCCAATCCCAACAGCGCGGCGCTTACTTTTTTCAGCATCGAGATCTCCTTAAGCTTCATTGCTTGACGGTGACGAAGTGTCTCAAGTGGCGATGACATTGTCCTTGCGCGTCGCCCAGCCGGTGACCTGGCCCTCGATCAGCGAGAACAGGACGTAGAGTGCGACGCCGAGGCCGGCGAGCACGAACAGCCCGGCGAACACCAGCGGCACGTTGAAATTGGAGGACGCGGTCATCATGACGTTGCCGATGCCGCGGTTCGAGGCCACGGTTTCCGACAACACGGCGCCGACGAAGGCGTAGGAGACCGCGACCTTCAGCGAGGCGAAGAAGAACGGCATCGTGCGCGGCAGCCCGACGTTCCACAGGATGTCGAACTTGCTGGCGCCGAGCGCCTTCAGCACGTCCTCGAGTTCGGGTTCGGTGGTGGCAAGGCCGGTGGCGATGTTGACGACGATCGGGAAGAAGCAGATCGACAGCGAGGTCAACACCGCCGGCACGGTGCCGGAGCCGAACCACAGCACGAAGATCGGCACCACGGCGACCTTCGGGATCGACGAGAAGCCGACCAGCAGCGGATAACAGGTGTCGTAGGCGGTTTTTGACACCCCGATCACGGCACCGAGCGCGACGCCGAGCGCCACGCCGAGCACGAAGCCGATCATGGTGGTGACCAGGGTCTGCACGATGTGCGGCCACAGGATCGGGAGTTTCTCGAACAGCGTGACAAAGATCTGCGACGGCCGCGGCAGCACGAGGTCCGACATCCCCGTCATCAGGCAGAACAGCTCCCAGGCGACGAAGAACAGCACGATCAGGGCGGCGGACCAGGCCTTCTGCCTGATATCTGACACGGACATGGTCAGGCTCCTTCTCGCGCGGCGGTGCGCGCATCGACAATGAAGGCGCGCAGCTTCTGGTTAAGCGCGACGAAGTCGGGCTCGAAGGTCATCGCCACGGTACGCGGACGGGCGAAATCGACCCTGGAGTCGTCGAGGATGCGGCCGGGCCGCGCGCTCATCACGCAGATGCGGCTGGCGAGGAAGCCGGCCTCGCGCAGATCATGGGTGACCAGCAGCACGGTCGGCCTGTGGGTCATCCAGAGCTGCTGAAGGATTCCCCACAGCTCCTCGCGGGTGAACTGGTCGAGCGCGCCGAACGGCTCGTCGAGCAGCAGCATGCGCGGCTCGTGGATCAGCGCGCGGCACAGATTGGCGCGCTGAAGCATGCCGCCCGAGAGCTGCCAGGGATAGCGGCCGCCAAAGCCCTTCAGCCCGACCTGCTCGAGCAGCGCATTGGCCTTGTCGCGGAACTCGGTCTTGCGCAGCTTGCGGAATTGCGAGCGGAACGGCTCGACGATCTTCAGCGGCAGCATGATGTTCTTTTCGATCGTCATCCACGGCAGCATGGTCGGGTTCTGGAACGCCATGCCGACCCGCATCGCGCGCGCCGCGACCTCGCGGCCGCCGACGATGACGACGCCGGTGGTCGGCCGCGCCAGGCCGGAAACCAGCCGCAGGATGGTGGACTTGCCGCAGCCGGACGGGCCGACCAGCGCGACGAACTCGCCGTCGGCGATCCGCAGCGTGGTTGTCGACAGTGCCGGCACGGCGCGGGCGCCGCGGCCGAAGGTCACGGAGGCGTCCGACAGTTCGATCGCGGTCGGCGCGGATCCGGCGGCCATCGGTTCGCCGGCAAATTCGGAGTTTGGTTGCATGCGCATCACGAGAAAAGTGCATGCAAACTGGATGCCAGCGGGGGCCGCGTTGAAAATCAAGGAGATCGCGCGTTCCGCGCTTCAAAGGGCGGATTCCTTTTGGGCAATCGGTGGCTCAAACTGCATGCAATTCGAGCGCCCGATTGCCTTGGCGGTATGATAAAGAGGCGTTCGAAGCACCTTCGAGAGGGATTCGCGGCAATGGCGGGGCGCGCCGACAGCAGCAAGACGGCTGAATCGTCAGACAAGGTCGGCGTGATCTGCCGCGCGCTGCGGCGCGCGATCATCGAGCAGGCGCTGGAGCCCGGCGCCAAGCTGCCCGAGGATTCGCTCGGCGAGCGCTTCGGCGTCAGCCGCACCATCGCACGGCATGCGCTCGGGCAATTGGCGGCGGAAGGCCTGGTCGAGCTGCGCCGCAACCGCATCGCGGTGGTGGCGACGCCGAGCTGGCAGGAGGCGCGCGATGCCTTCGATATCCGCATCGAGCTCGAGCGGCTGGTGGTGCGGCAGCTCGCGGGCAAGCTGACCAAGGCGCAGATCGCCGAGCTCACCGCGCATGTCGACGCCGAGGATCGGGCCCGCGACGGCACCGACGCGGTGTCGATCCGGCTCGCCACCGAATTCCACATCCTGCTCGCTCACATGACCAGCAGCCCGATCCTGGTGCGCTATGTCAGCGAGGTCGCCTACCGCTGCTGCCTGACGCTGTCGCTGTACAGCCGGCCGCATTCGTCGGAATGCGCGATCAACGAGCACCGCGCGATCATCGCCGCGCTGGCGAAAGGCGACGTCGACAAGGTGATGGGGCTGATGCACAGCCATCTGGATTCCGTGGCGAACCGGGCGCTGGTCGCGCCGAGCCCGCAGCGCGGGCGCGATCTGCTGGATATTCTGGCCCCCTATGCCGACGAGGCAACCGGCGAAAAGGTGGTGAAGCTGCCGAAGGCGGCGCGGCGCTGACGCTCTTACCTCGCCCCGCTTGCGGGGAGAGGTCGGATCGCATCGCAGATGCGATCCGGGTGAGGGGTACAGGTCTATCCGCGGCCGATACTCGCGGATGCAGCCCCTCACCCCGCCAGAGCGGGGCGAGGGAGAACTGGCACCGCCCCCTACGCCTCGATCCCCCGCTGCACCAAAATCCGCTCGGCGCTGTCGTTCCAGACGTCCATCTTGACGATCTGCCCGCCCCGCACCACGAAGCGGTCGACATAGCGGTTGCCTTCGAACGGCGTGCCGTCGGTCCATTCGCCGTAGAGCGTCCCGACGCTGTAGACGACAGTCTCGTCCGTGCCAGGGCAGACATCGAAGCGGTCCATCCTCTTCTTCACCCAGCGATAGCGCTTCGCGTTGAAGGCGGTCGGCCCGCGCGGATGGTCGAATTCGCGCCCACCGGTGAAAGTGATTACCGTGCCCGGCTTCATATAGGCCGCCGCCGCATCCGGATCGGGGATCATCGACGCCGTCAGATAGGCCTCGACGGTCTCGGCATCGGACATCGGGCGGGCATCGGCTTTGGCGGGTGCGGACATGGCGGGTCTCCAGGGATCATCCGGACTCTACAATCTGGCCGCCAAAGTGTATGCATATTTTTTAGACAATCGAACTGTAAAACTGCACACAATCTGGTGCTGCCGGATCCTCGCCCTTCCGCTAGGCTGCAACCATCTTGATGTTTCCTCGCCGATGATCGCGAAACCTGCCTTCGACCTGGTCTTCCGCAATGCCGTGACGCGCAGCTCCGCGTCAGCGGTCGATATCGGCATCGCCGGCGGCAGGATCGCCGCGATCGCGCCGCGCCTCGTGAGCGAGGCGATCGAAGTCGACCTCAACGGCCGGCTGGCGTTGCCCGGCTTCGTCGACACCCATATCCATCTCGACAAGGCCTGCCTGCTCGGCCGTTGCGGCCACGATCACGCCAGCCTCGGCGAGGCGATCCGCGCGGTGTCGGCGATGAAGCGCGACTTCACGGTCGAGGATGTCTATGCGCGCGGCGCCAAGGTGATCGAGCGCGCGATCACGGCGGGCACCACGCGGATGCGGACGCATGTCGAGATCGACCCGCGGATCGGGCTGCGCGGCTTCGAGGCGGTCAAGGCCTTGAAACGCGACTATGCCTGGGCGCTCGACCTCTCGCTCTGTGTCTTCCCGCAGGAGGGCCTGACCAACGATCCCGGCGCCGACGAGCTCTTGGTCGCTGCGCTCAACGACGGTGCCGAGGCGGTCGGCGGCTGCCCCTATGTCGACAGCGACCCGAACGCCCATATCGCGCGCATCTTCGACCTCGCGCAGGAGTTCGACGTCGACGTCGATCTCCATCTCGATTTCGACCTCGATCCCTCCTGGTGGCACATGGAGGAGGTCTGCCGGCAGGCCGAACGGCGCTCCTATCACGGACGCGTCGCGATCGGACACGCGACCAAACTCTCCGCGCTGCCGCCCGAGCGGCTGAAGGCGGCGAGCGCGCGCCTCGCCGAGGCCGGCGTCGGGGTCACCGTGCTGCCGGCGACCGACCTCTACCTGATGGGCCGCGACGCCACCCATAACGCGCCGCGCGGGCTAACGGCCGCGCATCGGCTCGTCGCCGATGGCGTGCTGTGCTCGGTCGCGACCAACAATGTGCAGAATCCCTTCACGCCGTTCGGCGATGCATCGCTGCTGCGGATGGCCAATCTCTATGCCAATGCGGCGCATGCCGGGATCGGCGAGTTCGACTCGTGCCTCGATCTCGTCACCGACCTGCCGGCGCGGCTGATGAACCTCGGCGACTACGGCATTGCGGTCGGCAACCCCGCCGACATCGTCGTGCTCGATACCGACAGCGGAACCAACGCGATCGCCGAACTGCCCGACGTGCTGATGGGTTTCAAGCGCGGCCGCAAGACATTTGAGCGTCGGCGCCCGACGCTGTTCCGGCCTGACACCGGACTCTCCCCGTCACCCTGAGGAGCCGCGAAGCGGCGTCTCGAAGGGTCGACGGCCACGAGCGGGGCCATTCATCCTTCGAGACGCGCGTTCCGCGCTCCTCAGGATGACGGTTTGAGAATACGGCCGCGCGAAAATATAGCCTGCACCAACCTGCGTGCATTGTCGCCTTGCCCTGACGCGAATTGACGCCCTCGCCGATCCGTTGTTGAACCCAACAGCAACAACAGCCGGGCAGGAAACCATGCGCAAATCAACCACAATCAAAAGCGTCGAGACGCTCGCCTGCGATGCCGGCTGGCGGAATTATCACTTCGTCAAGGTGACGACGACGGACGGGCTGGTCGGCTGGAGCGAATATGACGAGGGCTTCGGCGCTCCCGGTGTGACGGCGGCAATCGAGCGGCTGTCGGCGCGGGTGATCGGCAAGAATGCGTTCGAGCACGAGCGGATCTATGTCGAGCTGTTCGCCGCGACGCGCCCCGCAGCCGGCGGCGTGGTGGCGCTGGCGCTCGGCGCGATCGAGAACGCGCTGCTCGACGTCAAGGCCAAGGCGCTCGGCGTGCCCTGCTACGACCTGCTCGGCGGCAAGATCCGCGACCGCGTGCGGGTCTACTGGTCGCATTGCGCGACCTGGCGCATCAATCACCCCGACTGGTACAAGCCGGCAATCACAGATCTCGACGGCGTCAAGGCGATCGGGGCCGAAGTGCGCGAGAAGAAATTCACGGCGATGAAGACCAACATCTTCGTCTATACCGACGGCAAGCCGCAAGGCTGGCGCCCCGGCTTCGGCTCGCCGTTCCAGCCCGAGATCAATATCGACCGCACTGTCCTGCGCAATCTCTGCATGCACCTGGAGGCGATCCGCGACGGCGCGGGGCCGGATGTCGATCTTCTGCTCGACCTCAACTTCAACGCCAAGACCGAGGGCTATCTCAAAATCCTGCGCGCCATCGAGAAGATGGACATGTTCTGGGTCGAGATCGACACCTTCAACCCGCAGGCGCTCGGCTATATCCGGCGCCAGAGCCCGCACCCGATCTCATCCTGCGAGACGCTGCTCGGCCTGCGCGAATTCCTGCCCTATTTCACCGAGCAGGCGATGGATGTCGCGATCATCGACACGCCGTGGAACGGGGTCTGGCAATCGATGAAGATCGCTGCCGCCGCCGAGCATTTCGAGGTCAACGTCGCGCCGCATAATTTCTACGGCCACCTCTGCACCATGATGAACGCGCATTTCTGCGCCGCGGTGCCGAACCTGCGCATCATGGAGACCGACATCGATCGGCTGGCCTGGGACCACGACCTGTTCACCCACGTGCCTGAATTCGTCGACGGCCATCTCGTGATCCCGGATCGGCCGGGCTGGGGCACCGAGCCGAACGAGGAAGGCCTGCGCGCGCACCCGCCAAAGAACAAGGGCGGGTTGTTGAATTACGGGCTGAAGAAGTAGGCGGTTGTTGCGCCGGCCCTTACCCATCGTCGTCCCGGCGAAGGCCGGGACGACGACGCATAACGCCAGCTGGGTGCCCTCAATTATCCTCGCGCACCGCCGTGAACGCGCTCTCGATCACGTCGCCGATCGGCTGCCAGGCGTTGCCGTCGAACTGCACCAGCCGCATCTGCTTGATCGGGCGGAAATCCTTCGGCCCGGTGTTGATCACGATCCCCGGCAGCGCGATCGGGCTCTGGTAGTCCTTCAGCGACGCGGCCTGCCGCATGATGTTCTCGCGCGACAAATCGTCGCCGCACTGGCGCAGCACCTGCATCAGCGTATCCGCGGCGGCGTAGCCGAACACGGCGTAGATGTCGTCCTTGTCGCCGTCGGGGTAATACTTGTCCATGAAGGCGAGCCACGCCTTGATCTGCGGATCGTCCTTCCAGGAGGCATCCCCGGCATCCTTGAGGAACGAGGTCGAGATCACGCCGAGCGAATTCTGCAGGCCCGCCGGGCGCAAGGCGCTGGCGATCGAGGCCGACGCGTTGTCGAGGATGAACACCGGATGCCAGTCGAGATCAGCGGCGACGCGGATCGCGCGCGCCGCGATCGCCGGCGCGCCGTCGAACACCAGGATGTCGGCGCCGGAGTTCTTCAAAATTCCGATCTGGTTCTGGATCGCGGTCTCCGATGCGTCGAAGGCGAGATCGGCGACGATCATGCCGGCGGTGTCGCCGAGCCCTTCCTGCAATCCCTTGAACAGGTCGCGGCCGAACTGATCGTTCTGCCAGAGCACCGCGATCTTGCGCGAGGGATAGGCCGCCTGGATGTAATTGGCGTAGATCCGCCCCTCGGCGCGGAAGGTCGGCTGCCAGCCCATGGTCCAGGGAAAGGTCACAGGATGCGCCCACGCCTCGTCGCCGGAGGCGACGAACAGCTGCGGCACCTTGTTCTCGTTGAGGTACTTCCGGACCGCGAGATTGCTCGGCGTACCGAACGAGCCGAACATCAACAGCACGTCCTGCTTCTCGACGAGATCGCGGGTCTGCTCCATCGCAGTCTTCGGATTGGAGCTGTCATCGACCGAGACGAACCTGACCTTGCGGCCGTTGATGCCGCCATGCTCGTTGACCATGTCGAAATAGGCCGCCTCCGCCCGCCCGATGGTCGCGAACGCGGCGAGCGGTCCGGTGTAGGGCATGACGTTGCCGATGCGGATCTCGTTGCCGGACGCCGTCTGCGCCTGCTGCGCGCGCAACGGCGCCGCCGCGAGCATTGCTGCGAGGACGAGGGATATCGAAAGCGCAGTTTGTCTTTTTGTTCGCATCAACATCGCCACAAACGCCGGCGGCTGGCCGGCGCTCCTCCCGAGCGAGCGGAGTTTATCGCCCAAGCCAATGCCGGAAAAATGAAATGTTGATGGCGGACCGATACTCTTCTTGCCTTCCCCGCTTGCGGGGGAGGTCGGATCGCATCGAAGATGTGATCCGGGTGGGAGCTGCTTCCACATAGAGAGAGTCGTTTTGCGGCAAGACCCCCACCCCAACCCTCCCCCGCAAGCGGGAGGGGGAGCGCAGTTCCCGCATGGCGATCAGCGCAATGTTATGTCGAGCCAGCCGAGCGGGTTGACGGCGACGCGGTCGCCGCTGTCGACCAGGACGGTCGTGGTTTCAGCCTCAATGATCGCGGGACCGGCCAGCGCTTGGCCTGGCTTGAGATCGTCGAGCGCATAGACCGGCACCTCGCGCCAGGCACCGAACCAGGCCTGCCGCTTGCCGCGCGGCGCGCAGGGCGCAGCCGAGCTGGCCGTTCCGGCATCACTGCTGCCGCGCGCCACCTTGCCGACCGCAGCGACGCGGGCGTTGACGAACACCACCTCCTGGCCGCGCGAGACATAGGTGTAGAGTTCCTCGTGGCGGCGATGGAAGCGCTCCTCGATCTGCGCCACCAGGTCGGCGGCGCCGAGATCGAGCTCGCCGAGCGGCACGTCGATCTCGAACACCTGCTCGCCATAGCGCATCTCGGCCGAGCGCTCGATCGCGATGTCGCCCTTGAACCAGTCGCGCAGCCGGCCCGCCGCCTGCGCCTCCAGCCCGGCGAACAGCGCCCTCACCTCATCGGCGGAAACCCGGCCCGTGCCGTAATGGGTGCGGCTGACCTCGTAGCGCAGATCGCTGGTCAGCATGCCCCAGGCCGATAGGACGGAGGCGACCGTCGGCACGATGATGCGCTTGATCTCGAGTTCGCGCGCGACTTCGGCGGCGTGCATGCCGGCGGCGCCGCCGAAGCTGAGCAGCGCGAATTTGCGGGGATCGACGCCGCGGCGCAGCGTCATCAGGCGGATGCCGTCGGCCATCTTCAGATTGATCATCTTGTAGATGCCGGCGGCGGCCTCGATCCGCGACAGCTCGAGGGCCACGGCGATCCGGTCCACCGCGGTTTCCGATGCTGCACGATCAAGCGGCCGCGCGCCGCCCATGAAGGCCGCGGCATCGAGATAGCCGAGCACGACATTGGCATCGGTGACGGTGGCAGCCAGGCCGCCATTGCCGTAGCAGGCCGGCCCCGGCACCGAGCCCGCGCTCTCCGGCCCGACCCGCAGCGTGCGGCCGCCGTCGACGCTCGCAATCGAGCCGCCGCCGGCGGCGATGCTGGCGATATCGAGGCTGCGCAGCGCAATGCGCTGGCCGGCGAGCATGCCGTCGGCCGACAGCGAGGCCTGGCCGTCTGCGATCAGCGAGATGTCGGTCGAGGTGCCGCCCATGTCGAACGGCACGAGATCGGGAATTCCGAGAAGATCCGCGCAGCGGCGGCTGCCGGAAATGCCGCCGGCCGGCCCCGACAGCACGGTGCCCGCGGCGAGCCGCGAGGCTTCCTCCACCGGCGCCATGCCGCCATGCGACAGCACCACGAACAGCGAGCCCGCAAAGCCGGCTTCCGCGAGGCTGCGCTCCAGATTGGTGAGATAGCGCCGCACCGTCGGCGCGACATAGGCGTTCACGATGGTGGTCGAGACGCGCTCATATTCCTTGATCTGCGGCAGCACGTCGCTTGAACGCGACACGCTGACGTCAGGCAGCTCCTTGGCAAGCTGCTCGGCGGCGGCAAGCTCATGCGCCGGGTTGAGATAGGCGTGCAGAAAGCAGACCGCGACCGAATTCGCACCCGAACGTTTCACCTCGGCGATGACATCGCCGAGCGCTGTAGCATCGAGCGCAACCGCGGCGCGGCCATCGGCCTTCAGCCGCTCGCGCACGCCAAAGCGGCGCTCGCGCGGCACCAGCGGCTCCGGCGGCGGCGTGCGCAGATCGTAGCGATCCGGCTTCAGCCCTTCGCGCATCTCGACGACATCGCGGTGTCCCTCGGTGGTCAAGAGCGCAACCTTCGCGCCCTTGCGCTCGAGCAGCGCATTGGTCGCAACCGTCGTGCCGTGCACCAGGCGGTCGGTCGCGGCGAGCATCGCCGCGCGCGTGACGCCGAGGCGGCGCGCCAGCTCTTCCAGTCCCGCCATGACGCCGATCGACTGATCGGCCGGCGTGGACGGCGATTTCGCGAAAACCGTGCGCCCGGTTTTGTCAGTTGCAACCAGGTCGGTGTAAGTGCCGCCGACGTCGACCCCAATCGTATACATCGCTGCCTACACCACTTTGGAAACCAAACCTTGCGCAAGATCGCGCGCCCGCGCTTCCGCCGAGCGCTTCTCGGGCGGGCCCCAGCCGCCGCCGCCGGAGGACCGGATCTCGAGGCAATCGCCGGGGCGCAGCTCGATGCCGACTTCTTTCGTCTTCAGCACGCGCGGCGCGCGGCCTTCCGAGAGCAGCTGGTAATGATGCGGCTCGCCGTCCTTGCCGCCGAGCATGCCGCAGGGGCCGTGGCGCGCGCCGTCGCCGGCGGTGTTGCCCTTGGCGGGCTTTTGCGTCTCCAGCACCATGTCGAGCGCGACGCCAAGGCCGCCGCGATGCTGGCCGTCGCCGCCGGAGTCCGGCCGAAACTCATGCTGGCGGAAATGCAGGGGAAAGCGCACTTCGGCGACCTCGATGCTGCCGAACTTCAGGCCACCGACCGTGTGCCACTCGCCGATCGAGGAATAGCCGTCGCCGCCGATTGAGGCGCCGCCGCCGGGCCGGGCCTGGAACATGTGCCAGATGAAATTGCGTCCGTTGCGCGGGTCTTCGCCCTGGATCGCGATGCGGAAGCGGCGCCCCCACCCGCCCATCACGCGGTCCGGACAGGACGCCGACATCGCCTTGATGATCGCCTCGACGATCTCGTTGGAGGGATGGCTGGTGCACAGGGTGACGGGGCGGCCAGGATCGGCCCAGACGATCGTGCCCTGCTTCGCCACCACCTTCAGCGGCCGCAGCCCGCCGGTGTTCTTGGGAATGTCGGCGTCGATCAGATAGGCAAAGGCCATCGCGACCGCCGCCTGCATGTTAGCGTGTGAGGAATTGACGAAGCTGGTCGACTGCGGATCGGAGCCGGTGAGATCGACCTCGACGTCACTGCCCTTCTTCGTCACCTTGGCGGCGATCTTGATGTCGGTGCGGCCGTGGCCGTCATCGTCGAGCAGCGCCTCGCCATAGAACACGCCGTCCTTCCAGCTCGACACCACGGCGCGGGTCTGCTGCTCGGTCGCGTCCAAGATCGCCTCGATCGCGGCTTCGACCGTCTCCGCGCCGAACTCGCTGAACAGTTTGGAGACGCGGCGTTCGCCGAGATGCGCGGCCCCGAGCATTGCCGCGAGGTCGCCGCGGAATTCTCTGGGGTTGCGGATGTTCAAGGCCAGCAGATCGAGCAGATCCTCGCGCGGCTTGCCGGCCTCGTAGAGCTTGATCGGCGGAATGCGAATGCCTTCCTGATAGATCTCGGTGGCGGCCGGATTGTAGGCGCCGTGGGTCGCGCCGCCGATGTCGCTCTGATGCGCGCGCACGATGGTCCAGAGCAGCCTTTTTCCCCCGTCGAACACCGGCACGAAGGCGGTGAGATCGGGCAGATGGCTGCCGCCCTGATAGGGATCGTTGAGCAGGATGACGTCGCCGGGCGCGACATCCTTGAAGCGCTCCTCGACCGCCAGTGTCGCCCAGGGCAAGGCGCCGACATGAACCGGAATGTGGTCGGCCTGCGCGATCAGCCGCCCGTTGGTGTCGCAAATCGCCAGCGAAAAATCGCGGCTGGAATTGAGGATCTGCGAATAGGAGGTGCGAAGCATCGCTTCGCCCATCTCCTTCACGATCGACGATAGGCGGTGCTGAACGACAGAGCGGGTGATCGGATCGATCTTGGCGGACATTTTTGCCCTTGTGGGCGCCCGGGTGGCGCAGGGAGGATCGAGGAACCGGTCAACCGAAACCGGAATTCCCTCTTATAACCAGACGCTTCGAGATCGCAAACCGCGGCGCGGGGTCGAAGAATTTATTCCGTCGTTCAGTAATTCGTGATCGACATGAATCTTCGCCCCTCCTACGGAATAGAATTCGCCGCCCCGCGTCCCACCCGTGCCAGCTAACTTTCAGGGTGAACGTGATGATCCTGCGATTCTTCAGACCCGGCATCGGTGCCGCGCTGCTCGGCGCGCGTGTGCTGTTTGCCGTTGTTCTCTCCCCAGTAGCGCTTGCGCAAGAGGCGCACCAACCGGCACCGACGGCGCAGTCGGCCGAAGAGAGCGCCTTCCTCGCCGAGAACGATGCGGCGATGACCAAGATGATGAATGACATGGCGGCCAAGCCGAGCGGCGATATCGATCGCGACTTCGTCGCGATGATGGCGCCGCATCATCAGGGCGCGATCGACATGGCGGTGATCGAACTCCGCTACGGCAAGAACGAGCAGCTGCGCCGGATCGCGCAGGAAATCATCGTCGAGCAACGGCAGGAGATCGACGCCATGAAGCTCGCGATCGGCGATCCGGTCACGGCGTCCGCGCCCGCCCCGACGCAGCCGGGCCCGGCGCCCGCCGCCGCTCACGATCATATGAACATGTCCCACGGAATGAAGAACTAGGAGTTTGGAGCGATGAACCGTCATATCCTGAAAAGCCTGCTGGCCACGACCGTGCTGGCGATGTCGAGCTCCGCCTTCGCCGGCCAGGCGCCGGGCGCTGCGTCTGTGCCCGACATTCCGGTCAGCCATCACGACCGCGTCTACGCCGCCGAGCAGTTCTCGAACACGGTGTCGGTCACCGACCCGGTCGACAACAAGCTGCTCGGCGTGATCCGGCTCGGCGACCCGCAGCCGGGCAATTTCAGTCCGCTCTACAAGGGGCAGGTACTGGTCCACGGCATGGGCTATTCGCCCGACCACCGCACGCTCGCCGTGGTCTCGATCGGTTCGAACTCGGTGAGCTTCATCGACACGGCAACCAACTCGGTCAAGCACGTCACCTATGTCGGACGCTCGCCGCACGAGGCGTTCTTCACGCCCGACGGCAAGGAAGTCTGGGTCACCGTGCGCGGCGAGAATTACATCTCGGTCATCGACGCGCAGAGCTTCAAGGAAACGATGCGCATCGAGGTGCCCGCAGGACCGGGCATGCAGATCTTCTCGCCCGACGGCAAGTACGGCTACATTTGTTCGTCGTTCAATCCGGAGACCGATGTGGTCTCGGTCGCAGACCATCAGATCGTCGCGAAGGTGAAGCAGGAAAGCCCGTTCTGTCCGAACATCGCGGCGACCCCGGATGGCGACCAGGTGTGGTTCACGCTGAAGGATGTCGGCAGGACGCAGGTGTTCAACGCCAAGCCGCCCTTCAACCTGATCAAGACCATCGACACCGGCCCGATCACCAACCACGTTAATTTCGCGAAGACCGCCAAAGGGACCTTCGCCTATGTGACCATCGGCGGCACCAATGAGGTCAAGGTGTTCCGAACCGATGATTTCTCGCAAGTCGCGACCATCCCCGTCGGCAATCTGCCGCACGGCGTCTGGCCGTCCGGCGACGGCACGCGGATCTATATCGGTCTCGAAAATGCCGACGCGCTGGCCGCGATCGACACCGCGACCAACAAGGTGATCGCCAACATCCCGATCGGCCAGGCGCCGCAGGCGATCGTCTATGTGCCGAACGCCGCGCCAAATCCGGATGACCGCCAGAACCTGCAAGCCCTCGGCGTCGCCGGCCAGGCCGCTCACCTCGCGCTCGCACCGAAAAAGGAAGCCAAGGGCGAGAAGCCCCCGACCAGCGTCTCGCTGTTCGATCAGGGGCTGATCCAGGTGCTGCAGGCTTCCGTGACCGGGCTCGAGCCGAAGCAGCGCTACGTGCTGGGATTGGCCGAACACGCCGACGGCGGCGGCATGGTGGAGCCGCTGGCAGCCTTCATGACCAATCCGGCCGGCTCCGCGATCGTCAACGCGGCCGGTCCGATCCGGCAGATCGTGCAGAGCGCGGCCAGGACCGAGCGGCGCTACCTCGTCATCGCATCCGGCGAACCGGCGAAGCTCGGAGCGGTCGTCCAGGTACAAGCGCCATGAGCGACATGCTGCACCTGGTCGAGCCGCTGATACCCGCCTTGCGGCGGTATGCGCGGGCCCTGGTCCGCGATCAGGCGGCGGCCGACGACCTGGTGCAGGACTGCCTGGAACGCGCCGTCATCCACTGGGAGCAGCGGCGGTCGGACAATCCGCGGCCGTGGCTGTTCGCGATCCTGCATAATCTCGCCATCAACCAGTTTCGCCGCGCAACGGTGCGCGGCGTTCATGTCGCGATCGACGAAACCAACGAGGATGCATTCGGTCAGGAAGCGGCGCAGGAGCACAAGGTGATGTATCGCGACGTCATGGCGAAGCTCGCCAAGCTTCCGCATGACCAGCGCGCAGTGCTGCTGCTCGTCGGCGTCGAGGATTTGTCCTATGCCGATGCCGCGAAGGTGCTCGGCGTGCCAATTGGCACGGTGATGTCACGCCTCGCGCGCGCCCGCGAGCGGCTGCATCACGAACTGGAAGGGACGCCCGGCGACCTGGATCATAATGTCGTGCAATTGCGGAACAAGACATGAGCAACCGACCCATTACAGAAGACGATCTGCATGCCTATGTCGATCGCGCGCTCGAATCGGAACGCGAGGCCGAAGTCCGAGCCTATCTGGACAAGCATCCGGACGTGGCCAAACGCATCGCCGCCTACTCCGATGAGCGTAATCTTTTGCGATCGGCGCTGCTGCCGATCGCCGAGGAGCCGCTGCCGCCACAGCTCAATCTCGCCAGGATGATCGAGAGTCCGCGCCGCCGCCCCTCGTCGTTGCGCTGGGCCATCGCGGCGATGCTGATGCTCTCGATCGGCGGCCTCGGCGGATGGGTGATCCGTGGCGCGACACAGGCACCGGCCGGCGGAATTGTGGCACTCGCAGAGGAGGCCAGCGATTCCTACAGAGTGTACGCCTCCGATCGCACGCGGCCGGTCGAGCTGCGCGACAGCACCGAGCTTGTGCAATGGATCTCCAACCGGTTGCATCAACCGGTCAAGCTGCCGGACCTCACCAAGTCGGGATATCGCTTGATGGGCGGACGGGTAGTGCCGACCGCACATGGTCCTGCGGCCATGTTCATGTACGACGACGATCGCGGCGAGCGGCTTGTGGTTCTCACCCGCCCGATGACGTCGGACCAGAACGCGCCGATGGCCGCGCATTCGGGTGGCGACGTCGCGGGCTTCTCGTGGGCTGACGGCGGAACGGGCTACTCCCTGGTGGGGCCCCGCGGGGGCGATTCCCTGCGGCCGCTCGCCAACGAGATTCGCAAGCAGGCGCAGACGATCTGATCGGAACGGAACGCTAGGGCCTGGTGTAGACCAAGAACAGCACGATCCCGATCGCCAGTGCGCCGGCGATGAACAGCAGCACCGCCGGCAGCCCGAACAGCGCGGCGACGCCGGCGGTGCTGGACTGCAGCAGCGCCGCGCCGAGGAAGAACGCGAGGTTCACCGACGACAGCGCCTTGCCGGTGTTCTGGGCGGCGACGAGCTGCCGCGTCATGCCGTAGATCAGCGGCTGCGCCGACGTCGCGAGCCCGATCAGGATCAACAGCACCAGGTCATATTGCGTCGGCATCACGGCAACGCCGAACAGGTTCGAGACCGGGAAATGCGGTGCACCGGCCGCCATCAGAACGAGCAGCAGCGCGGCGATGGCGTGCGTCAGCGCCACCATGGCGCGGCGGTGCCCGAACTTGCGATCGAACGCGCCGATGCAGGCCGGGCCAACGATCATCGCCAGCGTGAACAGGCCGAGCACATTGCCGGCCTCGATTCGGCTCAGCCCTTTCTCGTCCATCAGCCACGGCCCGCCCCACAAGCCGCGCAAGGTCAGCGACGCGCCGAGCGACACCAGCGACAGCGCGATCAGGCCGCGCAGGCCACGCGACATGCCGAGCCGGAGCACCTCGGCCATCTGGTGCAGCGGCGAGGAATCATCCGCATGCGCGGCGGGCTGCCGCGGCACCAGCGCGAACACCGCGATCAGCACCACAATGCCGAAGCCGGCCGAAACCCAGAAGCCGGCGCGCCAGCCGAACTGATCGACCACGAAGGCCAGCGGGCTTGCCGACAGCAGCATGCCGATATTGCCGATCGAGAGGATCAGACCGGACCACAGGCCGAACTTCGCCGCCGACATCTGCTTGGCCGCGAGCGTCATCGGGCACATCAGCATGCCCGACGTGGCGACGCCGAGCATCAGCTGGCCCAGCACGAAGCTCGCGGGCCCCGTCGCCAGCGCCGAGACCAGCGTTCCGATCACGGTCCCGGCGAGCAGGCTCAGCGACACCGGCCGCACGCCGAAGCGATCCATCGCGGCGCCGACCGGGATTTGCGAGGCCGCAAAGGAGAAATGATAGATCGAGGTGAGGCTCGCCAGCGCCTGCGGCGAGGTGCCGAAATCCGACGCCATCAGATCGAGGCTGATCGCCGGGATGGTCCGCAGCAGTGTCGACAGCATGTGGCCGGAGGCCAATGCCAGAAGCGCAAGCACAAGGGCGCGGAACCCGATCCCCGCCTCTTCCTTCGTCACCACGCCGTCCACGAATCGCCTCTTCCCCGAGCGGTTTGGCGACGGGCGTAACATTATTGGGCGGATGGTGCCAAGTTTGAGGGCAGGCGACCTTCTGCGCTCCACGCACCGTCATGGCCGGGCTTGTCCCGGCATGACGAATTTATGGGAAGCGCGTCCCCTACTGCTTATGGAACACCAGCGTGCGCAGCTCGATGCTCTCGCGCGGCGCGGCGTCCGCGGGCGTGGTGGGATCGACAAACGCCGTGTGCGGCCCGAACCGCGTGCGGCCGTCGGTCGCCGAGTCGTAGCATTTCAGCAGGATCGCCTCGTCCGGCGTCATCTCGGGAATGTAGAACCAGCGGTGGTTCGGATTGTACTTCACCGAATAGGTCTCGCCGCTGCGGTTCGGATAGATCAGGTCGGAGGCGATCAGATCCTCCGGCGCGATCGTGGTGCCGTCGGCCATCGCAAGCGGTGAATCGCGCAACGGGCCGCGGATCGGGCGCCACAGATTGATCACCTGGACGCGACCCTTGATGAGTTGCTCGGCCTCGTCGGGCAGGTGCTCGAACACCCGGTTGCGGCCCGAGGCGGCGGTCTGGTCGACATGGACGCGGGTCGCCGGCTGGCGCGGTCCCCCGCCGCGAATATCCGCCGCGCCCTCGACGCGCTTGCGCACGGTGTGATCGAAGATGAAAACACGATCCGCCTTCAGCGTCGCCTTCAGGAAGGCTTCGACGGCGGGATAGTAGACGTTGCGGACTTCGTTGTCGTCGTAATAGTCCTTCACGCTGGTCGGATGCTTGACCAGCGCAAAGCCCTCGCGATCGAGCGAGAAGCTGTCGGCGATCAGACGTCCGTCAAAGATCGGAACGTTGTGGGCTTCGGGCAGCGCGGTGGATTTGGGCTCGCCGGGCGGCGGATCGAAGGCGTAGGTCCGGGGCTTGCCCGGCGTCGGCGCGAGATAATTCAGTTCAGCGGTCACAAACGGTAGCGACTCGATGCGAGTTTGTTGAAGGCCCATGGTGATCTCCCGGACTCGATTGTTCGTGCTTTTGATCTTGGCGGCGCCGGGCGCAGTGGCAAGGCCGCGGCGAAAATAGCAACGTTGCGGTTTTGGAATGTGCCAAACGGGGAAAATCCTTGCCGCGCGACAGCCTGTGGACGAATGGATGTTTTTGAGATCACGGGTTCGTTAGCGGTGCAGTGATGCGACGTCAAATCGCTTCCGCGCAGATGGTCCACATCTCCCGCTTGCAAGGCCGCCGCGGCTGCGCTGGCAAAATATCGAAAACAACCCCATGCAAAGGGGCTGGCAACTGCCGGCCTTCGACTGAGCCGCTTGACACGTCGGGCAAATCAAGGATACATTTCCATTATTCCGAAGTCATGCAAGCGCCCGTCGTCCTGGCGAAAAGCCAGGACGACGCTGGTGTCGCTTGCAAATTGCCTACAGCCCCGCGCCCTTCTCCACGGCCGCACCAAACGACCGGTCGACGATGTCGGCCGCGTTGATCTTCTGCCGGATCAGGCCCCAGCGGTCGTAGAGGTCGATGGTCTTCTGCTCGTCGGCCACCACGCTGTCGTCGATCGGTGCGATGCGGATCCTGGCCCGCGTCAGCCAGTTCAGCGGCACCGCGGGCGGGATATTCATCAGCCTGCCCCAGGTCGCGGCGTAGCCCTCGACATTGTGCTGCGACCAGGCGCGCGCCGCGGCAAGCCGGCACACGAAATCCTCCAATTGGGCGCGCTTGTCCTTGATCGCATCGGGCGTTGCGACCTGGAAGCCGAGGCCGGGCGTGATGCCGTCCGCCGTGATGACGCGGCGCGACTTGAACAGCACCTCTTCCTGGCTGACATAGGGCTCCCAGGTCGACCAGGCGTCGACCGCGCCCTGCGTGTAGGCGACCTTGGCATCCGACGGCGCGAGGAACACGATCTGCACGTCGCTCGCCTGCCAACCCTTGGATTCCAGCGCGGCCAGGATCAGCTGATGGCCGATCGAGCCGCGGCCGGTCGCGATCTTCTTGCCGCGCAAATCGTCGAAGCTCTTGATCGCGGAATTCTCCGGCACCAGGACCGCGAGCCCGTCGCGCGACTGCCGCACCGCCGCGATCGCCTTGACCGGAATTTTGGCGGCGGCCGCGAAGGTGAACGGAGCGTCGCCGACCAGGCCGGTATCGATCGCGCCCGCCCCAAGCGCCTCCAGCAGCGGCGCGGCTGCGGCGAACTCCTTCCACTCGATCTTGTAGGGGACGTCCTTGAGCACACCGGCCGCTTCCATCACGGCCTGCGAATTGCCCTTCTGGTCGCCGACGCGCAATGTGGTCTGCGCGGCGGCGCCATCGACGGCGGCGAGCGCAAGCGCTGCCGCAACAATGAGACGGATCATTCGGCGGCAATCCCCCGCTGCCGGTCCCGCGCTTCGATCAGCTTGCGGGTCAGCGGTATCAGCGCCCGGCCATAGTCGATCGCATCGACCAAAGGATCGAAGCCGCGGATCAGGAAGTGGCTGACGCCGAGATCGTAATAATCGCCGAACACCTCGGCAACCTGCTCGGGCGCGCCGACCAGCGCGGTGGTGTTGCTGTTGGCGCCCGTCAGTTTGGCGATCTCGGTCCACAGCCGCTTGTCGATGCGCGTGCCCTGATCGGCGAGCGCCAGCAGCCGCTTGGCGCCGTCGGTGGCGTGGTTAGGCCGGCGATAGCCGGTCTGGTCCTGCAGCGCGGTGGCGCGCTCGAGGATATGCTCCGCCCTCGCCCACGCCTTCTCCTCGGTGTCGGCGAGGATCGGCCGCACCGACAGGCTGAAGCGCGGCGTCGGCCTTCCGTGCCTGGCCGCTGCCGCGCGCACCCGCGCGGTGACGTCGCGCACCTGCGCGTAGGACTCGCCCCACAGCGCGAAAGTATCGGCGTGCTTGCCTGCGACCTCGACCGCGGCGTCCGAGCCGCCGCCGACGAAGGTGTAGATGCCGCCCTTCTGCAACGGCTTCACCTGCGAGAAGCCGTTCTCGACATTGTAATACTTGCCGCTGTAGTTGAACGGCTTCTCGCTGGTCCATTCCAACCGCACCACGTCGAGGAATTCGCTGGTGCGGGCGTAGCGCTCGTCCTTGTCGTCGAGCGTATTGCCGTCCTGGCGCAGCTCGATCGCATTGCCGCCGGTGATGACGTGCAGCGAGACGCGGCCGCCATAGAATTGATCCAGCGTTGCGAGCTGGCGCGCCAGCAGCGTCGGCGCGGTGAAGCCCGGGCGCTGCGCGATCATCACCTTGAGCTGCTTGGTGATGGTCAGGACATGCTGCGCGACCTGCAACGCATCCGGCGTGGTGGAGTGGAACGCCAGCAGCGCGCGATCGAAGCCGGCGAGCTCATGCGCCTTGGTCACCGTCTCGATATAGGGCGGATCGAGCACCGGGCCGGCGCGCACGATGGTCTCGGAGGCATTGTTGTTGGTGATGAAGCCGATGAACTCGACCGGCATGACTGACTACTCCGTTGTTGTTGGCTATTGTTTTCAGACGCCCAGCGCAGAGCGTCCGGCGGAGACACGGGTGGCATCGTCTTGCGGGGTATGGACGCGGCCGCACAGCACGTCGCGATAATGCCGCTCCAGCGGATTGGTGCGCGACAGGCCGTGATTGCTGGTCAGCGACAAGGCATCCTCCACCACTGCCGCGGCGTTATTGGTCACCGTCAGCTTGATGATGTTAGACTCGATCGCGGACAGCTGGAAGCCGTTATCGAAATCGGTGGCGAAGCTGTCGATCAGGCGGGAATTGACCGCGAGCCGTGCCTCGATCGCGCCGACGACCTCCTGCATCCGCGGCAAGGTCGCGAGCGGCGCGCCGAGATTGGCGGGCACCCGCTCCTTCAGGAATGTGACCAGCCAGTCGCGGGCAGCACGGGCGATGCCGTCATAGATCGCGGCCACAAATATTGCATGCACGGTCGCCTGGGTGACGTCGGGAACCTTCCAGTCGTCGGGCCTGCGCACGTCGATCTCGTAATCCAGCGGAAACACCACGTCGTCGAAGATCACGGTATGGCTGCCGCTGGCGCGCAGGCCGAGATGATCCCAGCTCTCCTCGATCCGCGTTCCCGGCAACCCGGCCGGAACCAGAAACAAGCCGACACGGGTCTCCGGCTCGTCGGTCTTCGCCCAGACCGAATACCATTTCAGGATCGGCGCGCCGGTCGAGTAGATCTTGCGGCCGGTCAGCCGCCAGCCGGTCTCGGTGCGGCGCGTCGTGGTCGCCGGCAGGCCGCCGCGCGCGGGCGAGCCGAGTTCGGGCTCGACGCGCAGCGCGTTGATCAGCGCCACGCCCTCGACCGTCTCCTTGGCGAGCTTGCGCGACAGACGTGCCGGCCAGCGCGTGCTGCGCGCCATCACCAGATGCTGGATGTAATGCATCGACAGCACCAGCGCGGTCGACGGATCGGCCTTGCCGATGAAGCCGAGCACGCGCGTGGCGTCGCGGGCGCCCGCGCCGCCGCCGCCGAGCGCCGCCGGCACGGTCAACGCCAGCAGGCCTTCGCGCGACAGATCGGCGAAATTCTCGAACGGAAAGCTGGCGTCGCGATCATGCGCCGGCGCACGCGCCGCAAACACCTCGGCGAGCCGCACCGCGCGCGCGATGTGCTCCGGCGCATTTGCCGGCGGCAGCTCCTTCGCCGCAGATGTCACCATGTTGCCTCCAGTCCGAGCAGGCCGAGGATCTGCTTGCGCAGCTCGGCGAGATAAGGATCGCCGCGATGCCGCGGATACGGCCGGGCCACGGCGATGTCGGCCTTGATCCGCGCCGGCCGATCGGAGAGCACGATGACGCGGTTGGCCAGCACCAGCGCCTCCTCCACGTCGTGGGTAACGAGCAGCGTGGTAAAGCCCTTGCGCTGCCACAGCGCCACGAGCTCGGACTGCATGGCGATCCGCGTCAGCGAATCGAGCTTGCCGAGCGGCTCGTCGAGCACCAGGATCTTGGGATCGTTGACCAGCGCGCGCGCCAGCGCCACGCGCTGCGCCATGCCGCCGGAGAGCTGATGCGGATAGGCATTGCGGAACGAGGACAGGCCGACCAGCTCGATGACGTCATCGACGCGGTGGCGCTGCGCCTTCAGGATGCCCTGCGCTTCGAGGCCAAGCGCGACATTGTCCCACACCGTGCGCCACGGAAACAGCGTCGGATCCTGGAACACGACAACGCGCGACGGATGCGGGCCGGCGATCCGCACTTCATCCTCGCGCAGCGTGCCCGCGCGCGGCTTTTCCAGCCCCGCGACCAGCCGCAGCAGAGTCGACTTGCCGCAGCCGGACGGGCCGAGCAGCGCCACGAACTCGCCCGGCGCGATCGCGAGATCGACATTGTCAAGCACCGGCAGCGTGGCGCCGTCGATATCGAAGGCGTGGCTGACGCCTTCGACATCCAGCTCGGCGCCGACCGCAGGATAGGCGATCGCCTCAGTTGCGGACTGCACTACCATTTGACGACGCCCTTCTGCCAGACCAGCAGGCGGTCACGGGTGCGGAACAACAGCGTGATCGCGCCGGAGCAGAGCAGCGACATCACGATCAGCGCCGCATACATGTTGGCATAGGCCGCCCAGCCTTGCGCCCATTGCAGGTACCAGCCGAGCCCGGCCTTGACGCCGATCATCTCGGCGACGACGAGCACCGCAAAGGACGAGCCGAGCCCCATGAACAGGCCGACGAACACATGCGGCAGCGCGGCGGGGATCGCGACCTTCAGCACCAGGAACGATGGCTTCGCGCCGAGCGTGCGCGCGACGTCGTAATAGGCGCTGCTGACGCTCGCCACCCCCGACCAGGTCAGCACCGTCACCGGGAAGCCGGTGGCGAGCGCGATCAGGAAGGTCGAGGCGCTCCAGCTCGACGGGAAGGTGAAGAAGGCGATCGGCAGCCAGGCGGTGGCCGGCAGCGGGCCGATGAAGCGCAGCACCGGGTGCACCCAATAGCCGATCCTCTGCGACCAGCCGATCGAGACACCGGTGATAAAGCCGACGGTTGCGCCGACGATGTAGCCGCCGAGCTGCAGCTTGATCGAGGCGAACACGCTGTCGAGCAGTTTTGGCAGATCGTCGGTGTAGACTTCGAGGAGCGACTGCGGCGGCGGGAAGAACGGCAGCGGCAGCCAGGCGAATTTCGCGGTGGCAACCTCCCACAACGTCACGAAGGCGCCGAACGCCACCAGCCACGGCGCGCGTTTGCGCAACGCCTGACCGGCGCCGCCGAGATAATCCGCGCTGAATGTGCCGAACAGGATGAAGGCGGCGATGACGATCGCGCCGATGCCGAGCGATCCGGTCCGCGACCAGTCGCCGACATCGGGCCAATAAAGGCATGAGAGGCCAAAGGCGAGCCAGACGAGGCTCGCTGCAAGGCCGACACCGCAACTGCCGGAGAGGTTCGAGAACGTGACCGCCGCGCGCGGCGCGGCCGCGGCCGTCGTGTCAGACACTGAATACGTCGACATAGATCCGCTCCGCGAATTTGGCCGTGTCGGTGCTCTGCTTGAACACCTGCACCGTCTTGAGGTCGTCGGCGTAGCCCTTCAGCTCGCGCTTGAGCACCTCGCCGGTCGGATGATGGTGATGGGTGTGGTAGCGCGCCATCGCCTCGAGATCGGCAAGGCTCGCCGCCTTCGGCGCATAGGGCTGGAACGATTTTGCCGCCTTGTCCGGGTTCTGCGAGGTGAACATCGCAGCGTCGAGCAGCGCTTGCGTAATGGCGCGCGCGACTTGCGGCTCTTCCCGTACCAAACTGCCGCGCAGGCCGACGATGCAGCAGCTCTTGTCGCGATATTCGCCGTCGAGGTTGGAGGCGACCTCCTTGTATTGCGCATCCTTCAGCCAGAGATAGGCCAGCGGGTCCGACGACAGGAAGGCCTGCACCTCGCCCTTCTCGACCGCGACGTTCAGCAGATTGCCGGGATAGGCACGCCAGTCGACGTCCTTGATCGGGTCGATGCCGAGCTTGGCGAGCTGGATCGAGAAGAAATTCTTGTCGGGACCGGCAAGATCGCCGACCGCGACGATCTTGCCCTTGAGATCGGCGAGCTTGTCGACCCCGGAATTGGTGCGGGTCAGGACGCGCATACAGCCGCCATGGGTGCCGGCGGCGATCTTGACGTCAAAGCCCTGCTCCAGCGGCTTCAGCCAGCGCAGCGCCATGCCGAGCCCGGCGTCGCTCTTGCCGGTGGCGATCGCCTCCAGCAGCTGGTCGGTCGAGCCCGAATAGTTGACCAGCTCGACGTCGAGGTTCTGCTTCTGGAAGAAGCCATGGTCGATCGCGACCGGCAGCGGCGCAAGGCAGACCGCGCCGGCGTTCCAGGACAGCTTCAGCTTGCGCGGTGCGCCGGTCAAAGCCGGCGCATCGGACGCGGTCTTGCAGATCGGGAATTCGGAGAAGTCGATCGCCGGCGCGATCGGACGCGGCGCGAACGCCTGCGCGCTGTACGCCCCGATCGGCGCGGCAAGGGCCGCGGCGGCACCGGCGCGCAGCAATGTGCGGCGATCCATCACCGTCTTCTTGTTATCTCTCGACATCATCACTCCTGCATTTCGGCAAGGCTCCGCCCCGCGCGCAAAGCGTGTCCGCAACGCCCGTCGTCCGAAGCTCATGCTTTTAGAAAAAACGGATTTCTCCGGCGCTATTGCACTCAAAGCAACCTGCAAATGATGCGGCGCGACAACTTCATCGTCAATGAAATGGAATTTCGAATGTTGTCGGCGCCACAGCCGAACTCTCCACGATCGCATCGCGCGGCGATGAAAGGATTTTCGCGATCATCCCACTCGGAGATGCGACGCGATCACCGCGACTGCATCAAATCCAGGCGTTTTGCGGTCGCATGTACGATGTCTTCTACGCGCGGCATGCTTGACGAGATCATCCTTGCCGCGCAGCCGGCGAATTCAGATTTCCGTTTCGTTGACGGCGAGCGGCTTGCTCATAGACTTGATCGAACGCTGCCGCGCGTTCCGCCGCGCAGCGAATGAATCAGGAAGAAAATTCAAATGCGCAAACTGACCCGCTCGGACCCTGCCTATTCTCTCACCCGCCGCACGGCGGCCGCGCTGATCACAGCCGTGATCACGCTGTCGACGTCGGCTGCGGCACTCGCCGCTGACGCGATCGTGCTGCGCGTCGGCGACCAGAAGGGCGGCAACCGCTCGCTGCTGGAGATTTCCGGCCTCGCCAAGGATCTGCCCTACAAGATCGAGTGGTCGGAATTCCCCGCTGCGGCCCCGATCCTGGAGGCGATCAACGCCGGCGCGCTCGACGTCGGCTACACCGGCGATCTGTCCTTCCTCACCGTTTATGCGTCGGGCGCGCCGATCAAGGCGATCGGCGGCACGCGCTCCGATGCGCGGACGCAGGCGATCCTGGTGCGCGGGGATTCGCCGATCAAGACGGCGGCCGATTTGAAGGGCAAGCGCCTTGCCGGCACGCGGGGCGGCTGGGGCCAATTCCTGATCAATGCGACGCTGGAGAAGGTCGGCAGCAGGATCGAGGACGCGACCTTCGCCCCGCTCGGCCCGGTCGACGCCAAGATCGCGCTGCTCGCCGGCTCGATCGACGCCTGGGCGGTGTGGGAGCCTTACATTTCCTACGCCACGCTGAAGGACAAGGCGCGCATCGTCGCCGATGGCGAAGGGCTGACGCCGACCATCACCTTCATCGTCGCTTCCGACAACGCCATCGCGACCAAGCGCGCCGCGGTGCAGGACCTGGTGCAGCGGCTCAACAAGGCGCGGCTGTGGTCGCTCGACCATCTCGCCGAGTACGCCAGGAACACGGCCGAGCTGACCAAGCTGCCGGAGGACGTGCTGCTCGCCGCCTACACCGCGCAGAAGACGAGCCCGATCGCGATCGACGAGGCTGTGGTGAAGGAGGTGCAGGCCGCCTCCGATCGCGCCACCCGCTACGGCATCCTCGGCAAGACGCTGGATGTCAGCAAGGCCGTTGACCGGAGCTTTACGGCCGGCGCGAGCTTGAACTAGCGCGTACATGAATTGGCGCCCGCTCTTTCCTTACCTCCCCTTGAAAAGGGGAGGTGGGTTTGCGCAGCAAACCGGATGGGGATCCTGCCTCCACAGGCACCGGCGTCCGTGGAGAGCACCCCCACTCCGCCCTCCCCCTTTCAGGGGAGGGAGACGAGCGGCGGTGCTCACCTCACAACGCACCACAATGGAGACCTCCGATGTCCGGCCCGCTCCATCTCGCACTGATTGTCACAGCACACCTGCTCTACATGACCTTGTTGGTCGCACTGTCGGTTTGATAGCGTCCTCTCCGGGCCAGCCCCAGGGAGAACAACAATGAACCTATCAATGAAGGACCGCGTCGCGGTGGTTACCGGCGGCAGCAAGGGCATCGGGATCGCGGTGGCGCGGCGGTTTGCCGAATCCGGCGCCAAGGTCGCGATCCTCGCCCGCGGCGCCGCCGATCTCACAGCGGCGCGCGAAGCGCTCGCCAGGGACGGCCTCGTGGTGCGTGATTACGTCTGCGACGTCGCGAAGGCCGCCGACATCACCAAGGCCCACGACCAGATCGTTGCCGATCTCGGCAAGATCGACGTTCTCGTCAACAACGCCGGCACCGCACGCACGCTGGCGTTCGAGAGCATCAGCGACGAGGCCTGGCAGGAGGACCTCGACCTGAAATTGTTCGCCGCGATCCGCTTCAGCCGGCTGGTATGGCCGGGCATGAAGCAGCGCAAATGGGGCCGCATCATCAACGTGCTCAACACCTTTGCCAAAGCGCCGGCCGGCAATTCCGCGCCGACTTCGGTATCGCGCGCCGCCGGCATGGCGCTGACCAAGGTCATGGCCAATGAAGGCGGCGAGCACAACATCCTGGTGAATGCGCTCTTGGTCGGCCTGATCATGAGCGATCAATGGGTCAAGCGGCATGCTGCCCAGGCGCCGAGCACGGATTTCGGGGAATTCGCCAAGGGCCTTGCCAAGGGCACGCCGCTCGGCCGCATCGGCACGGCGGAGGAGTTCGCCAACCTCGCCTGCTTCCTGGCATCGGAGCAAGGCTCCTACATCACCGGCACCGCCATCAATGTCGATGGTGGCCGGTCGCCGGTGGTCTAGAGCCATTTCCGTTCCGATAGAATCGGAACGGGGCTCTAGATTCTAGTTTTGACGCGTTTTCTTGACGCGAACCGGTATCCACTTCGCTCGAAAACGCTCCAGAGCCCCGGTCCCGGTTCAACCCGGACCGGAGCTCCAGATTCTGCTTTGGCGCGTTTTCTTCACGCGAACCGGTGTCCACTTCGCTCGAAAACGCTCTAGCGGGCAACCAACGGCAGGAAGCGACGGCTCAAAAGCAAAAGGCCTCCGTCACCGGAGGCCTCTCATCTTAAACCGCGTCCTTGGCGGCCTTGACCGGCCGTGCGCGGACGATCTTCCGGGCCGGCTTGGCCTTGAACATCATCTCTTCGCCGGTGAAGGGATTGGTGCCCTTGCGCGCCTTGGTCGCAGGCTTCTTGACCACAACGAACTTCGCGAAGCCGGGGACGAGGAACACCCCGTTCTTCTTCAGCTCCTTGTGGCCGACATCGACGAGCGAGTCCAAAACGTTCTTGACGTCGCGCTTGGAGAGTTCGGTGGTAGTCGCGATCTTCTCGATCACTTGCGACTTCGACAGTTGGGTAGCCATGGTTGCTCCATTGATTCTGGAGTGGGCACGATATGGCGGAAAACGCCGAGAAAAACAGTGTTTTCTGCACTCCCCACAGCAATATCGCTGTGGACAGCCCCCGAATCAGGGGTTTTTCCAGTGTTTTTTCCAGTCAAGTCGCTTCCGACCCCTAAATTTACAGGGTTTGCGCGGCTTCGGCGCTCCCGAAAACGCCCCCTCGAGAGAATCACTCGACCCATCCCGCGTGGCCCCAAGTGCGACAATGCTGCGCGCAATCCGGGTTGCGAAGCGCTGCGACAGGCCACTTCAGGTTTTGGAAACGATCCTCCAAAAGACCGAGGCATTAGAAAATGACTCGGGTTCCCAATCCAAGGTAACATCGGCGAAGCGTGGCCACGACCGATCGGCTGGCCGCCGGATGCAAGCCTTTATGTATGTGCTGGAGACCGCGTATGGATTTGAGCCGCCTCGAGATCAACCGCCGCACGGCCCTTCTGACCTCGGCCGCGATTGCGGCAAATGTCGTCAATCCGATGCGGGCCTTCGCGCAGGAAACCCCGCGCAAGGGCGGCGTGTTCAACGTCCATTACGGCGCCGAGCAGCGCCAGCTCAACCCCAGCATCCAGGCCTCGACCGGCGTCTACATCATCGGCGGCAAGATCCAGGAGAACCTGGTCGACCTCGACGCCAACGGCCAGCCGGTCGGCGTGCTCGCCGAGAGCTGGGAGGCGACGCCGGACGGCAAGACCGTCACCTTCAAGCTGCGCAAGGGCATCACCTGGCACGACGGCAAGCCGTTCACCTCGGAGGACGTCGCCTTCACTGCGATGAACATGTGGAAGAAGATCCTCAACTACGGATCGACGCTGCAGCTGTTCCTCACATCGGTCGATACGCCCGATCCGCAGACCGCGATCTTCCGCTACGAGCGGCCGATGCCGCTGAACCTGTTGCTGCGGGCCCTGCCCGACCTCGGCTATGTCTCCGCCAAGCATCTCTATGAGAGCGGCGACATCAGGCAGAACCCGACCAATCTGGCGCCGGTCGGCACCGGCCCGTTCAAATTCGTCAAATATGAGCGCGGGCAATACATCATCGCCGACCGCAACCCGGATTACTGGCGGCCGAACGCGCCCTATCTCGACCGCATCGTCTGGAAGGTGATCACCGACCGCGCCGCCGCGGCCGCCCAGATGGAGGCCGGCGAGCTGCACTACAGCCCGTTCTCGGGCCTGACGATCTCGGACATGGCGCGGCTCGGCAAGGACAAGCGCTTCATCGTCCAGACCAAGGGCAATGAGGGCAACGCCCGCACCAACACCATCGAGTTCAACTTCCGCCGCAAGGAGCTGTCCGACATCCGGGTCCGCCGCGCCATCGCGCACGCGATCAACGTGCCGTTCTTCATCGAGAATTTTTTGGGCGATTTCGCCAAGCTCGGCACCGGCCCGATCCCCTCGACCTCGACCGACTTCTATCCCGGGCCGAACACGCCGCAATATCCCTATGACAAGGCCAAGGCGATCGCGCTGCTCGACGAGGCCGGCTTCAAGGCCTCCGGCGGCAATCGCTTCTCGCTGAAATTGCTGCCGGCACCGTGGGGTGAGGACATCTCGCTGTGGTCGACCTTCATCCAGCAGTCGCTGGGAGAAGTCGGCATCCAGGTCGACATCGTGCGCAACGACGGCGGCGGCTTCCTCAAGCAGGTCTACGACGAGCACGCCTTCGATCTCGCGACCGGCTGGCACCAGTATCGCAACGACCCCGCCGTCTCGACCACGGTGTGGTACCGCTCCGGCCAGCCCAAGGGCGCACCATGGACCAACCAGTGGGGCTGGGAGGACAAGACCGTCGACAAGACCATCGACGATGCCGCCACCGAAGTCGATCCGGCCAAGCGCAAGGCGCTCTATGCCGACTTCGTCAAGGAGGTGAACACCGAGCTGCCGGTCTGGATGCCGATCGAGCAGATCTTCGTCACCGTGATCACGGCCAAGGCGCGCAACCACTCCAACACGCCGCGCTGGGGCTCGACGAGCTGGCACGATCTTTGGCTGAGTGCATGAGGCCACTGCTCCTCTCCCCGTTCTTCACGGCGTCGAGACGAGCGAGGCTCGCTCTTAGAGGGTTGGGGTGAGGGGCTCTCTCCGCAATAGTGCTCCATCGATAGACCTGTACCCCCTCACCCGGATCGCATCTTGCGATGCGATCCGACCTCTCCCCCCAAGCGGGGCGAGGTGACCGAGAGGCCGGTGTCCACTTCGTTCGAAAACGCTATAGATAACCGATGCGTATCCTGAGCCTTGCGGGGCGGCGGCTCGCCGCCTCGATCCCGACCCTGTTCCTGATCCTGATCGGCGTGTTCCTGCTGCTGCAGCTCGCGCCGGGCGACACCGTCGATGCGCTGATGGCGCAGATGGGCGGCGGCGACGCCGCGACCGCCGAGGCGCTGCGCAAATTCTACGGGCTGAACCTCTCGGTTCCGGCGCAGCTCGGCAACTATCTGTGGCACCTGGTCCGGCTCGACCTCGGCTTCTCCTCGATCTACGGCAAGCCGGTGGCGACCGTGATCCTGGAACGGCTGCCGCCGACCATCCTGCTGATGACGGCGTCGCTGTCATTTGCGTTCTTCTTTGGCCTCGTGTTCGGCGTGATCGCCGCGCGCGGCGTCAACCGCTGGCCGGACACGATGATCTCCACCCTCGGCCTGATCTTCTACGCCACGCCCTCGTTCTGGTTCGGGCTGATGGCGATCGTGGTGTTCTCGGTCTATCTGCAATGGCTGCCGCCGGGCGGCTTCGAGGATATCGGCAACGTCCAGACCGGGATCTGGCGCGTGCTCGATATCGCGGCCCATCTGGTGCTGCCGACGCTGACGCTCGGGCTGATCTTCCTCGCGATCTATCTGCGCATCATGCGCGCCTCGATGCTGGAGGTCCTGAACCTCGATTTCGTCCGCACCGCCCGCGCCAAGGGGCTGGACGAGACCCATGTCATCACCCGCCATGTGCTGCGCAACGCGCTGCTGCCGATGGTGACGCTGATCGGATTGCAGGCCGGCACCATGCTCGGCGGCTCGGTCGTGGTGGAGAGCGTGTTCTCCCTGCCCGGTCTCGGCCGCCTTGCCTATGAATCCGTGGTGCAGCGCGACCTCAACACCTTGCTCGGCATCGTTTTCGTGTCCGCGCTGCTTGTCATATCCGTGAACTTCGTCGTCGATCTGCTCTACGCGCGGCTCGATCCGCGCATCGCGGCGGAGGGCTGACGATGGACGCCGTGAAACGCTATTTCCGTAGCCCGGCCGCGGTGATCGGCCTGATCCTGCTGCTGCTTGTGATCGCGATGGCGATCAGCGCGGGTCTCCTCTATCCGCGCGATCCGCTCGCCCTTGCCGGCCGGCCGCTGATCTGGCCGTTCTCCAACCCGCGCTTCCTGCTCGGCACCGACAATTCCGGCCGCGACATCGCCGCCCAGATCTTCTACGGCGCGCGGATCTCGCTCCTGATCGGCGGCGTCGCCACCGTGATCGCGATCCTGATCGGCATCCTGGTCGGCGCCTTCGCCGGCTATTACGGCGGCTGGGTCGACAATGTGCTGATGCGGATCACCGAGGCATTTCAGACGCTGCCGAACTTCGTGCTGCTGCTGGTGCTGGTCGCGGTGTTCGGCTCGACCCTGACCACGGTGACCATTGCAGTTGGAGCGGTGTCGTGGCCGGCGCCGGCGCGGCTGACCCGCGCCGAGTTCCTGTCGCTGCGCAACCGCGAATTCGTCCAGGCCGGCAAGACGCTTGGCATGAAGGACGTCCAGCTGATCCTTGGCGAAATCCTGCCCAACGCGCTGCCGCCTGTGATCGTCTACGCCAGCGTGGTGATGGCGGTCGCGATCCTGCTGGAAAGCGCGCTCGCCTTCCTGAGGCTGTCCGATCCCAACGTCGCCTCCTGGGGCAACCTGATCGGGCTCGGCCGCGACGTGCTCCGGGTGCAGTGGTACGTCTCGGCGATCCCCGGCATTGCGATCCTCGTCACCGTGCTCGCGGTGTCGCTGGTCGGCCAGGGCCTCAACGATGCGCTCAATCCGAGGCTGAAGAGCCGATGAGCGAGAGCGTCCTTTCCCTCGACGCCCTGACGGTGCGCCTGCCCAAGGGCGCCGACCGCCCGCATGCGCTGTCCGACGTCTCCTTGTCGATCGCCTCCAACGAGATCCTCTGCGTGGTCGGCGAGTCCGGCTCCGGCAAGTCGATGATGGCGAACGCCATCATGCGGCTGCTGCCGAACGAGGTGACGATCGAACGGGGCCGGATGATGTTCGACGGCCGCGACCTCTGCGCCGCCGACAGCGCCGAAATGCGCGATGTGCGCGGCGCCGGCATCGCGATGATCTTCCAGGAACCGATGACCGCGCTCAATCCGCTGCGCACCATCGGCGACCAGATCGGCGAGATGTTTGCGATCCACACCGCTCTCTCGAAGTCCGAGATCAATGCGCGGGTGCTGGCGCTGCTCGAGGACGTCCGCATCCCCGACCCCAAGGCGGCCGCAAAAGCCTATCCGCACGAGCTGTCCGGCGGCCAGCGCCAGCGCGCCATGATCGCGATGGCGCTGGCGCTCGACCCGAAGCTCTTGATCGCGGACGAGCCGACCACCGCGCTCGACGTCACGACCCAGGCACAGATCCTGAAGCTGATCCGCGATTTGCAGCAGCGCAAGAAGACCGCGGTGCTGTTCATCACGCATGATTTCGGCGTGGTCGCCGAGATCGCCGACCGCGTCGTGGTGATGCAGCACGGCGCGATCGTCGAGCAGGGCGCGGCCGACAAGGTGCTGAACGATCCGCAGCATGCCTACACGAAACAACTGATCGCAGCCGTTCCGCCGCTGAAGGCGCCGCCGCCGCGCATCCTGTCCGGCAAGGACATCCTGACCATCGACGGCGTCTCCAAGACCTACCGCACCGGCGGCTTCCTCGGCCGCGGCGCGCGGATCACGGAAGCCGTCAAGAACGTCTCGCTGCACCTGCCGCGCGGCGCGACGCTCGGCATCGTCGGCGAGTCCGGTTCGGGCAAATCGACGCTCGCGCGCTGCATCGTGCGGCTGATCGATCCCGACAACGGATCGATCGTGCTCGACGGCAAGGATTGGGCGAAGCTCGGCCGCGACGAGATCAGGCGCGAGACGCGCCACATCCAGATGGTGTTCCAGGATCCGTTCGCCTCGCTCAACCCGCGCCGCAAGGCGGCTGAGCTCGTGGCGCAGGGACCGATCGTCCATGGCACCGATCGTGCCACGGCTATTGCGGAAGCGCGAGAACTGTTCGAACTGGTCGGGCTCGACCCGTCCGCCGGCGATCGCTATCCGCACGAATTCTCCGGCGGTCAGCGCCAGCGCATCGGTCTCGCCCGCGCGCTGGCTCTGAAGCCCGACGTGCTGGTTGCCGACGAGCCGGTCTCGGCGCTCGACGTCTCGGTGCAGGCGCAAGTCCTGAAGCTGCTTGCCGGACTGCGCCAGCAGCTCGGCCTCTCCATCATCTTCATCACCCACGATCTGCGCGTTGCCGCGCAGATCTGCGATCTCGTCGCCGTGATGAAGGATGGTGCCGTGGTCGAGCAAGGGCTGACCGCCGAGGTGTTCGGCAAGCCCCAACATCCCTATACGCAGGCGCTGCTGTCAGCGATCCCCGGCGGCGCGTTCGCGCGCGAGCACGATACCGCAACCGTGTAGCCGGGCACGCGCGGCCCTACTCCGCCGCTTGTGGCTTGGGCTCCTCGCGCAGCCGGAAGCGCTTCAGCAATCCGGATACCGTGTCGCGGAAGCCGCCATATTCCAGCTCTGAATAGGGCAGCATCGCAGCGCCGGACCAGCCCTGGCTGCGCATCTCGATCGCCTTGCGCTGCGCGCGCTGGCGGACCTCGTCCCACGCAAGGTTGTCAAAGAAATCGGTGTAGGACTCCGAGAACTTCCCGTCCCGGTCGATCGAGAAGCCGACGCAGGAAACGATCGGCAGGCAGTACATCCCCGTCACTGGGGTGTTGAGCGGCACCGGCATGAGCGGCATCACATGCGAGCCGCGCGCATCGCCGCCCACGAAGTGCGCCTTGGCGAAGGGCGAGATGATTTCTTCGGGCGCCGCGAAAATACCCTGGTTCCTGACGACCGCGACCGGATCATCCTTGCCGGTGTACTTGCCTGCAATGGAGTGAAGGCGCTGCGCCGAAACCGCGACGGCGACCTCGCCATAGGTTTTTGAGACGATGCGGTCAATGCCGAAACGCTCGTTGTCGCGAAGCAGCGCCGCAATGTGGTAGCCGTCCGCGGGCGCATCGAGTTCGATCACGCTGTCGCCGGCCGTGTTGTCCATATCGATGATATGGAAACGGAAGCCCTTGATCATCGGGGGCAGCATCAGCCCGGCGCAATACATGGGATCGGCAAAAGCCAGATAGAGCGGCAGGTTGTAGGCGCCGGGGCCGCATTTGTCTGCGGCGAACACCATGAAGGACTCCGCGGGTCTCGCGCCCGAGAGGCTGTGGTCGAAGCTGAGTTCGGCGACGGCCGGGCCCGCGCCGCGAACGTTTCCGGAAGGGGCGTCGACGAGAAGATCCTGGCCGGCGCCGTAGAGCCCGGAGGTCTTCGCAACCGCAGTGGCCGCGAGAAACGTCTTCCAGGCGAATTGGTGGACTTCGGAGCTCCCTTCGTCCCGCGTGTGGGTCATGATGATCGCAATATCGTCGCCGGTATGGCGCACGAAACCGTCGATCAGGAGACCGTTGTCGATCGCTTTCGCGACCTCCCCTTCGACAGCCGTCATCATGCGCGCAGATGGTTTGGTGTGGCCTCCAACGGAGCCAATGTCAGCCTTGATGACCGAAATGGTGAGTTTCATGAGCATCCCTCCGACCGCAGCGCAGCGCCTTCGCCTCGGCGCTCGCTGCGCCGGGGGCGACGGCGCGCTCATTTGCGAAGAAGAACGTCGTGTGGTGCGACAGGTTCCCTGCGCAAATTCCTTGCGGAACTATGGCCCCTCCGTCACCGCCTGTCGATACGGGCGATCGACGCACCTGGAATAGCTCGTCATGCTCGATGGGGTTACCACCCGCCCTATGAAGCGCGGTTGAGAAAGATCGGCAGGCCCCGCTTGTTGGAATAGAGGGGACGGTAGCGCTCGGTGTTGTACGCGCTTGCGACGTCCAATTTGCGTGCCCCGAGCTTGGCATCGGGGATCGGCACGAGGTCGTAGCGGCCCTCGACCAGCGCCGACATGAGGCCGGTTTTGCCTTCCAGGATCGCATCGTAAGCCATGTTGCCGAACGTCAGCGCCACAAGCTTGTCGATGAAGTCCGGATCGCCTGACCGCAGGTCGTAGGTGAGGTCGGAGACGATGGTCTCCTCGCCGGTGCGCCGCTTGATCTCGTCCGCGAACGCTTCGGCCACGCTCGCCCTCCTGCGGTGACCGTAGGCGTCAGGCTCGCCGAATTCCTGCACCTTGTAGCCCTCCCACTCGGCGCCCTCGCTGAGCACGATCAGCGCGTAATTGCTTGGGTTGCCGTGCTTGTCATCGAGGAGAAGCTGGATCAGCTTGCCGAGATCGACCTTGTACTCCGGTATGGCGCATCGGATCGAGGTTGCGTATGCGGTATAGAGTGCCGTAAAGCCGGCATCGCGACCAAAGACGCGGAAAATGCCGATTCGCTCGTGCGAGCCGACGGTGGTGCGCTGGCGCTGGATGGCATCGCTGGCACGGGTGATCGCGGTCGAGAAGCCGATGCAGTATTCGGTGTTGCGCACGTCGTTGTCCATCGTCTTCGGGATGGCAATGATCTTGACGCCTCGCCTGTTGAGCTTGTCCGCGTAGCTGAGAGTATCGTCGCCGCCGATGGCGATCAGATGTTCGATACCGAGCCCCGCGAGGTTCGCGAGCACCTCGTCGGTGAGGTCCCACGTCGTGGTTGCGATGCCACCCTTGGTACTCCGGGAAACCGGAAAGTCGCGGCCCGCGAGATGATCGGGCAACTTCTTCATTTTAGAGGGATTGGTACGGCTCGAGTGCAGCACGGTGCCGCCGCGCCGGTCGATGACGCGCGTGTTTTCGCGGTTCAGCGGGATGATGTAATGGGACTTGCTCGACGGGTCGTCGAGGTTCAGGTGCGTGAGGGCCTCCCAGCCGCGGCGGAGACCGATAACCTCGATGTCGTCCTCGCTGCCGCGATAAGTCACGCTCTTGATCACCGCGTTAAGGCCGGGGACGTCACCGCCTCCCGTGAGAAGACCAATGCGCTTCCTCGCCATGCCCACCTCCCAGGGTTGCTATCTGGCAATAACGCCTGCGTCGCGTCGGGGTTTCCACAACGCTATCCGCCGACGGCGGAATCCTCGTGATCGCGGCACCCGGCCGAACCTGCTTGGGCCCCCACTCTTCCAGCGACGCTCTCCGACCAGTCCCCACCTCGGGCGGCTTGCCCCTCCATGCCCTTGATCTCGCGTGCGTGGAGCGACGTTGCTCCGCGCTTACCGTGAACGGCGCGAGGCGAGGAAATACTCCGCCCATCGCAGCAACTCGAAACGATCGCCCTTGACCAGCTCCTGTGCATCGCGGCGCCGGTAGAGCACCAGCATCCATGGCGCGAGTTTGCGCAGCAATCCGTGCGCCATGTAGTGCACCGGTTCGGAGAACGGCAGCGCCAGCTCGCTTTCCGGGACGCCCTGGACCGCGCGTGCCAATTCGCGGCCGAGCGGGATCGTCAATGCGACCGCGCGGCCATTGCAGCCGGTCCAGCCATAGGCGTTGGGACCCAGCCGGTGCATGCGCGGCAGGAAATCCGCGGTCATCCCGACATAGCCGTTCCAGACATAGTCGAAGGAGACCTCGCCGATCTGCGGCCACAGGCGCTGCAACCGCTCGGTCACCCGCGCCTTCAGCCGCCCGGCCTTGTCGCCCGGGCCGAGCACGGCACCGCCGGTGACGAGGCGATTGCGGGCGTCGTAACGCGCAAAATACAGTTCGCCATGGGTGTCCGACATCGCCTGCCGGCCGGGAATGATGGTCTTGCGGACATTGTCCGACAGCGGCTGCGTCGCCATCTGCCACGACAGCACCGGCATCACCTCGGTCGCGATGTCAGGCACCAGCGATTTCGCGAACTCGCCGCTATAGGCATTGGTCGCGACCACCAGCGCGCGGCCGGAGATTTCACCGTTTTCCGTCTTCACCACCCAGCGAACGCCGCGGCGCTCGAAACTGAGTGCCGGCGAGCGGGCATAGATCCGCGCACCGAGGCTGAGCACGGTGCGCGCAAGGCCGCGCGCCAGCGCCAGCGGATTGACGTGGCCGCCGGTCCTGTTCCAGAAGCCGCCGTACCAGGCATTCGAGCCGAGCATGTCGCTGGTCTGATCGCGCGACAGCAATTCGACCGGCGCGCCGAATTTCGACCATTGCTGCACCCGCCACTCCGCGATCTTGATACGGCCCGGCGAGTGCACCGGCTGCACCCAGCCGGCCTGCTCCTGCTCGGCCTCGATGCTGTAGCGCTTGACGACGTCGAACAAATCAGCGGCACTGTCGCGCAGCATCGCGACGAAGCGCTCGCCGGCTGCGCCGTGCCTCGCGATGATGTCGTCGGGATCGGGCCGCGACAGCGTCGGGATTACCTGGCCGTTGTTGCGCCCCGAGGCTCCCCAGCCCGGTTCGGCGGCCTCGACGATCGCGACGTCGACATTGGCCTCGCGCAGATGCAGTGCGGTCGACAGACCGGTGAAGCCGCCGCCGATGATCACGACATCGGCCTGCTGCGCGCCGGTCAGCTCGGGACAATCAGGGCCGGACGGCGTCACTGCTGCCCAGAGCGAATTGGGCCAGCGCACGGCATTGCTGTTCATCATGATCCTTTCTTGCGGGCGCCCGGTCATTCTGGTTAGCTAATTCTACTCTCCTATTCCAGCCGGGAAGACAACAAGTGGCACTCAAGAACGTCATCGGAATCGATCACGCCGTGGTCATGGTGAAGGACCTCGACAAGGCCGCCGAGAACTACAAGCGGCTCGGTTTCACCGTGTCGCCGCGCGGCACCCATAGCGCGCATATGGGATCGGGCAATTACACCATCATGTTCGACCCCGACTACATGGAATTGCTCGGCGTGCTGACGCCGACTGAACACAATGCTCCGGCGCGCGCCTTCCTCGAGAAGCGCGGCGAAGGCATCGAACGCATCGCGTTCACCGCGGTGGATTCCGCTGCTGGTGCCGAGGAGATTCGCGCGCGCGGCTATGCGCCGATCGGGCCGACCGATTTCGAGCGCCCGGTGACCCTGCCTGATGGCACGGTCTCCGCGGCGAAATTCCGCACCTTCCAGTGGCCGACCGCGGAAGCGCCCGGCGGCGTCCGCATCTTCGCCTGCCAGCACAAGACTCGCGAGACGGTGTGGATTCCCGAATTGATGGCGCACGCCAATGGGGCAAAACGCCTCAAGCAGGTGCTGATCGTCTCGCCCGATCCCGCCGCCGATGCCGCACATCTCTCCAAGATGATCGACGTCGCCGTCAGGAACGACGCCGACGGTGCGGTTGCAGTACCGTCCGGCGGCGACCGCGCCGACTTCGTGTTCCTGACCAAAGAGCAGCTCGGCAAGCGCTATCCCGGCGTGTCGCTGGACGGCCTGTCCGATCGCGGCGGCGCCGGCCTCGTGATCGCGGCCGACCTTGCCGCGACCGAGAAGGCGCTCGGCTCAGCCGGCGTGAAGAGCGGCAACAGCATCACCGTGCCGCCGGCTTCCGGCAACGGCACCCTGCTCGCTTTCGTCAAGGCATAGCTGCCATACCATGCGCGGCGCAGCGTTATGCAACGGCGCCGCGCATGTGGGACTAGGCACAGAAAGTTGAGGCGCTAGTATCTCTCCCAAACAAGAACCGTCCAGGGAGAGAAACATGTCGCATCACCTGATCTCGCGCCGGCAGATGCTGGCCGGCACCGCGGCCGCCGGCGCGGTCGGACTGACCGGATTTCCGGCCCGCGCCGACGTCAACTGGAAGAAATATTCCGGCACCACGCTCGAGGTGATCCTCGCCAAGGGGCCGCGCGGCGACAATCTGCAGAAATACATCAAGGAATTTACCGAGCTCACCGGCATCAAGGTCGAGTCGGAGCAGATCCCCGAGCAGCAGCAGCGCCAGAAATGCGTGATCGAGCTGTCCTCGGGCAAGCCGAGCTTCGACGTCGTGCACCTCAGCTATCACGTGCAGAAGCGGCAATTCGAGAAGGCCGGCTGGCTCGCCGACATGTCGGGCTATCTCAGGGATCCGAGCATGACGCCGCCGGACCTCGTCGAGAGCGATTTCTCGGCGGCCGGGCTGCAATATGCGCGCAACGACAAGGGCCAGATGCTGTCGCTGCCGTGGTCGGTCGACTATTTCATCCTCTACTACAACAAGGAGCTGCTCCAGAAGAAGGGCGTCGAGGTCCCGAAGACGCTGGAGGAGATGGCAATCGCGGCCGAGAAGCTGACCGATCCGAAGGAAGGCATCTACGGCTTTGTCGGCCGCGGCCTGCGCAACGCCAACATGGCGATGTGGACCAACTTCTATCTGAACTATGGCGGCGAATTCCTCGATGCCAAGGGCAACATCCTGACCGACGGCCCCGAGGCGATCGAGGCCACCAAGCTCTATCAGCGGCTGCTGACGAAATGCGCGCCTCCCGGCGTCGCCGGCTTCAACTGGATGGAGTCGATGGCCTCCTTCACGCAGGGCCGGTCGGCGATGTGGATCGACGCCGACGGCTGGGCGCCGCCGCTGGAAGATCCCGCCGCCTCGCGCGTCGTCGGCAAGGTCGGCTACACGCTGGTGCCCGCCGGCCCCAAGGGCAAGTTCTCCTCGACCTATGGCGACGGCGTCGGCATCGCCGCGGCGAGCAAGAACAAGGAAGCCGCCTATTTGCTCTGCCAATGGGTGGTCTCGCGCGGACAGGGCGCGCGCCTGCTGCAGGCCGGCGGCGGCGTGCCGTTCCGCAACTCCATCGTCGACGATGCCGAAGTCGCCAAGGGCGTGAAGACCAAGGAATGGCTGCAGTCGGTGGTTGATTCCGCCAAGATCTCGAAGCTCGGCCTGCCCGTCATCATCCCGGTCGCCGAATTCCGCGACATCGTCGGCGCGGCGCTGACCGCAACGCTGTCGGGCGCCGATCCCGCCACCGAGCTGAAGAAGGCGCACGAGCAATTCCGCCCCATCCTGGAGCGTAGCGAAAAAGCGTGAGCGTGGTGACACCGACTGAGCCGGCGGCGGCCAGCAAAGCGTTTTCAAGCGAAGTGGGTACCGGTTCGCGTGAAGAAAACGCGTCAAAGCAAGAGTCCAGAGCCGCAGGCTCTGGAGACGCCGCGCCGGCGCGTGAATGGCATCCGCCGTCCTATTGGCCGTTCGTGGTCCCGGCGCTCGTCGTGGTGCTGGCGGTGATCATCTTTCCGTGGGTGTTCACGATCTGGATGAGCCTGCAGGAATGGAAGGTCGGCTCGCCGACCGTCTTCGTCGGGCTCGCCAACTATCTGCGGCTGCCGACCGATCCGCGCTTCGTCGAGGCGGTCGGGCACACGCTGTCCTACACCGCGCTGTCGGTCGTGCTGCCGTTGCTGTTCGGCACGCTGTCGGCGGTGGTGTTTCACCAGAAATTCGCCGCGCGCGGTTTCCTCCGCGGCATCTTCATCATGCCGATGATGGCGACCCCGGTGGCGATCGCGCTGGTGTGGACCATGATGTTCCACCCGCAGCTTGGCGTGCTCAACTATCTGCTGTCGCTGGTCGGGCTGCCGCCGCAGCTCTGGGTGTTCAACCCCGCGACGGTGATCCCCTCGCTGGTGCTGGTCGAGACCTGGCAATGGACGCCGCTGGTGATGCTGATCGTGCTCGGCGGCCTCGCCGCGATCCCGACCGAACCCTATGAGAGCGCGCAGATCGACGGTGCCAATTTCTGGCAGGTGTTCCGCTTCATCACGCTGCCTTTGATCATGCCGTTCCTGTTCATCGCCGGCATGATCCGCATGATCGACGCGGTGAAAAGCTTCGACATCATCTTCGCGATCACGCAGGGCGGGCCGGGATCGGCGTCGGAGACCATCAACGTCTATCTCTACAGCGTTGCCTTCGTCTATTACGACCTCGGCTACGGCTCGGCGATCGCGGTGGTGTTCTTCCTCCTGATCGTGGCGCTGGCGGCGCTGCTGCTCTACCTGCGCAAGCGCCTGCTGTGGACATCAGAGCTCGGGGGTGGCGCATGAACCCGCGCTATATAGTCGGCCGGATCGGGCTTTGGCTGTCGGTGTTCGTCATCGTCTCGCCGGCGATCCTGTTTTTTCTCTGGATGGCCTCGCTGTCGCTCAAATTCGAGATCGACAATGCCTCCTATCCGCCGGTGTTCTTTCCGGAGCATATCGCCTGGAAGAACTATGCCGACGTGTTCGCGTCCAACCGCTTCCTGACCTATTTCAGCAACAGTCTCGTCGTCACCGGCTGCGCCACAGCTCTTGCGATGCTGGTCGGCGTGCCCGCCGGCTACGGCATCGCACGGATGGCGGCGCATAAATCGGCGATCGTGATCCTGATCGCGCGCATCACGCCGGGCCTGTCGTATCTGATCCCGCTGTTCCTGCTGTTCCAGTGGCTCGGCCTGCTCGGCACGCTGGTGCCGCAGATCATCATCCATCTCGTGGTCACGGTGCCGATCGTGATCTGGATCATGATCGGCTATTTCGAGACCACGCCGCTGGAGCTGGAGGAAGCCGCGCTGATCGACGGCGCCACGCGCTGGCAGGTGTTCCGCCATGTCGCGCTGCCGATCGCCAAGCCGGGGCTTGCGGTCGCCTTCATCCTCGCGGTGATCTTCTCCTGGAACAATTTCGTCTTTGGCATCGTGCTGGCCGGACGCGAGACCCGCACGCTGCCGGTCGCGGTCTACAACATGATCTCGTTCGACCAGCTGAGCTGGGGCCCGCTCGCCGCCGCCGCATTGATCGTGACGGCGCCGGTGCTGCTGCTGACCGTGATGGCGCAGCGGCAGATCGTCGCCGGGCTGACGGCGGGCGCGGTGAAGGGCGGCTAGTCCCCGAGCGCTTCCAGCACCGCGGCTGAATCGGTGACCCAGCCGAAAATGCCGCCCTGGGCCTTGATCATCTTCAGGCCCATCTCGTGGAATTCCGGGAAGTAGGACGCGCAGCCGTCGGAGATCACGACGCAGCGATAGCCGCGGTCGTTGGCCTCGCGCACCGTGGTGTTGACGCAGACCTCGGTGGTGACGCCGCAGACCAGGAGATTCTCGATGCCGTATTTCTGCAGGATGTCGCCGAGTTCGGTGGCGTAGAACGCGCCCTTGCCGGGCTTGTCGATCACGATCTCGCTGCCCTGCGGATAGAGCTCCGGGATGATGTCGTGCCCCGCCTCGCCGCGGATCAGGATCCGTCCCATCGGTCCGGGATCGCCGATCCGAAGCGACGGCGCGCCGCGCTCGAGCTTCGCGGGCGGCGCGTCGGAGAGATCGGGCAGATGGCCCTCGCGGGTATGGACCACGAGCAGCCCGGCGTCGCGCACCGCTGCGAGTACCGCGGCGATCGGCTTCACCGCGCGGGCAAGCTGGCTGACGTCATTGCCGAGCGTCTCGCCGAAGCCCCCTCGCTCCATGAAGTCGCGCTGCATGTCGATGATGACGAGCGCGGTCCTGCTCCAGTCGAGCGTGATCGGTGCCGGCTCCGCCGCGATCGTCCCGCTTGAATTCGCCATGACGCACGCCCCGAATGCGAGAAAACCCGCATTTGATTAAGCAAACCGCGTGCCATTGCGCAATGATGCGGCGCATCGCGGCGATCCCGATCAGCATGTGACCGTACGCTGCATTTGCGCATGCTGCGATCTTGCTGGCATGATCGTTGCTAGCTGAGAGCCAGACGGGAGCCCGACCGAACGAAGATCATCGTTCGCGACATGACAGCCCATTTCAAACAGGCGGGAGGACAGGCATGAATGGACTTGGCGGTCTCAACAAATCACCAAATGGCGTGGTGATCGGACTGGTGCAGCTGCAGTTGCCTGTGGTTGCGACAAGGTCCGACCTGGCACGGCAGACCGAGCGCATCGTATGGATGGTCGGCAAGGCGCGGCGCAATCTCGCCACCATGGATCTTGTCGTGTTCCCCGAATACTCGCTGCACGGCCTCTCGATGGACACCAATCCGGAGATCATGTGCCGGCTCGACGGGCCTGAAGTCGCGGCTTTCAAGCGGGCCTGCATCGAGAACAAGATCTGGGGCTGCTTCTCCATCATGGAGTTCAACCCTCATGGCAACCCCTATAATTCAGGACTGATCATCGACGACCACGGCGATATCAAACTGTACTACCGCAAATTCCATCCCTGGATTCCGGTCGAGCCGTGGGAGCCCGGCAACATCGGCATTCCCGTGATCGACGGACCGAAAGGCGCCAAGATCGCGCTGATCATCTGCCATGACGGCATGTTCCCGGAAATGGCGCGGGAATGCGCCTACAAGGGCGCGGAGATCATGATCCGCACCGCAGGCTACACCGCGCCGATCCGCGACAGCTGGCGCTTCACCAACCAGGCCAACGCGTTCCAGAACCTGATGCTGACGGCCAATGTCTGCATGTGCGGCTCGGACGGGTCGTTCGACTCGATGGGCGAAGGCATGATCGTCAATTTCGACGGCAGCATCATCGCGCACGGCACCACGGGGCGGCCCGACGAGATCATCACCGCCGAGGTGCGGCCCGACCTCGTGCGCGAGGCGCGGATCAACTGGGGCGTCGAGAACAACATCTATCAGCTCTGGCACCGCGGCTATGTCGCGGTGAAGGGCGGCGCGATGGATTGCCCCTACACGTTCATGCAGGACATGGTGTCCGGCCGCTTCCGCCTGCCCTGGGAAGATCAGGTCAAGATCACCGACGGCACATCCTGCGGCTTTGCCGCACCGACACGGATGTTCGGCAAGACCGCGAAGGCCGCCGAGTAGCGAAACGGCAGATGCTATTTGAAGAGGTGCACGAGGCCGATGCTCAAGGCCAGCAGCAGCATCAGCGACAGCGTGACGGCCGCCGTCACGCGGCCGCCGACGGTCGAGAGCACGCGGACATCGACGCCGAGCCCGAGCGCGGCCATCGAGACGACGGTGAGAATTGTCGCCGTCTTGGTCACCGGCGCGATCGCGATGTCGGGCACGAGCTGGAACGAGCGCAGCGCGGCCAGCACCAGGAAGCCGATGATGAACCAGGGCACCAGCTTGAATGGGCTGATCGACGCTGCCTTTGAAGCGCCCTCCTTGTCGCCGCCCTTGCGCCGCCGCGCCACCAGCAGCGAGAGGCCGATCACGATCGGGCCCAGCATCAACACCCGCACCAGCTTGACCAGCGTGCCGATCTGGGTGCTGACGATGCCCGCCGGCACGGTCGCCGCCAGCACCTGCGGCACGGCATAGACCGTGAGCCCGGCGAGGATGCCGTATTGCGTCGCCGTCAGCTTGAGCAGCGGAATCAGGAGCGGCAGGCCGAGCACCATCAGCACGCCGAGAATGGCGGTGAACGAGATCGACGAGGCGATGTCGTCGCCGTCGGCCTCGATCACCGGCGCCACCGCCGCGATCGCCGAGTTGCCGCAGATCGAATTGCCGCAGGCGATCAGAATCGCGAGTTTGGTCTTGAGCCCGAGCATCCGGCTGAGGCCATAGCTCACCGCCAGCATGATCACGACCGTCACGGCGATGGCGCCGATCAGCAGCCCGCCCGAGGCCACGATCGCGGCAAAGCTGATGGAGGCGCCGAGCAGCATCACCGCGACCTCGAGCAGCTGCTTGGCGCTGAACGCAATGCCCGAGCGCCAGCGCGCCGACGGCTCCCAGGCGGTGCGCACCGCCATGCCGAGCAGGATCGCAACGACGAGAGCCTCGATATAGGGGTGGTCGAAAACGCGCTCCTCGGCGGCCTGGATGCCGAGCGAGATGACCGTGACGACCCCGCAGAGCAGAATCCCCGGAATGAGCTGGAATATGCGCCTCAGCGCCCCCTGCTTCTGACTCTGGTCTTGTTCTGGTTCCGGCACAAAATCCTCTTTTCGGAGAAGATTTTATGCGCCAGGGCACCCCTCTTGGCTAATATATTTTCGGACTGCCCCGATAGAGAGAAGTTATGTCCCTCAACCTGCATCTGCTCCGCCTGTTCGCGGCCGTGGCGAGAACCGGAAGTTTCTCCCGCGCCGCCGACCTCCTGCACATCAGCCAGCCGGCGATCTCCAAGGGCGTGCGGGATTTCGAGCTGCAGGTCGGCTGCCGGCTGCTGGACCGCACGCCAAAGGGGGTGCGGCCGACCCGGGAGGGCGCGGCGCTGGCGCGGCATGCCGAGACGCTGTTCGCGGCCGAGCGCGCCGCCGAGGACGAATTGCAGGCGCTGCGCAACCTCGACAGCGGCTCGCTGCGGATCGGCGCCAGCACCACGATCGCGACCTACATGATCCCGGAATATCTTGGCGTGTTCCACCGTGCCTTTCCCGGCATCGATCTGCACGTCGTGAGCGCCAACACCAGCGATATCGCCGCGCTGATGCTGGGACACGAAATCGAGATCGCCTTGGTCGAGGGGCCGGTCGAGGACGAGAATTTGATCAGCGAAGCCTGGCGTACCGACGTGATGGCGCTGATCGCGGGTCCAAATCATCGCTTCGCAGCGGTCCAGGGGCCGATCGACATCCGGTCACTGAACGACGAGATCCTGATCGTGCGGGAACCCGGCTCAGGCACGCGCGAGGTGGTGGCGCAGGCGCTGGCTGCGCACCACGTCGAGCCGCAGCGGACGCTCGAGATCGGCAGCACCGAGGCGATCAAACAGGCGGTCGCCGCCGGTGTCGGCGTCGCCATTGTGTCGATCGCGACGATCGACGACCAGGTGAAGCTCGGAAAGCTGAAGGTGATCCCGATCAAGGGCGTCCATATCGAGCGCGCGCTCTGGCAACTGAAATCGCCCGGCCGGCTGGACGTGCCGGCGGCGGTGGCGTTCGAGGGGATCATTCGGGAGACAAAGGGCACGAAGACGGCGCCGCCGATGCCGGCGGCTAGAGCGCGGCGAACAGACCCTGCGCCCAGGCAACGGCATGCTCGAAGCTGAACACGCCGGGCTCGAAATACACGGCGCGTGCCAGCACGATGCCGACCACCAGCACCCAGAACACGCTGGTGCCCGCGGTCTTCAGCCATTTCGACACGCCCTCGCTCGCGATCGAAGGATCGACCGCGGGGACCGGCTCGCCGAAGGGATCGAATGCGGATTGGCTCATCGTCGTAACCATCAGGAATACCCCGAGAATGTCGCGACGACGGGGGCGGAAGCAAGGGTCGTGGAATGCCTTTTGCGGCGATTACTTGGAAGGACGTTTTCCGGCTCGAAAGCGGGGGAGCATTTCCTTCTCAACGCCCCCTGTGGGCATCAACTGTCGGTCACACGCTGCGGCGCCACGCGTGGCAGCGTGATCCGCATGGCTGTCCCCATGCCCGGCGCACTGTCGAGATTAAGCTCTCCGCCCAGCCGGTTCGTGACGATGTTATGAACGATGTGGAGACCGAGCCCGATGCGGCCGATGTCGCGGCGCGTCGTGAAGAAGGGATCGAAGGCCTGCCGCAGCACGTCGTGATCCATCCCGCAACCGTTGTCGGCGAACAGGATCTCGACCTGGTCCGCGCCTGACGCGCGCAGCCGGATCGTGATCACGCCGCCCTTGCCATCCGGAAACGCGTGCGCCACCGAATTGACGAACAGGTTGGTCAGCACCTGGCCGTAGGGGCCGGGATAGCTGTTCATGGCCAGACCGGGCGGGCAATCGACCTCGAGCGCAAGGTTGTTCTTCGGCAAGGCCGGACGCAGGCTCGAGAGAACCTGCTCGGTCACCGCGCCGAGGTCGAACTGGCTGCGGTCGAAATAGCTGCGATCCACCGCCACCTGCTTGAACGACTGCACCAGGTCCGCCGCGCGCTTGAGGTTGCCGACAAGCAGCGACGAGGCGCTTTCGACGACCTCGATGAAATCGCTCAGGCTGGATCGCTTCAGCTTGCCGCGCGCGGCCTCGGCAGCGAAGTCGGCGCATTTCTGCTCCAGCACCGAGGCGACGGTGAGACTGGTGCCGACCGGACTGTTGATCTCGTGCGCGACGCCGGCGACCAGCCGGCCCAGCGCCGCGAGCTTTTCCGCCTCGATCAGGGACGCCTGGGTCTCCTGCAGATGGTGCAAGGCCTTCTCGGCTGCATCGCGCGCGGCGCGGATCTCGCGTTCGCTCCGCTTGCGATCGGTGATCTCTTCGGCCGCAACGTTGACGCCGACGATGCTCCCGTTCGGTTCGCGCTGCGGATGCCAATGCGTGATCCAGCATCGCTCGTCATTGTGGCCGGGGCGCTGGCCGTAAACCTCCACGCCGGTGACGGGCTCTCCGGTCTCCATGATCGACCGAACGATACCTTCGACCGCCGAAGCCAGCGCGGGCACGCAATCGTGCACCGTACGCCCGAGGTGGCCTTCGACCGAAATGCCGCAGATCTCGGTGAGACGCTGGTTGATCTGAAGGTAACGGCAATCGGGAGAGAGGTAGGCAAGACCGATCGGCGCAGTGTCATAGATCAGCTGCAGCGCCGGTTGCTTTGGGAACTGAACGTCCTGGACGACGGACGACCTCATGTCCACTACCCCCCGTTGCACCAAGTCTAGCGCTTCACGCCCGGCCCGCAATAGGCCAGCTGAGCCGGAAACGGCGGCCTGGTCTATGCGGATTCGGCACGGGTCGGGTCCGGCAGCGGACCTGGACCGGTGCTTGCGGCGTGCTGACGCAACGTAGACAGCAAGCGGTCCTCAGCGAAGGCCTGCGAAGCGCGCAATTTTAGCTATTCACTGCACCGTGCGGACGAAAATTCTCGACGAAGCGCAGCAGCACCCGCGCGCCGGTGTCGGCATCGGCGAGCTCGACATGTTCGGCCGGATTGTGGCTGATCCCGCCGCGGCAGCGCACGAAGATCATGCCGATATCGGCGACATCCACCATCGCCATGCCGTCATGCCCCGCCCCGCTCGGCAGCTCGAACGCGGCATAGCCCTCGGCCGCGACGGCCTCGGCGATCTGCGTCTTCAGCCACGGCGCGCAGGGCACGCTGCGGTTCTCGTGGGTGACGTCGATCTGCAAGGCGAGGTCGCGGCGGTTTGCGATCGCCTCGATCTGCCGCACGATGTCGGCGACGGCACGCTTGCGATGCATGTCGCTCTGCGAGCGGATGTCCATGGTGAAGGACACCTTGCCCGGGATCACATTGGTGGCGCCCGGCATCGCCCTGACATAGCCGACGGTGCCGACGAGGCCTTGTTCGTCGGACCTGCAAAACTGTTCGATCGCAACGATGCATTCGGCAGCGCCCGCCAGCGCATCGCGTCGCAGCTTCATCGGCACCGTGCCGGCATGGCCGGCGACGCCGGTGAGACTGGCGGCAAGCCGGGTCGCGCCCGAAATCGCGGTCACGACGCCGACCGGCAGCGCCTTCTCCTCCAGCACGGGGCCCTGCTCGATGTGCAGCTCGACATAACCGAGCAGCTCGCGGCGGACGCGCGCCGCCTTGCCGATATGATCGGGCTCGAGCCCGAACTGGATCAGCGCGTCGCGCATCGAGGTGCCGGCGCGGTCGCGCGTGTTGAGCACGCTCTCGTCGAAGGTGCCGGCGACCGCGCGGCTGCCGAGCAGGGTCGAGGCGAAGCGCACCCCCTCCTCGTCCGCAAAGCCCACAATCTCGATCGCGAACGGCAGCCGCTTGCCGCGCCGGTTCAGATCGTCGACGCAGGCGATCGCGGTGATGACGCCGAGCGGGCCGTCCCATCGGCCGGCGTCGCGCACGGTGTCGTAATGCGAGCCGAGCATCAGCGCCGGCAGGCCCGGCCGCTCGCCCTCGTAGCGCCCGCAGACATTGCCGATGGCGTCGAGATGCGGGCTCATGCCGGCCTCGCGCATCCAGGACAGGATGAGATCGGCCGCCTTGCGGTGCTCGTCGGTGAGGAACACTCGCGCCAGATGCTCCGGCGTCTCGGAGATCGCCGCGAGCTGATCGATCCGTGCCACGATCTCGCCGCCAAGGGGGGGCGGTTTTGTCTCGCTCATGCTGTTTCCCATCAGTCCAACCCGGCACCCGAGCCGGTCTCACTCGTAGCAGGCCCGATCCGATTCACCAGCCGGCAAATGACCCTCCGGGCGCCGACCCCGGACGAAGCTCGCATCGGCCCGCCACCGGTTAGCGACTGCTTAACGGCATTGCATACAACGACGATCGATCGCTCATAAAATAGGCAGAACGATCCCGATCGACTTCCGAAGCCTATCAGGTCGTTCATCGTTTCCGTTCGAATTCAATCGCTTACGGCGCAATGATCGCCAAACATGCTCTGGCATGAAGCTTGCGACACTCCGTCCAAGCTCCGCCGTCGGGCGGCTGCGACAAGGACAGGCGGGCCGGACCCGCCGGAGGGAGCAGGCGATGGATTTTGGCAGAATTTCAAGAAGGCATTTGTTGCAGGGAAGCGCGGCATTGGCGCTTGGCAGCACGCTCGGCATTCGCGGCGCGGCGGCAGCCGAAACCACGGTCGGCTTCATCTATGTCGGGTCGCGCGACGACTACGGCTACAACCAGGCCCACGCCCAGGGCGCGGCGGCGGTGAAGAAGCTTCCCGGCATCAAGGTGGTCGAGGAAGAAAAGGTGCCGGAGACCGATGCGGTCGAGAAGACCATCGAGTCCATGATCAATCTCGACGGCGCCACGCTCATGTTCCCGACCTCGTTCGGTTACTACAACCCGCACGTCCTCAAGATGGCGGGCAAGTTTCCAAAACTGCATTTCGAGCATTGCGGCGGCCTGTGGTCCGACAAGGACCCGAAGAATGCGGGCAGCTATTTCGGCTATATCGACGAGGCGCAATACATCTCCGGCATCGTCGCCGGCTATTCGACCAAGAGCGGCAAGCTCGGCTTCGTCGCCGCCAAGCCGATTCCGCAGGTGCTGCGCAACATCAACGCATTCACGCTCGGCGCCCGGCTCGCCAATCCGAAGGCGACCACGCAGGTGATCTTCACCGGCGACTGGTCGATGCCGGTCAAGGAAGCCGAGGCGACCAACAGCCTGATCGACCAGGGCGTCGACGTGCTGACCTGCCATGTCGACGGACCGAAGACGATGGTCGAGAACGCCGCACGCCGCGGCGCCTTCGTATGCGGCTATCACGTCAACCAGTCGCCGCTGGCGCCGAAGGCCTATCTCACCGGCGCCGAGTGGAATTGGGAGGCGCTCTACCCGAAATTCGTCAAGATGATCACCGCGGGCGAAGCGATCCCGAACTTCTATCGCGGCGGTCTCAAGGAAGAGATCGTCAAGGTGTCGCCCTATGGCGAGATGGTCTCGGCAGAAGCGCGCAAGCATGCCGACGACGTCAAGGCCAAGATCATCGCCGGCGAATACACCATCTTCAAGGGCCCACTCGTCGACAACAAGGGCAAGACGGTGATCGCTTCCGGCACTGATCGCGGCCAGCAGGATCCCGAGCTCGAGAAGATGGACTATCTCGTCGAGGGCGTGATCGGAGCTACCGCGTGACGACCGAGGCGGCGGAATCGGTGGAGGCGGCCGGCATCGCTCCGGCCGCCGATCCCGGATTCCTCCAGCGCCACGGCGCGAGCATCGAATACATCCTGATCCCGGCCGCGGCGCTGGTCGGCGCGCTCGCGGTGTTCGGCGGTTTTGTCGCGCTGTACGGCAAGAACCCGCTCGATCTGTATTTCTACATGTATTACGGCGCGTTCGGCACCGCCTTCTCCTGGCAGAACACGCTGACCCGCGCCGCACCGCTGATCCTGACCGCGCTGTGCACGGCGCTGCCGGCGCAGCTCGGCATGGTGATCATCGGCGGCGAAGGCGCGCTGCTGATCGGCGCGCTGTCGGCGACCGCGGCGGCGCTGGCGCTGCAGGGCGCGGCGCCGATCGTGGTGCAGATCGCGATGGTGATCGCGGGCATGATCGGCGGCGGCCTCTGGATCACGCTGTCGGGCGGCCTGCGGCAATACCGCGGGGTCAACGAGACGATCTCGAGCCTGCTGCTGGTCTATATCGCGCTCGCGATTCTGAACCATCTGGTCGAGGGGCCGATGCGCGATCCGGCGAGCCTCAACAAGCCGTCGACGCGCGAGATCGGCGCCGCCAACATGATCGGCACCATTCCCGGCACCGACGTGCATTGGGGCCTGGTGTTCGGCCTGGTCGCGGCCGTTGCCGCCTACATCCTGATCTATCACACCACCTTCGGCTTCGCGGCGCGCGTCGCCGGCGGCAACATCCGCGCCGCCAAGATCGTCGGCCTCAGTGTCGGCAAGCTGATCCTGACCGTCTGCTTTCTCGCCGGCAGCTGCGCCGGGCTTGCCGGCATGATCGAGGTCGCGGCGGTGCAGGGCCGCACCAACGCCAACCTCGCGGCGGGCTATGGTTTCACCGGCATCCTCGTCGCATTCCTGGCGCGGCAGAATCCGCTGGCGATCATTCCGGTGGCGATCCTGCTCGGCGGCATCTCGGCCTCCGGCGGCCTTTTGCAGCGGCGGCTCGGCCTGCCCGACGCCTCGGTGCTGGTGCTGCAAGGCATCATCTTCGTGTTCGTGCTGGCGAGCGACGCGCTCTACGGGCGCATCGGCTTCCTGAAGGGAAAGTCCTGACATGGCGGATACTTCGCTCGGGCTCTGGACCGTTCCGCTGGCCGTGTTCGGCGGCGCCATCCGCGTCTCGACGCCGTTCCTGTTCGTCAGCCTCGGCGAATGCATCACCGAGCGAAGTGGCCGCATCAATCTCGGCCTCGAGGGCACGCTGGTGATGGGCGCGATGAGCGCCTACGGCATCTCCTATCTCTCCGGCTCGCCATGGCTTGGCGTGCTCGCGGCCGGCATCACCGGCGCCCTGTTCGGCGCGCTGCATGCCGGGATCTGCTCGCTGCCGCGCGTCAACGACATCGCGGTCGGCATCGCGCTGATGCTACTCGGCACCGGGCTCGCGTTCTTCCTCGGCAAGCCGCTGATCGAGCCGACGGCGGCACGGTTGCCGGCGATCGATTTCGGCTGGTGGAGCGACGTGCCGCAGGTGCGCGCCGCGCTGCGCATCAACGTGTTGTTCCTGATCGGCGTCGCGATCGCGCCGCTGCTCTATTGGGCGTTCAGGACCACGCGCTGGGGCCTGTTGATCCGCACCGCCGGCGAGAGCGCCGACGCGGCGCGCGCGATGGGTCATTCGGTGCTGCTGATCCGCTTGCGCGCCACCATGGTCGGCGGTTTCCTCGCCGGCATCGGCGGCTCGTTCCTGTCGCTGTTCTATCCCGGCAGCTGGAACGAAGGCCTCTCCTCGGGACAGGGCATCACCGCGGTCGCGCTTGTCATCTTCGCGCGCTGGGACCCGATGCTGTGCCTGTGGGCCTCGCTCGCCTTCGGCGGCGCGGCCGCGCTCGGGCCGGCGCTGCAATCGGTCGGCATCACCTCCGGCTATCATCTGTTCAACGCCGCGCCCTACATCCTGACGCTCGCGATCATGATCATCACCTGCTCGCCGAAGCGCACGCTGACCGGCGCGCCCGCCGAATTGTCGATCACCCGATAGCATCTCGAAAGATCATGTCATGCCCGAGCGCTTCATCAAGTCCGAGCCCTACGCCTGGCCCTACAACGGCGATCTGCGGCCAGAGAATACCGCGCTCATCATCATCGACATGCAGACGGATTTCTGCGGCGTCGGCGGCTATGTCGACAAGATGGGCTACGACCTCTCGCTGACACGCGCGCCGATCGAGCCGATCAGGAAGCTGCTCGCGGTGATGCGCGCGCAGGGTTTTCACATCATCCACACCCGCGAGGGCCACCGCCCCGATCTGGCCGACCTGCCAGCCAACAAGCGCTGGCGCTCGCGCCAGATCGGCGCCGGCATCGGCGATCCCGGCCCCTGCGGCCGCATCCTGGTGCGCGGCGAGCCCGGCTGGGAAATCATTCCGGACCTCGCGCCGCTGCCCGGCGAGCCTGTTATCGACAAGCCCGGAAAAGGCTCGTTCTGCGCCACCGACCTCGAGCTGATGCTGCGGCTGCGCGGCATCGAGAACATCGTGCTGACCGGCATCACCACCGATGTCTGCGTCCACACCACGATGCGCGAGGCCAACGACCGCGGCTTCGAATGCGTGCTGGTCGAGGATTGCTGCGGCGCGACCGACAAGGGTAATCACGATCACGCGGTGAAGATGATCAAGATGCAGGGCGGCGTGTTCGGCGCGGTGACCAGATCCGCCGACCTGATCGGGGCGCTGTCGTGATCATCGGCGAGCCGCCCGCACCGTCCGGCGCGTTCGGCGTCGACGCCATCGCGATGACCATGCGGTTCGGTGATTTCACAGCGCTCGACAATGTCGAGCTCAAGGTGCGTCCCGGCTCGTTCCACGCCCTGCTCGGTGAGAACGGCGCGGGCAAGAGCACGCTCGTGAAATGCATCATGGGCTATTACCACGCCACCGAAGGCGACATCCTCGTCGGCGGCCGCCAGCAGGCGATCGCCAATCCAAAGGACGCGCATGCGCTCGGGCTCGGCATGGTCTACCAGCATTTCACGCTGGTGCCGGCGATGACGGTCGCCGAGAATTTGGTGCTGGCGCGCGACGACGTGCCTGCGATGGTCGACTGGCGCAAGGAGAACAAGGAGCTCGAGGCCTTCCTGGCGCGGATGCCGTTCAAGGTGCCGCTCGACGCAAGGGTCTCCGACATCTCCGCCGGCGAACGGCAGAAATGCGAGATTCTCAAGCAGCTGTATCTGAAGCGGCGCTTCCTGATCCTGGACGAGCCGACCTCGGTGCTGACGCCGGGCGAAGCCGATGAGGTGCTCGGCATGCTGCGCGCGATGGTGGTCGCGGGCGAGCTCACCATCCTGATGATCACGCACAAGTTCCGCGAGGTGATGGCCTTTGCCGACGAGGTGACCATCCTGCGCCGCGGAAAGCTTGCCGGCAGCGGCCGGGTCGCCGAGCTGACGCCGGACGAGATGGCCCGCACCATGATCGGCGCCGAGCAGCTGACGGTGCAGCCGCCGCGCACCGGCGAGACCGGCGCGGCCCGGCTCGAGCTCGACAAGCTCACCGCGCTTGACGATGCCGGCGCGATCGCCGTGCACGGCGTGTCGCTGACCGTGAAGAGCGGCGAGATCGTCGGCATCGCCGGCGTCTCCGGCAACGGCCAGCGCCAGCTCGTGGAGGTTTTGGCCGGCCAGCGCGAGGCCGAGAGCGGCGCGATCCGTGTGCAGGGCGAGACCTATGCGGCGAGCCGCGCGGAGATGCGGCGCCACAGGATGTCGCTGTTGCCGGAAGAGCCGCTGAAGAATGCCTGCGTCGGCGGCATGAGCGTCGCCGACAACATCGCATTCCGCGAGTTCGATCGTGCCCCGTTCGCGCGCGGCGGCTGGTGGCTGAACCGCTCGGCCTTCCGCAACGACGCCGAGCGCAAGATCAACCGCTACAAGATCAAGACCCGAACGCCGGAGACGCCGATCGCGGCGCTGTCGGGCGGCAATGTGCAGCGCGCGGTGCTGGCGCGCGAACTCTCGGGCGACGTCGAGGTGCTGATCGCCGCCAATCCCTGCTTCGGGCTCGACTTCGCGGCGGTGGCGCAGATCCACGCCGAGATCATGGCCGCCCGCAACCGCGGCGCGGCAGTGCTGTTGGTCAGCGAGGACCTCGATGAGCTCCTGGAGCTGTCGGATCGGCTGGTCGTGATGTTCCACGGCACGTTCGTGCATGAAGCCCGCGCCAGCGAGGCCGACCTCACCGAGATCGGCCGGCACATGGCAGGGCATTAAAGCAGATAACTGATCAGTTCGGTGACGCTGTCGCAGTTGCACGCTCACGCGACGGCGCACCGCGCAGAAAGTCCCGGCCAAATCCGTCGGCCGCAGGCGCGAGGATCGCCCGATCGCGCGGCAGCGCCTCCGGCATCTCATCGCGGATGAACGCCAGCAGCTTCTCGCGGATCTCGCAGCGCAAATCCCAGGACTGCGGCGCATTGCGGGCGCTGACCAACGCGCGCAGCTCGATGGTGCGCGGATGAGTATCGATCACCTGCAAATTGGCGACCGCGCCGTCCCAGAGCCGCGACTCCTTGGCCACCTGCTCCAGTCGTTTGCGGATCGCCGGCACGTTGGCGCTGTAGTCGACATGCAGCGCGATTGCACCGATCAGCGATTGCGCGTCGCGCGTCCAGTTCTGAAACGGGCGCTCGATGAAGTAGGACAGCGGCACCACCATGCGCCGCCAGTCCCAAAGCCGGATCACGACATAGGTCGAGGCGATGTCCTCGACCCAGCCCCATTCGTTCTCGATGATGACGGCGTCCTCGATCCGGATCGGCTGGGTGACGGCGATCTGCACGCCGGCGATCAGATTGCTGAGCAGCGGCCTGGCGGCAAGACCGACGATCAGGCCGGCGGCGCCGGCGGAGGCGAACAGGCTGACGCCATATTGCCTGACCGAGTCGAACGTCATCAGCGCGGTTGAGACCGCGATGATGACGATCAGCGTGTCGGTGACCCGCTTGAAGACGCGAACCTGGGTGACGTGCTTGCGCGCCAGGAAATTCTCGGCCACGTCGAGACGAAAGCGATCGAGATACCTTGCCGACGCCATGTCGACGGCGCGGATCGAAATCCAGCCGACCAGCGCGATGCCGGCGACGCCGAAAACATGGCTGAGCGTCTGCCGCAGCAGATCGTCGAGCGGCGCCAGCGGCAAGACCAGCGCGACGGCGGCAAGGCACAGCGCCAGCCGCGTCGGACCCGCTGTCCGGTCAAGCAGCATGGGCGCGACCGCGTTCTTCGGTCCCACCATGCGGTGGACGAGACGCTGCGCGATCGAGTGAACGATGAGCGCGACAACGACTGCCCCCGTGATTACGCCGAGGCCAACGACCCAATCCGGAACCCAACGAAATGTGTGCTCCAATTCGGCAAGAATGTTCCGCATGAAATCCGCCTGCTCCCGCACTGCAGGCGGCTAACGCGCGGAATCGCCGATCGCTTCTGACCTCTGTGCAACGCAGCAATTCACCCGATGCAACTCGGATGCGCGGGATATCGCGTTGGATCGGTGGACGCGGAACCGCGCTAGGTGATCTCGAACGCGTCTTCGGCGAGATGCCTGAGATTGGCGTGCCAGTGCTCGGCGATCTGAAGCCGGGTCGGCACCCAGACGTGCTCGTGCTTCCCGATATAGTCGAGGAAGCGCATCAGCGCGGCGGCGCGGCCCGG
>NZ_SMYJ01000016.1:0-119201 GCF_009720285.1 Bradyrhizobium sp. BR2003
GGCGCTGGATGGTGCATTCGCGCTCCCAGAGATGGCTGATGGCGCCGTGGCGGTCGCCGATGACCTGCACCTCGATATGGCGCGCCTTGCGGATCAGCCGTTCGACATAGACCGCATCGCTGCCGAACGCCGCCTTGGCCTCGGACTGGCAGCGCGCATAGGCCTCGTCGAGCTTGGCGGCATCCTCGACCACTCGCATGCCGCGGCCACCGCCGCCGGCGATCGCCTTGATCATCACGGCGGCGCCGGCACCGAGCGCGGCGAAGAAGGCCTTTGCCTCGTCGAGACTGGTCGCCTCCGAAGTGCCGGCAATGATCGGGACGCCGCATTTCTTCGCCAGCGCCTTTGCCTTGGCCTTGTCGCCGAACAGATCGAGCGCCTCCGGCGACGGGCCGACGAAGGTGATCCTCTCCCCGGCACAGCGCCGCGCGAGCTGGGTGTTCTCGCTGAGGAAGCCGTAGCCCGGATGCAGCGCGTCGCAGCCTGCGGCCTTGGCCGCCGCGATGACGGCCTCGATGTCGAGATAGGCCCGCGCGCCGCGGCCCGGAATCTCGTGGCTTGCGTCGGCCGATCGGACATGCAGCGAGGCGGCATCGTCGGCGGGATAGATCGCGACGGTCGCGATGCCGCTGTCGGCAGCGGCACGGGCAATCCGGATCGCGATCTCACCGCGATTGGCAATCAGCAATTTCTTGAACGACATCACAACTTCACCAAAGGCTCTTTTGTTTGAGCATGATCTGACCGGAAAACCGGTACCCACTTTTCCGGATCATGCTCTAGCGATCCTTCATGGTCGGATCGAGCACGACACGCAAGGACTCCCCGAGTGCGTTGAACGCCAGGGAGACGACGAGAATGGCAACGCCCGGCGCATACATCTGCTCCGGGGCGATTTCCATGTATTGATAGGCGCGCGCCAGCATGGCGCCCCAGCTCGGGTCCGGCGGCTGGATGCCGAGGCCGAGGAACGACAGGCTGGCCTCTGCCAGCAGCGCGGCGGCGAGCAAGAGCGTCACCTGCACGATGACCGGTTGCAGCGTGTTCGGCAGCACGTGGCGCCACAGCACATGCCAGGTCGGCGCGCCGAATCCCCTGGAGGCATCGACATAGAGCTCCTGCCGCACGATCAGCGTGCGGGCGCGGACGATGCGCGCCAGCGCCGGAAACATCGTGATGCCGACCGCGATCATGCCGTTGGTCAGCCCGATGCCGAGCGCGCCGGTGACCGCGATCGCCAGCACGATGGCGGGGAACGACAGGAAGGTGTCGATGATGCGGCTGATGATGTCGTCGATCCAGCCGCCGAAATAGCCGGCGATGAGGCCGACCGGCAGCCCGATCAGGACCGCGACGCCGACCGCAAGCAGGCTGGCATAGACGGTGGCCGGCGCCCCATAGATCAGGCGCGAGAAGATGTCGCGGCCGAGATCGTCGGTGCCGAGCAGATGGGCCGGCCCCGGCGGCGCCAGCATGTTGTTGACGTCCTGCGCGGTCGGCGCATAGGGCGCGATCCAGGGCGCACCGATCGCGACGACAACGAGCACCGCGAGCACCAGGATCGACAGCGCGGCGCGGAGATCGCCGGCGAGCCAGCGCGCAAATCGCCGCAGCCGCGTCGGCCTCGCCGGTGCCTTCAGGGGAGCAAGCGCCACCTCGGTCATTGCTCGATCCTCGGATCGACCGCGGCGCAGAGCAGGTCGGTGATCAGGTTCACCGCGATGACAACCACCACCATGGTGAAGACGACGCCCTGCACGATCGGGAAATCGCGCTGGATCGCGCCGCGCACGATCAGGCTGCCCAGGCCGGGAATCGCGAACACCGCCTCGATCACCACCGTTGCCGCCAGCATGCGGTTGACCAACAGGCTGATGATGGTGAGCAGATTGACGCCCACATTCTTCAGGCCGTGCTGCCAGAGGATGCGCGACATCGACAGCCCCTTGGCATGCAGGGTGCGGACATATTGCGACGACAGCACCTCCAGCAGCGCGCCGCGCAGCTGGCGCGCGACCTCGGCCATGCCGTAGGCCGCGATCGCGATGCCGGGCAGCAGCGCGTGCCGGATCGCATCGACCGGCGAGACGCCGAAGGATTTCGCGCCGGTCGCCGGCAGCCAGTTCAGCTTCAGCGAGAATTCCGCCACCAGGATCATCGCGAGCCAGAAGCCGGGCACCGCGACGCCGAGCGACGCCAGCATGCTGATCAGCTTGTCGATCCAGCCGTTCGGCTTGATCGCGGCCATCACGCCCATCGGGATGCCCGTGACCAGCGCCAGCGCCAGCGCGATCGCGACGATCAGCAGCGTGTTCGGAAACGCACGTCCGATCGAGTCCGCGACCTTCTCGCCGCTGAGTAGCGATTGCGAGAGATCGCCCTGCGCGACATTGCCAAGCCAGGCGCCGTATTGCACCAGGAACGGGCGGTCGAGGCCGTAGATCTTCCTGATCTCGGTGATCCGCGCGTCGGTCGCGTTGTCGCCCGCCAGTGTCACGGCGATGTCGCCGGGCACCAGCTTGAGCAGCGCGAACACCATGAAGGTCGCGAGCAGGATCACGGGCAGCGCCTGCACGAGGCGGCTGCCGACGACCTTGACCGGTGACCGTCGCGCCATCGCCTAACTCCCGAGCCAGACGTCGTCGTATTTCGGCTTGCCGAGCAGGTTCGGCCGATAGCCCTGCACCTTCTTGTTCATGGCGACCAGCTCGAACTGGAACGCCAGCGGCACGACGAAGGCATTCTCCATCACCAGCCGCTGCACGGTGGAGAACGCCTTGCGCCTGGTCTCGATGTCCTCCGACGCGCGCGATTCCTTGATCGCGGCCTCGAGCTCGGCCGGCACCGGCGCGCGGCCGCCATTGTAATAGGCGTCCTTGGTGAACATCAGCGAATAGGTCAGGCTCGGGTCGGGCCGTCCGGTCCAGGCCGAGAGCAGCCCTGCCCCTTTCTTCTCCGGACCGAAGAAAGCGGCGGAAGCCTCCGCGACCGGGGCATTGACGAAGCGCGCGTTGATGCCGGCCTTGCGCAGCTGCTCGATCAGGATCTCCTGGCGCTGCACCGAATCCTGGTCCGGATAGCCGCCGAACTCGATCGGGGTGTTCTCCTTGAAGCCGGCCTCGGCGAGCAGCTTGCGTGCCTTGTCGGGATCGTACGGATAGAGCTTCGCGACCTCGGCATCATAGGCCCAATGCGCCTTCGGCAGGTTCATGTAGGCCGGCTCGGCGAGGCCGGCGAGCGCGGCCTTGACGAAGGATTCGCGGTCGATCGCGAAGTTCAGCGCCTGGCGGACCTTGATATTGTCGAACGGCGGCTTGGCCCAGTTCAGGAAGATCTGGAACACGTACAGCGTCGGGCCATGCACGACCTTGACGCTGGAGGCGCGCTCGATGATCACCTTCTGCCGCGGCGGCAGCTGGTAGATCAGATCGTTCTGCCCGGCGGTGACCGAGCGGGCGCCGGTGGTGAGCTCGGGAATGATCGAGATCTCGATGGCGTCGGGAAGCGGCCGCTCCGGCTTCCAGTATTTCTCGTTGCGCTTGACCACGATCTTCTCGCCGTCGGCCCAGCTGACGAACGAATAGGCGCCCGCGCCGACCGGCTTGCGCGTCACCACGCCGCCCTCGGCCGCCTTCAGCGCCGTCGGCGACACCATCATGCCGGCGCGGTCGGAAAGGATCCCGGGCAGCGCGGTATCGGGTGTCTTCAGCTTCAACGTCACCTGCTGCGGGCCGGTGACCTCCACCGCGGCGACCGAGAGCAGATCGGCCTTGATGTTCGACTTCGCATCGCTGCGGTTGCGCTCGAGGTTGAACTTGACGGCTTCCGCATCGAGCGGCGTGCCGTCGTGGAAGGTGACGCCGGCACGGATGTTGAGCACCAGCGTGGTGGGATCGGTGAACTTCCAGCTTTCGGCAAGGCCGGGCTTCGGCTTCAGCGTATCGAACTCCCATTCGGTCAGCGTGTCGTACATCGTGAACAGGAAGGCGTGGTCGGAGCCGGCGCCGCCGGTCGCGGGATCGAGGCTCGATGGATTGGCCGGCGCCGAGATGCGCAGGGTGCCGCCCTTCTTCGGCGGGCCTTCCGCGAAGGCGCGGCCGGCGAGGGTGGTGCTGGCCAATGCGCCCGAGATCAGCGCCATGGCCTCGCGTCGTGTCGTCATTGTCATGGCGTTTCTCCGGTGTTCTTAGTTCGATGAAAAATTGGGGCGGTCGGCAAAATGGCAGGCCACCCAATGATCGGGCTTCAGCTCGCGCCACTCCGGCACGCGGTCGGTGCAGAGCGGCTGCGCATGCGGGCAGCGGGTGCGGAACCGGCAGCCCGAGGGCGGGTCGATCGGGCTCGGCACCTCGCCCTGCAAGACGATGCGGCTCTCCTGCCGCATCGTGGACGGCAGCGGCCGCGGCTCGGCCGACAGCAGCGCGATCGTGTAGGGATGCAGCGGCCGCTCGGCGACCTCTTCGGTCGGCCCGAGCTCGACGAACTGGCCGAGATACATCACCGCGACGCGCTCGCTGATATGCGAGACGACCGCGAGATCATGGGTGATGAAGACATAGGTCAGCCCGAGGTCGCGCTGCAGATCGGCAAACAGATTGAGCACGTCGCCGCGGATCGACATGTCGAGCGCGGCCACCACCTCGTCGCAGACGATCAGTTTGGGTTTGAGCGTCAGCGCGCGGGCGATCACGACGCGCTGCTTCTGGCCGCCGGACAGCTGATGCGGGTAGCGCGCGCCGAACTCCTGCGGCAGGCCGACGCGCTCCAGCGCCTCCCGCGCCTGCCGCTCGCGCTCGGCGCTGTTGCCGACACGTGCGAGCTCCAGCGGCTCCAGCACCGAGGCCAGAATGGTCATGCGCGGATTCAGCGCGGCGTTCGGGTCCTGAAAGATGATCTGGTAGTCGCGGCGATGGTTTTGAAACTCCCGGCGCGGCAGTGCCGTTGGATCGATGCCGTCATGCAGGATGGCGCCGGCGCTGGGATTGAGCAGGAACACCAGCGCGCGGCCGATCGTGGTCTTGCCCGATCCGGACTCCCCGATGATGCCGAAGGTCTCGCCGCGACGAACGTCGAAATTGACGCCATCGACCGCCTTCACGGTGGCGCGGCGGTCAGAGGTCTGGAAGCGGACCTGGAGGTCACGCACCGAGACGATGGCGTCGCGGCGGGGCTCGGCACCGGCTGTGGTCATTGCGTCGCGACCTTCGCGGCAGCCGGCGCGCCGGGCGGATGCAGCGCGCCCGGCAGATTGAGCTCGGCAAAGCGCCAGCAGCGCACTCTTCGGCCGCCGCCGGCGTCCAGCAGCTTCTGCTCGGCCTCGCAACCCTTCACCGCATGCGCGCAGCGGGCCCGGAAGCGGCAGCCGTTCGGCATCTCGGCGATCGACGGCACCCGGCCCGGGATCGACGGCAGCCGGCCGTGGCGCGGGCTCAAATGCGGCAGCGAGCGTAACAGTCCCGACGTGTAGGGATGCAGCGGCCGTACCAGCGCCTCGTCGACGGTGGCGTCCTCGATCACCTCGCCGGCATACATCGTGATCATCCGCGTGCAGGTCTCGGCGACGACGCCGAGATCGTGGGTGATCAGCATCAGTGCGGTCTTCGAGGTCTCGCTGATGTCGCGCAGCAGCTCGAGGATCTGCGCCTGCACGGTGACGTCGAGCGCGGTGGTCGGCTCGTCCGCGATGAGGAGCTGCGGCCCGCAGATCAAACTCGCGGCGATCATCACGCGCTGGCGCATGCCGCCGGAAAGCTGGTGCGGATAGTCGTCGATCCGCCGCTCGGGCGAGGCGATGCCGACGCGGCGAAGCATCTCCAGCGTTTTGGCGCGGGCTTCCTCATAGCTGACGTCGGTATGGACGCGCAGCGTCTCGGCGATCTGGTGGCCGACGGTGAACACCGGGTCGAGCGCGCTCATCGGTTCCTGGAAGATCATCGCGATGCGCTTGCCCCGGATCGCGCGCATCTGCCGCGCGCTGCAGGAGGCGAGATCGACGCCGTCGAACAGGATCTTGCCGTCGAGGCCGGCAAAATTGCCCGGCAACAGCCGCAGGATCGACAGGCCGGTGATGGTCTTGCCGCAGCCGCTCTCGCCGACGATGCCGACGCGTTCGCCGGGCAAGACGTCGAAGTCGATGCGGCGCGTCGCCTGCCAGACGCCCTGCGCGGTCTTGAAGCGGATGCCGAGCCCGCGCACGGACAGCAGCGGCCGCGCGGCCTCGCGCGCACCCGCCGCCCTGCGCTGTGCCGGCTGACCTGCCTCCATCAGCCCGCCGCCCGCTTCTTTTCTTTCACCAGCTGCTCCTCCATCAGCATCTCGGTGCCGATGATGCCCTCGCGGGTGAGCTCATCGAGCTCGGCGTCGGAGAGCCCGAGCATGCCGCCGAGAATCTCGCGGTTATGCTCGCCGAGGGTCGGTGGCACTGAACGAATGACAAATGGCGCATCGCTCTCGCGAAATGGCATCGACGGCTGCGGATGTCGTCCGATGAACGCGCGGTCGACCTGCTGGATGAAGCCGCGGGCGTGGAGCTGCGGATCCTTCAGGAGATCGATCGGCAGCCGCGCGACGCCGGAGGCAACGCCGGCGGATTGCAGCGCGGTCATCGCCGCATCGGCATCGTGCGTCGCGGTCCAGGCCATGATCGCAGCCTCGATCTCGGCCTCGATGGCGCGGCGGCCCGCGGCGGTCTTGAGCGTCTCGTCCGCCGCCCAGTCCTCGCGGCCGAGCAGCCGCGCGAGCTTTGGCCACATCGCGTCGTCGGACACCGCAACGACGATCCAGTTGTCTTCTCCGGCGCAGCGAAAGCAGCCATGCGGCACGAAATCCGGATGGCGGTTGCCGTATTTGGTCGGCGGCTTGCCATCGGTCGAATGCGCGACGATCCAGGGCGCGGCGAACGGCATCATGCATTCGATCTGCGCGAGATCGATGAACTGCCCCTGCCCCGTCAGTTTGGCGTGGATCAGCGCGGTCAGCACCGCGGCGGCGCCATTGAGCCCGCCGACGGCGTCGCCAAACGCGGTATGGCTCATGACGGGCGGACCATCGGGATCGCCGACCACGCTGGGCAGGCCGGAGCCCTGCTCCAGGGTCGAGCCATAGGCGCGGCAGTCGCGATGCACGCTGCCGGCACCGAACGCCGACATCGACATCATCACCAGCTTCGGATTGATCTTGCTCAGCACCTCGTAGCCGAGGCCGAGCTTGGGCAGCACCTCGACCGAATAATTGTCGACCACGAGGTCGGCACCAGCGAGCAGGCGTTTTGCGAGCGCAAGCCCCTTCGGCCGGGTCAGATCGAGCGTGATGCCGCGCTTGTTGCGGTTCATGATGCAGTAGCGCACCGATTTCTCGTACATCTGCTCCAGCACATAGGCCGGACGGCGGTCGACGCCGCGCCACCAGTCCGGATACTGGGTCGCCTCGATCTTGATGACGTCGGCGCCGAGATCGGCGAGCGTGCGGGTGCAGATCGGCCCGGCCCAGCCCATCGAAAAGTCGACGACGCGGATGCCCTCGAGCGGCAAGCGATCGGTTGCAGCGGGCCTGGGCGCCGGCACGCGCGGCGCAGCCTCGCGCCTCGGCTGCTGCTCGCCGAGATCAGGCACCCGGCCGCCGCGCAACGGCGGCGTTGCGGTCAGCCGCTGCATCGTGCCGGCGGAAAAGCCGGTCTCGTCGCCGACGGTGATCGGGACGATGGCGCCGCGCGCCCGCTTTTCCTCATCGGCGATGAGATCCGCTACCTCCGGCACCGGCACGATCGGAATCCTGCGCTTGAGCCCCTCGGCGAACCACTCCTGCGCGGTACGCTGCTTCAGCTTCGGCAATATCCTGCCTTCGATCTCGGCGACATGGCGCAGCCGGTCGACACCCATGACCAGCGTCGGATCGTCGCGCAGCTCGTTGAGCCCGAGCATCTCGCAGAACGCGCGCCATTGCGCCGGGGTCACCGTGGTGACGCCGAGCCAGCCCTGCCTGGTCTCGTAGATGCCGACCGGAAAGGTCGGCCAGAACCGGTTGACGCCGATCCGCCGCATGATGTCGCCGCGCTGGAACGCCTCGAACATGATGTATTCGGTGACGGCGATGGAGGCCTCGAACAGGCTGAGATGGTTTTCGCGCCCGCGCCCGTCCTGCATGCGCCCGAGCACCGACGATGCGGCGGCGATGAAACCCCACAGCCCGCCCAGAATGCCGATCTGGAAATCCGGCGCGTGCATCGGCGGCCCCTGCTCCGGACCGACCAGCTTCACCAGTCCGCTCAGCGCACGGATCGTGGAGTCCGTCGCCGCGAAATTGGCGTAGGGACCGCGATCGCCGAACCAGGCGAGGTCAAGATGGATCAGGCCGGGATTATCCCGCTTGATCGCGTCGAGATCGATCTCGGGACAATCCGCCGCAGCGATGCCGCGCCCGTCGAGCAGGATGTCGCAGCCGCTGATCAGCTCGCGCAGGCGCGATGCCGCGCCTGCGTCGCGCTTGTCGAGCACGACACTCGACTTGTTGAAGGTGAGAAACGCAAACCACGCGCTCTGGCCTTTGGGCGTCAGCGGCGCGGTGCGGCGAAGCGGATCGCCGTGCGGCGGCTCGACCTTCTGCACATCGGCGCCGAAATCGGCAAACAGCCGCGCGCAATAGCTCGTCGCCGCAGCACTTCCGATCTCGACAATCCGCAGATGCGACAACGCGCCCATCACGCTTCCTCGCGACAAAATGACCAGCCGGTGACAGCGGCTGATTCAGTTTCTTGTTGCCTGAACTTGAAGCCGCGCGACGAGTGTGATGCAAGTGGAATTTTCTTCCGCTTGACGGAATTAGCGAGCGTATGATTGAAATTGCTGCTCGGCGCGAAGCGAGGATTGTGCAGCTAATTGCAGGTGAGCTGCGCTTCGAACCAGTGTTGCACTGAGTTCGACAATCGCGGCCATGCGCGCAAGACATGCGCGTATGTGGCCGCGCTCGCGCGGGTGATGCCGCGCAGTTCCTGCTCAATGGCGGGAAAGTCAACAGCGAGGCACCGGCCGGCCTTGGCGACGGTGCGACCATCGACCACAAGCTCGGAGATCAGCGACGCATTGCCGCGCGCAAACAGCAGGTCGAGCGGATCCGCATCGAGAATCTGATCGCGCTCGAGGCGGTCGAGATCGATGCCGACGAAATCGGCCGGCGCACCGATGGCGAGCTCGCCGGCCCCGGGCGCGCCGGTGGCACGGCGGCCATTGCGGATCGCGAGCGCGAAGAACTCCCGAGCTGTCCAGGTGCGCTTGAAACCGAGACCACCGTGCATCATCTGCACCAGCCGCATCTCGCGCAGCAGGTCGTCGTCCTCGTCGAGTGCAAGGCCATCGACGCCGACGGCAATCGCACAACCGCAAGCGTGCGCCGCCGCGATCGGCGCCAACCCGGACCGCAGGTGCAGGTTGGAGGAGAAATTGGTGACGATGCGCGCGCCCGACGCCGCGATCATCTCCAGCTCGTCGGGCCGTGCGTGGATGCAATGCGCGAGCGTCAGCCGCTCGGAGAGGAAGCCGATGTCGCGGAGATAGCGGACGATGCCGCCGGGAAATTGCCGGTCGGCCCAGGCGCGCTGGTAGATCGTCTCGAGCAGATGCATGTGAATGCGGCGGCCGGTCTGCGCGGAGCTTTCCGCGACTGCCTCCAGCAGCGGCTTCGAGCACCACTGCACGCCCGCAGGCCCGAGCTGGACGTCGACCTTCGGGCCGCCGATCGCCGACGCGATGGCATCGGTCAGCTCGATATACGCTTTTGGCGACATCGGAGCGCGCACGAACAGCTGTTGGATCGTCTTGCGGTCGTCGGCCGGAAGGTCTGACAGCACACCTTCGCTGTCGCCATAGACGATCGGGTTCCGGTCGCGCACCGCGATGGCAAAGGCGATGCGGATGCCGACATCGGCGGCGGCGCGCGCGATCGCCCTGGCCTCCTCGACCAGCGGCATGGTCCCGCTCGGCCTCGTGTAGTGCACCATCATCGCGGCGCAGCCGGCCTGCGCTGCGCGGGCAAACGCCGAAGCCGCGGAGAGATAGGGATCGACCGGCGTGCCCACCACCGTGCGCAGGATCCAGCTCTCCAGCGGCATGCCGACCGCGCCGAAGCTCGACGGGCGCGGGCGCGCGTGGTCGTGGGCGTTGACGAAAGCGGGGAGGACGAAGGAACGCGGGCCTTTCGCCGGGCCCGCGGCTTCGGAGATCTCGGTGATGACGCCGTCGACGTGACGGAGCACGACGTCGTTGCGGATGTCGTGGTCAGGACCGCAGAACAGACGGGTTGCCGTGACGTCGGTCATGATCGGCTGTCATCTCCACTTCCGCAACTTCACCTCTCCCGCTTGCGGGGAGGTCGACGCACGACAAGCGACGCGAAGCGTCGTCCGGAGCGCGGCGGGTGGGGGCTCTCTCCGCGATACAACTCGTGGATAGAACCCCCACCCCGACCCTCCTCCGCACGCGGGAGAGGGAGCAAACCTCCGATGCGGCCGGAGCTCGGCCTCGCTCAATCAATTCGCCGTATACACCAACTCCCGCTCGGCGCGTGGCGGCAGGAATTCCCGCGAAAACACTTCGGCCGGGGCTGGCGTGCGGGCAAGCTGGTAGCCCTCGACGATGAAGCCGATGGCGCGGGCCATGCGGTCGTCCCTGACGTCGCCGATGCCGATGTCCTTCATCTCCGGCGAGACGATCAGCTTCTCGAAGGAATATTGCAGCCGGCGCTTCTCGACATCGACATTGATCAGATTGTCATAGTTCAGCGCCGCCTTCATGGCCGCGTTCTGGTCCTTGGCGACCGCGATCGCGCCCTTGTTGATGGCGCGGACGAGGCCGGCCACCGCCTTCGGGTTCGACGCGATCAGCTTGCGCGAGACCATCACGCCGTTGGAATAGAGGTCGAGCCCGTAATCGCCGAACGAGAACCATTTGAAGTCCTTGTCGGGATCCTGGCGGTTCAGCACCAAATTGAAATAGCTCGTGATGTTGAACACCAGCGCGGCGTCGATGTCGCCCTTGATCAGCATCGGCTCTTGCAGATTCGGCGCCATGTTGGAGACCTTGATCTTCTCGCCGTCGAGCCCGTTCTTGTGCACGAACACCGGCAATAGCCGCGTGGTCGGCGTGCCCTGCGCGCCGCCGAGCGTGTGGCCCTCGAAATCCTTGATCGTCTTGATGCCGCTCGAGTTCTTGGCGACGATCGCGAATGGCGGCTGGTTCCACATCATGTAGACCATGACGGGCGCGTCCTGCGGCTTGGTCGCCGCGTTTTGGATGATCGCGTTGACGTCGCCGAAGCCGGCGTCATAGGCACCCGACATGATGCGCGTCACGGTCGCACCGGAGCCCTCGCCCTGGTCGATCACGACGTTGAGGCCTTCCTCTTTGAAATAGCCGTTGTCCTTGGCGTAGAAGAACGCGGCGTCCGAGCCTTGCGTCTTCCAGCCCAGCGTGAACTTGATGGTGGTGTCCTCGGCGCGCGCGGGACCGGCGATCAGGGCCAATCCCAACAGCGCGGCGCTTACTTTTTTCAGCATCGAGATCTCCTTAAGCTTCATTGCTTGACGGTGACGAAGTGTCTCAAGTGGCGATGACATTGTCCTTGCGCGTCGCCCAGCCGGTGACCTGGCCCTCGATCAGCGAGAACAGGACGTAGAGTGCGACGCCGAGGCCGGCGAGCACGAACAGCCCGGCGAACACCAGCGGCACGTTGAAATTGGAGGACGCGGTCATCATGACGTTGCCGATGCCGCGGTTCGAGGCCACGGTTTCCGACAACACGGCGCCGACGAAGGCGTAGGAGACCGCGACCTTCAGCGAGGCGAAGAAGAACGGCATCGTGCGCGGCAGCCCGACGTTCCACAGGATGTCGAACTTGCTGGCGCCGAGCGCCTTCAGCACGTCCTCGAGTTCGGGTTCGGTGGTGGCAAGGCCGGTGGCGATGTTGACGACGATCGGGAAGAAGCAGATCGACAGCGAGGTCAACACCGCCGGCACGGTGCCGGAGCCGAACCACAGCACGAAGATCGGCACCACGGCGACCTTCGGGATCGACGAGAAGCCGACCAGCAGCGGATAACAGGTGTCGTAGGCGGTTTTTGACACCCCGATCACGGCACCGAGCGCGACGCCGAGCGCCACGCCGAGCACGAAGCCGATCATGGTGGTGACCAGGGTCTGCACGATGTGCGGCCACAGGATCGGGAGTTTCTCGAACAGCGTGACAAAGATCTGCGACGGCCGCGGCAGCACGAGGTCCGACATCCCCGTCATCAGGCAGAACAGCTCCCAGGCGACGAAGAACAGCACGATCAGGGCGGCGGACCAGGCCTTCTGCCTGATATCTGACACGGACATGGTCAGGCTCCTTCTCGCGCGGCGGTGCGCGCATCGACAATGAAGGCGCGCAGCTTCTGGTTAAGCGCGACGAAGTCGGGCTCGAAGGTCATCGCCACGGTACGCGGACGGGCGAAATCGACCCTGGAGTCGTCGAGGATGCGGCCGGGCCGCGCGCTCATCACGCAGATGCGGCTGGCGAGGAAGCCGGCCTCGCGCAGATCATGGGTGACCAGCAGCACGGTCGGCCTGTGGGTCATCCAGAGCTGCTGAAGGATTCCCCACAGCTCCTCGCGGGTGAACTGGTCGAGCGCGCCGAACGGCTCGTCGAGCAGCAGCATGCGCGGCTCGTGGATCAGCGCGCGGCACAGATTGGCGCGCTGAAGCATGCCGCCCGAGAGCTGCCAGGGATAGCGGCCGCCAAAGCCCTTCAGCCCGACCTGCTCGAGCAGCGCATTGGCCTTGTCGCGGAACTCGGTCTTGCGCAGCTTGCGGAATTGCGAGCGGAACGGCTCGACGATCTTCAGCGGCAGCATGATGTTCTTTTCGATCGTCATCCACGGCAGCATGGTCGGGTTCTGGAACGCCATGCCGACCCGCATCGCGCGCGCCGCGACCTCGCGGCCGCCGACGATGACGACGCCGGTGGTCGGCCGCGCCAGGCCGGAAACCAGCCGCAGGATGGTGGACTTGCCGCAGCCGGACGGGCCGACCAGCGCGACGAACTCGCCGTCGGCGATCCGCAGCGTGGTTGTCGACAGTGCCGGCACGGCGCGGGCGCCGCGGCCGAAGGTCACGGAGGCGTCCGACAGTTCGATCGCGGTCGGCGCGGATCCGGCGGCCATCGGTTCGCCGGCAAATTCGGAGTTTGGTTGCATGCGCATCACGAGAAAAGTGCATGCAAACTGGATGCCAGCGGGGGCCGCGTTGAAAATCAAGGAGATCGCGCGTTCCGCGCTTCAAAGGGCGGATTCCTTTTGGGCAATCGGTGGCTCAAACTGCATGCAATTCGAGCGCCCGATTGCCTTGGCGGTATGATAAAGAGGCGTTCGAAGCACCTTCGAGAGGGATTCGCGGCAATGGCGGGGCGCGCCGACAGCAGCAAGACGGCTGAATCGTCAGACAAGGTCGGCGTGATCTGCCGCGCGCTGCGGCGCGCGATCATCGAGCAGGCGCTGGAGCCCGGCGCCAAGCTGCCCGAGGATTCGCTCGGCGAGCGCTTCGGCGTCAGCCGCACCATCGCACGGCATGCGCTCGGGCAATTGGCGGCGGAAGGCCTGGTCGAGCTGCGCCGCAACCGCATCGCGGTGGTGGCGACGCCGAGCTGGCAGGAGGCGCGCGATGCCTTCGATATCCGCATCGAGCTCGAGCGGCTGGTGGTGCGGCAGCTCGCGGGCAAGCTGACCAAGGCGCAGATCGCCGAGCTCACCGCGCATGTCGACGCCGAGGATCGGGCCCGCGACGGCACCGACGCGGTGTCGATCCGGCTCGCCACCGAATTCCACATCCTGCTCGCTCACATGACCAGCAGCCCGATCCTGGTGCGCTATGTCAGCGAGGTCGCCTACCGCTGCTGCCTGACGCTGTCGCTGTACAGCCGGCCGCATTCGTCGGAATGCGCGATCAACGAGCACCGCGCGATCATCGCCGCGCTGGCGAAAGGCGACGTCGACAAGGTGATGGGGCTGATGCACAGCCATCTGGATTCCGTGGCGAACCGGGCGCTGGTCGCGCCGAGCCCGCAGCGCGGGCGCGATCTGCTGGATATTCTGGCCCCCTATGCCGACGAGGCAACCGGCGAAAAGGTGGTGAAGCTGCCGAAGGCGGCGCGGCGCTGACGCTCTTACCTCGCCCCGCTTGCGGGGAGAGGTCGGATCGCATCGCAGATGCGATCCGGGTGAGGGGTACAGGTCTATCCGCGGCCGATACTCGCGGATGCAGCCCCTCACCCCGCCAGAGCGGGGCGAGGGAGAACTGGCACCGCCCCCTACGCCTCGATCCCCCGCTGCACCAAAATCCGCTCGGCGCTGTCGTTCCAGACGTCCATCTTGACGATCTGCCCGCCCCGCACCACGAAGCGGTCGACATAGCGGTTGCCTTCGAACGGCGTGCCGTCGGTCCATTCGCCGTAGAGCGTCCCGACGCTGTAGACGACAGTCTCGTCCGTGCCAGGGCAGACATCGAAGCGGTCCATCCTCTTCTTCACCCAGCGATAGCGCTTCGCGTTGAAGGCGGTCGGCCCGCGCGGATGGTCGAATTCGCGCCCACCGGTGAAAGTGATTACCGTGCCCGGCTTCATATAGGCCGCCGCCGCATCCGGATCGGGGATCATCGACGCCGTCAGATAGGCCTCGACGGTCTCGGCATCGGACATCGGGCGGGCATCGGCTTTGGCGGGTGCGGACATGGCGGGTCTCCAGGGATCATCCGGACTCTACAATCTGGCCGCCAAAGTGTATGCATATTTTTTAGACAATCGAACTGTAAAACTGCACACAATCTGGTGCTGCCGGATCCTCGCCCTTCCGCTAGGCTGCAACCATCTTGATGTTTCCTCGCCGATGATCGCGAAACCTGCCTTCGACCTGGTCTTCCGCAATGCCGTGACGCGCAGCTCCGCGTCAGCGGTCGATATCGGCATCGCCGGCGGCAGGATCGCCGCGATCGCGCCGCGCCTCGTGAGCGAGGCGATCGAAGTCGACCTCAACGGCCGGCTGGCGTTGCCCGGCTTCGTCGACACCCATATCCATCTCGACAAGGCCTGCCTGCTCGGCCGTTGCGGCCACGATCACGCCAGCCTCGGCGAGGCGATCCGCGCGGTGTCGGCGATGAAGCGCGACTTCACGGTCGAGGATGTCTATGCGCGCGGCGCCAAGGTGATCGAGCGCGCGATCACGGCGGGCACCACGCGGATGCGGACGCATGTCGAGATCGACCCGCGGATCGGGCTGCGCGGCTTCGAGGCGGTCAAGGCCTTGAAACGCGACTATGCCTGGGCGCTCGACCTCTCGCTCTGTGTCTTCCCGCAGGAGGGCCTGACCAACGATCCCGGCGCCGACGAGCTCTTGGTCGCTGCGCTCAACGACGGTGCCGAGGCGGTCGGCGGCTGCCCCTATGTCGACAGCGACCCGAACGCCCATATCGCGCGCATCTTCGACCTCGCGCAGGAGTTCGACGTCGACGTCGATCTCCATCTCGATTTCGACCTCGATCCCTCCTGGTGGCACATGGAGGAGGTCTGCCGGCAGGCCGAACGGCGCTCCTATCACGGACGCGTCGCGATCGGACACGCGACCAAACTCTCCGCGCTGCCGCCCGAGCGGCTGAAGGCGGCGAGCGCGCGCCTCGCCGAGGCCGGCGTCGGGGTCACCGTGCTGCCGGCGACCGACCTCTACCTGATGGGCCGCGACGCCACCCATAACGCGCCGCGCGGGCTAACGGCCGCGCATCGGCTCGTCGCCGATGGCGTGCTGTGCTCGGTCGCGACCAACAATGTGCAGAATCCCTTCACGCCGTTCGGCGATGCATCGCTGCTGCGGATGGCCAATCTCTATGCCAATGCGGCGCATGCCGGGATCGGCGAGTTCGACTCGTGCCTCGATCTCGTCACCGACCTGCCGGCGCGGCTGATGAACCTCGGCGACTACGGCATTGCGGTCGGCAACCCCGCCGACATCGTCGTGCTCGATACCGACAGCGGAACCAACGCGATCGCCGAACTGCCCGACGTGCTGATGGGTTTCAAGCGCGGCCGCAAGACATTTGAGCGTCGGCGCCCGACGCTGTTCCGGCCTGACACCGGACTCTCCCCGTCACCCTGAGGAGCCGCGAAGCGGCGTCTCGAAGGGTCGACGGCCACGAGCGGGGCCATTCATCCTTCGAGACGCGCGTTCCGCGCTCCTCAGGATGACGGTTTGAGAATACGGCCGCGCGAAAATATAGCCTGCACCAACCTGCGTGCATTGTCGCCTTGCCCTGACGCGAATTGACGCCCTCGCCGATCCGTTGTTGAACCCAACAGCAACAACAGCCGGGCAGGAAACCATGCGCAAATCAACCACAATCAAAAGCGTCGAGACGCTCGCCTGCGATGCCGGCTGGCGGAATTATCACTTCGTCAAGGTGACGACGACGGACGGGCTGGTCGGCTGGAGCGAATATGACGAGGGCTTCGGCGCTCCCGGTGTGACGGCGGCAATCGAGCGGCTGTCGGCGCGGGTGATCGGCAAGAATGCGTTCGAGCACGAGCGGATCTATGTCGAGCTGTTCGCCGCGACGCGCCCCGCAGCCGGCGGCGTGGTGGCGCTGGCGCTCGGCGCGATCGAGAACGCGCTGCTCGACGTCAAGGCCAAGGCGCTCGGCGTGCCCTGCTACGACCTGCTCGGCGGCAAGATCCGCGACCGCGTGCGGGTCTACTGGTCGCATTGCGCGACCTGGCGCATCAATCACCCCGACTGGTACAAGCCGGCAATCACAGATCTCGACGGCGTCAAGGCGATCGGGGCCGAAGTGCGCGAGAAGAAATTCACGGCGATGAAGACCAACATCTTCGTCTATACCGACGGCAAGCCGCAAGGCTGGCGCCCCGGCTTCGGCTCGCCGTTCCAGCCCGAGATCAATATCGACCGCACTGTCCTGCGCAATCTCTGCATGCACCTGGAGGCGATCCGCGACGGCGCGGGGCCGGATGTCGATCTTCTGCTCGACCTCAACTTCAACGCCAAGACCGAGGGCTATCTCAAAATCCTGCGCGCCATCGAGAAGATGGACATGTTCTGGGTCGAGATCGACACCTTCAACCCGCAGGCGCTCGGCTATATCCGGCGCCAGAGCCCGCACCCGATCTCATCCTGCGAGACGCTGCTCGGCCTGCGCGAATTCCTGCCCTATTTCACCGAGCAGGCGATGGATGTCGCGATCATCGACACGCCGTGGAACGGGGTCTGGCAATCGATGAAGATCGCTGCCGCCGCCGAGCATTTCGAGGTCAACGTCGCGCCGCATAATTTCTACGGCCACCTCTGCACCATGATGAACGCGCATTTCTGCGCCGCGGTGCCGAACCTGCGCATCATGGAGACCGACATCGATCGGCTGGCCTGGGACCACGACCTGTTCACCCACGTGCCTGAATTCGTCGACGGCCATCTCGTGATCCCGGATCGGCCGGGCTGGGGCACCGAGCCGAACGAGGAAGGCCTGCGCGCGCACCCGCCAAAGAACAAGGGCGGGTTGTTGAATTACGGGCTGAAGAAGTAGGCGGTTGTTGCGCCGGCCCTTACCCATCGTCGTCCCGGCGAAGGCCGGGACGACGACGCATAACGCCAGCTGGGTGCCCTCAATTATCCTCGCGCACCGCCGTGAACGCGCTCTCGATCACGTCGCCGATCGGCTGCCAGGCGTTGCCGTCGAACTGCACCAGCCGCATCTGCTTGATCGGGCGGAAATCCTTCGGCCCGGTGTTGATCACGATCCCCGGCAGCGCGATCGGGCTCTGGTAGTCCTTCAGCGACGCGGCCTGCCGCATGATGTTCTCGCGCGACAAATCGTCGCCGCACTGGCGCAGCACCTGCATCAGCGTATCCGCGGCGGCGTAGCCGAACACGGCGTAGATGTCGTCCTTGTCGCCGTCGGGGTAATACTTGTCCATGAAGGCGAGCCACGCCTTGATCTGCGGATCGTCCTTCCAGGAGGCATCCCCGGCATCCTTGAGGAACGAGGTCGAGATCACGCCGAGCGAATTCTGCAGGCCCGCCGGGCGCAAGGCGCTGGCGATCGAGGCCGACGCGTTGTCGAGGATGAACACCGGATGCCAGTCGAGATCAGCGGCGACGCGGATCGCGCGCGCCGCGATCGCCGGCGCGCCGTCGAACACCAGGATGTCGGCGCCGGAGTTCTTCAAAATTCCGATCTGGTTCTGGATCGCGGTCTCCGATGCGTCGAAGGCGAGATCGGCGACGATCATGCCGGCGGTGTCGCCGAGCCCTTCCTGCAATCCCTTGAACAGGTCGCGGCCGAACTGATCGTTCTGCCAGAGCACCGCGATCTTGCGCGAGGGATAGGCCGCCTGGATGTAATTGGCGTAGATCCGCCCCTCGGCGCGGAAGGTCGGCTGCCAGCCCATGGTCCAGGGAAAGGTCACAGGATGCGCCCACGCCTCGTCGCCGGAGGCGACGAACAGCTGCGGCACCTTGTTCTCGTTGAGGTACTTCCGGACCGCGAGATTGCTCGGCGTACCGAACGAGCCGAACATCAACAGCACGTCCTGCTTCTCGACGAGATCGCGGGTCTGCTCCATCGCAGTCTTCGGATTGGAGCTGTCATCGACCGAGACGAACCTGACCTTGCGGCCGTTGATGCCGCCATGCTCGTTGACCATGTCGAAATAGGCCGCCTCCGCCCGCCCGATGGTCGCGAACGCGGCGAGCGGTCCGGTGTAGGGCATGACGTTGCCGATGCGGATCTCGTTGCCGGACGCCGTCTGCGCCTGCTGCGCGCGCAACGGCGCCGCCGCGAGCATTGCTGCGAGGACGAGGGATATCGAAAGCGCAGTTTGTCTTTTTGTTCGCATCAACATCGCCACAAACGCCGGCGGCTGGCCGGCGCTCCTCCCGAGCGAGCGGAGTTTATCGCCCAAGCCAATGCCGGAAAAATGAAATGTTGATGGCGGACCGATACTCTTCTTGCCTTCCCCGCTTGCGGGGGAGGTCGGATCGCATCGAAGATGTGATCCGGGTGGGAGCTGCTTCCACATAGAGAGAGTCGTTTTGCGGCAAGACCCCCACCCCAACCCTCCCCCGCAAGCGGGAGGGGGAGCGCAGTTCCCGCATGGCGATCAGCGCAATGTTATGTCGAGCCAGCCGAGCGGGTTGACGGCGACGCGGTCGCCGCTGTCGACCAGGACGGTCGTGGTTTCAGCCTCAATGATCGCGGGACCGGCCAGCGCTTGGCCTGGCTTGAGATCGTCGAGCGCATAGACCGGCACCTCGCGCCAGGCACCGAACCAGGCCTGCCGCTTGCCGCGCGGCGCGCAGGGCGCAGCCGAGCTGGCCGTTCCGGCATCACTGCTGCCGCGCGCCACCTTGCCGACCGCAGCGACGCGGGCGTTGACGAACACCACCTCCTGGCCGCGCGAGACATAGGTGTAGAGTTCCTCGTGGCGGCGATGGAAGCGCTCCTCGATCTGCGCCACCAGGTCGGCGGCGCCGAGATCGAGCTCGCCGAGCGGCACGTCGATCTCGAACACCTGCTCGCCATAGCGCATCTCGGCCGAGCGCTCGATCGCGATGTCGCCCTTGAACCAGTCGCGCAGCCGGCCCGCCGCCTGCGCCTCCAGCCCGGCGAACAGCGCCCTCACCTCATCGGCGGAAACCCGGCCCGTGCCGTAATGGGTGCGGCTGACCTCGTAGCGCAGATCGCTGGTCAGCATGCCCCAGGCCGATAGGACGGAGGCGACCGTCGGCACGATGATGCGCTTGATCTCGAGTTCGCGCGCGACTTCGGCGGCGTGCATGCCGGCGGCGCCGCCGAAGCTGAGCAGCGCGAATTTGCGGGGATCGACGCCGCGGCGCAGCGTCATCAGGCGGATGCCGTCGGCCATCTTCAGATTGATCATCTTGTAGATGCCGGCGGCGGCCTCGATCCGCGACAGCTCGAGGGCCACGGCGATCCGGTCCACCGCGGTTTCCGATGCTGCACGATCAAGCGGCCGCGCGCCGCCCATGAAGGCCGCGGCATCGAGATAGCCGAGCACGACATTGGCATCGGTGACGGTGGCAGCCAGGCCGCCATTGCCGTAGCAGGCCGGCCCCGGCACCGAGCCCGCGCTCTCCGGCCCGACCCGCAGCGTGCGGCCGCCGTCGACGCTCGCAATCGAGCCGCCGCCGGCGGCGATGCTGGCGATATCGAGGCTGCGCAGCGCAATGCGCTGGCCGGCGAGCATGCCGTCGGCCGACAGCGAGGCCTGGCCGTCTGCGATCAGCGAGATGTCGGTCGAGGTGCCGCCCATGTCGAACGGCACGAGATCGGGAATTCCGAGAAGATCCGCGCAGCGGCGGCTGCCGGAAATGCCGCCGGCCGGCCCCGACAGCACGGTGCCCGCGGCGAGCCGCGAGGCTTCCTCCACCGGCGCCATGCCGCCATGCGACAGCACCACGAACAGCGAGCCCGCAAAGCCGGCTTCCGCGAGGCTGCGCTCCAGATTGGTGAGATAGCGCCGCACCGTCGGCGCGACATAGGCGTTCACGATGGTGGTCGAGACGCGCTCATATTCCTTGATCTGCGGCAGCACGTCGCTTGAACGCGACACGCTGACGTCAGGCAGCTCCTTGGCAAGCTGCTCGGCGGCGGCAAGCTCATGCGCCGGGTTGAGATAGGCGTGCAGAAAGCAGACCGCGACCGAATTCGCACCCGAACGTTTCACCTCGGCGATGACATCGCCGAGCGCTGTAGCATCGAGCGCAACCGCGGCGCGGCCATCGGCCTTCAGCCGCTCGCGCACGCCAAAGCGGCGCTCGCGCGGCACCAGCGGCTCCGGCGGCGGCGTGCGCAGATCGTAGCGATCCGGCTTCAGCCCTTCGCGCATCTCGACGACATCGCGGTGTCCCTCGGTGGTCAAGAGCGCAACCTTCGCGCCCTTGCGCTCGAGCAGCGCATTGGTCGCAACCGTCGTGCCGTGCACCAGGCGGTCGGTCGCGGCGAGCATCGCCGCGCGCGTGACGCCGAGGCGGCGCGCCAGCTCTTCCAGTCCCGCCATGACGCCGATCGACTGATCGGCCGGCGTGGACGGCGATTTCGCGAAAACCGTGCGCCCGGTTTTGTCAGTTGCAACCAGGTCGGTGTAAGTGCCGCCGACGTCGACCCCAATCGTATACATCGCTGCCTACACCACTTTGGAAACCAAACCTTGCGCAAGATCGCGCGCCCGCGCTTCCGCCGAGCGCTTCTCGGGCGGGCCCCAGCCGCCGCCGCCGGAGGACCGGATCTCGAGGCAATCGCCGGGGCGCAGCTCGATGCCGACTTCTTTCGTCTTCAGCACGCGCGGCGCGCGGCCTTCCGAGAGCAGCTGGTAATGATGCGGCTCGCCGTCCTTGCCGCCGAGCATGCCGCAGGGGCCGTGGCGCGCGCCGTCGCCGGCGGTGTTGCCCTTGGCGGGCTTTTGCGTCTCCAGCACCATGTCGAGCGCGACGCCAAGGCCGCCGCGATGCTGGCCGTCGCCGCCGGAGTCCGGCCGAAACTCATGCTGGCGGAAATGCAGGGGAAAGCGCACTTCGGCGACCTCGATGCTGCCGAACTTCAGGCCACCGACCGTGTGCCACTCGCCGATCGAGGAATAGCCGTCGCCGCCGATTGAGGCGCCGCCGCCGGGCCGGGCCTGGAACATGTGCCAGATGAAATTGCGTCCGTTGCGCGGGTCTTCGCCCTGGATCGCGATGCGGAAGCGGCGCCCCCACCCGCCCATCACGCGGTCCGGACAGGACGCCGACATCGCCTTGATGATCGCCTCGACGATCTCGTTGGAGGGATGGCTGGTGCACAGGGTGACGGGGCGGCCAGGATCGGCCCAGACGATCGTGCCCTGCTTCGCCACCACCTTCAGCGGCCGCAGCCCGCCGGTGTTCTTGGGAATGTCGGCGTCGATCAGATAGGCAAAGGCCATCGCGACCGCCGCCTGCATGTTAGCGTGTGAGGAATTGACGAAGCTGGTCGACTGCGGATCGGAGCCGGTGAGATCGACCTCGACGTCACTGCCCTTCTTCGTCACCTTGGCGGCGATCTTGATGTCGGTGCGGCCGTGGCCGTCATCGTCGAGCAGCGCCTCGCCATAGAACACGCCGTCCTTCCAGCTCGACACCACGGCGCGGGTCTGCTGCTCGGTCGCGTCCAAGATCGCCTCGATCGCGGCTTCGACCGTCTCCGCGCCGAACTCGCTGAACAGTTTGGAGACGCGGCGTTCGCCGAGATGCGCGGCCCCGAGCATTGCCGCGAGGTCGCCGCGGAATTCTCTGGGGTTGCGGATGTTCAAGGCCAGCAGATCGAGCAGATCCTCGCGCGGCTTGCCGGCCTCGTAGAGCTTGATCGGCGGAATGCGAATGCCTTCCTGATAGATCTCGGTGGCGGCCGGATTGTAGGCGCCGTGGGTCGCGCCGCCGATGTCGCTCTGATGCGCGCGCACGATGGTCCAGAGCAGCCTTTTTCCCCCGTCGAACACCGGCACGAAGGCGGTGAGATCGGGCAGATGGCTGCCGCCCTGATAGGGATCGTTGAGCAGGATGACGTCGCCGGGCGCGACATCCTTGAAGCGCTCCTCGACCGCCAGTGTCGCCCAGGGCAAGGCGCCGACATGAACCGGAATGTGGTCGGCCTGCGCGATCAGCCGCCCGTTGGTGTCGCAAATCGCCAGCGAAAAATCGCGGCTGGAATTGAGGATCTGCGAATAGGAGGTGCGAAGCATCGCTTCGCCCATCTCCTTCACGATCGACGATAGGCGGTGCTGAACGACAGAGCGGGTGATCGGATCGATCTTGGCGGACATTTTTGCCCTTGTGGGCGCCCGGGTGGCGCAGGGAGGATCGAGGAACCGGTCAACCGAAACCGGAATTCCCTCTTATAACCAGACGCTTCGAGATCGCAAACCGCGGCGCGGGGTCGAAGAATTTATTCCGTCGTTCAGTAATTCGTGATCGACATGAATCTTCGCCCCTCCTACGGAATAGAATTCGCCGCCCCGCGTCCCACCCGTGCCAGCTAACTTTCAGGGTGAACGTGATGATCCTGCGATTCTTCAGACCCGGCATCGGTGCCGCGCTGCTCGGCGCGCGTGTGCTGTTTGCCGTTGTTCTCTCCCCAGTAGCGCTTGCGCAAGAGGCGCACCAACCGGCACCGACGGCGCAGTCGGCCGAAGAGAGCGCCTTCCTCGCCGAGAACGATGCGGCGATGACCAAGATGATGAATGACATGGCGGCCAAGCCGAGCGGCGATATCGATCGCGACTTCGTCGCGATGATGGCGCCGCATCATCAGGGCGCGATCGACATGGCGGTGATCGAACTCCGCTACGGCAAGAACGAGCAGCTGCGCCGGATCGCGCAGGAAATCATCGTCGAGCAACGGCAGGAGATCGACGCCATGAAGCTCGCGATCGGCGATCCGGTCACGGCGTCCGCGCCCGCCCCGACGCAGCCGGGCCCGGCGCCCGCCGCCGCTCACGATCATATGAACATGTCCCACGGAATGAAGAACTAGGAGTTTGGAGCGATGAACCGTCATATCCTGAAAAGCCTGCTGGCCACGACCGTGCTGGCGATGTCGAGCTCCGCCTTCGCCGGCCAGGCGCCGGGCGCTGCGTCTGTGCCCGACATTCCGGTCAGCCATCACGACCGCGTCTACGCCGCCGAGCAGTTCTCGAACACGGTGTCGGTCACCGACCCGGTCGACAACAAGCTGCTCGGCGTGATCCGGCTCGGCGACCCGCAGCCGGGCAATTTCAGTCCGCTCTACAAGGGGCAGGTACTGGTCCACGGCATGGGCTATTCGCCCGACCACCGCACGCTCGCCGTGGTCTCGATCGGTTCGAACTCGGTGAGCTTCATCGACACGGCAACCAACTCGGTCAAGCACGTCACCTATGTCGGACGCTCGCCGCACGAGGCGTTCTTCACGCCCGACGGCAAGGAAGTCTGGGTCACCGTGCGCGGCGAGAATTACATCTCGGTCATCGACGCGCAGAGCTTCAAGGAAACGATGCGCATCGAGGTGCCCGCAGGACCGGGCATGCAGATCTTCTCGCCCGACGGCAAGTACGGCTACATTTGTTCGTCGTTCAATCCGGAGACCGATGTGGTCTCGGTCGCAGACCATCAGATCGTCGCGAAGGTGAAGCAGGAAAGCCCGTTCTGTCCGAACATCGCGGCGACCCCGGATGGCGACCAGGTGTGGTTCACGCTGAAGGATGTCGGCAGGACGCAGGTGTTCAACGCCAAGCCGCCCTTCAACCTGATCAAGACCATCGACACCGGCCCGATCACCAACCACGTTAATTTCGCGAAGACCGCCAAAGGGACCTTCGCCTATGTGACCATCGGCGGCACCAATGAGGTCAAGGTGTTCCGAACCGATGATTTCTCGCAAGTCGCGACCATCCCCGTCGGCAATCTGCCGCACGGCGTCTGGCCGTCCGGCGACGGCACGCGGATCTATATCGGTCTCGAAAATGCCGACGCGCTGGCCGCGATCGACACCGCGACCAACAAGGTGATCGCCAACATCCCGATCGGCCAGGCGCCGCAGGCGATCGTCTATGTGCCGAACGCCGCGCCAAATCCGGATGACCGCCAGAACCTGCAAGCCCTCGGCGTCGCCGGCCAGGCCGCTCACCTCGCGCTCGCACCGAAAAAGGAAGCCAAGGGCGAGAAGCCCCCGACCAGCGTCTCGCTGTTCGATCAGGGGCTGATCCAGGTGCTGCAGGCTTCCGTGACCGGGCTCGAGCCGAAGCAGCGCTACGTGCTGGGATTGGCCGAACACGCCGACGGCGGCGGCATGGTGGAGCCGCTGGCAGCCTTCATGACCAATCCGGCCGGCTCCGCGATCGTCAACGCGGCCGGTCCGATCCGGCAGATCGTGCAGAGCGCGGCCAGGACCGAGCGGCGCTACCTCGTCATCGCATCCGGCGAACCGGCGAAGCTCGGAGCGGTCGTCCAGGTACAAGCGCCATGAGCGACATGCTGCACCTGGTCGAGCCGCTGATACCCGCCTTGCGGCGGTATGCGCGGGCCCTGGTCCGCGATCAGGCGGCGGCCGACGACCTGGTGCAGGACTGCCTGGAACGCGCCGTCATCCACTGGGAGCAGCGGCGGTCGGACAATCCGCGGCCGTGGCTGTTCGCGATCCTGCATAATCTCGCCATCAACCAGTTTCGCCGCGCAACGGTGCGCGGCGTTCATGTCGCGATCGACGAAACCAACGAGGATGCATTCGGTCAGGAAGCGGCGCAGGAGCACAAGGTGATGTATCGCGACGTCATGGCGAAGCTCGCCAAGCTTCCGCATGACCAGCGCGCAGTGCTGCTGCTCGTCGGCGTCGAGGATTTGTCCTATGCCGATGCCGCGAAGGTGCTCGGCGTGCCAATTGGCACGGTGATGTCACGCCTCGCGCGCGCCCGCGAGCGGCTGCATCACGAACTGGAAGGGACGCCCGGCGACCTGGATCATAATGTCGTGCAATTGCGGAACAAGACATGAGCAACCGACCCATTACAGAAGACGATCTGCATGCCTATGTCGATCGCGCGCTCGAATCGGAACGCGAGGCCGAAGTCCGAGCCTATCTGGACAAGCATCCGGACGTGGCCAAACGCATCGCCGCCTACTCCGATGAGCGTAATCTTTTGCGATCGGCGCTGCTGCCGATCGCCGAGGAGCCGCTGCCGCCACAGCTCAATCTCGCCAGGATGATCGAGAGTCCGCGCCGCCGCCCCTCGTCGTTGCGCTGGGCCATCGCGGCGATGCTGATGCTCTCGATCGGCGGCCTCGGCGGATGGGTGATCCGTGGCGCGACACAGGCACCGGCCGGCGGAATTGTGGCACTCGCAGAGGAGGCCAGCGATTCCTACAGAGTGTACGCCTCCGATCGCACGCGGCCGGTCGAGCTGCGCGACAGCACCGAGCTTGTGCAATGGATCTCCAACCGGTTGCATCAACCGGTCAAGCTGCCGGACCTCACCAAGTCGGGATATCGCTTGATGGGCGGACGGGTAGTGCCGACCGCACATGGTCCTGCGGCCATGTTCATGTACGACGACGATCGCGGCGAGCGGCTTGTGGTTCTCACCCGCCCGATGACGTCGGACCAGAACGCGCCGATGGCCGCGCATTCGGGTGGCGACGTCGCGGGCTTCTCGTGGGCTGACGGCGGAACGGGCTACTCCCTGGTGGGGCCCCGCGGGGGCGATTCCCTGCGGCCGCTCGCCAACGAGATTCGCAAGCAGGCGCAGACGATCTGATCGGAACGGAACGCTAGGGCCTGGTGTAGACCAAGAACAGCACGATCCCGATCGCCAGTGCGCCGGCGATGAACAGCAGCACCGCCGGCAGCCCGAACAGCGCGGCGACGCCGGCGGTGCTGGACTGCAGCAGCGCCGCGCCGAGGAAGAACGCGAGGTTCACCGACGACAGCGCCTTGCCGGTGTTCTGGGCGGCGACGAGCTGCCGCGTCATGCCGTAGATCAGCGGCTGCGCCGACGTCGCGAGCCCGATCAGGATCAACAGCACCAGGTCATATTGCGTCGGCATCACGGCAACGCCGAACAGGTTCGAGACCGGGAAATGCGGTGCACCGGCCGCCATCAGAACGAGCAGCAGCGCGGCGATGGCGTGCGTCAGCGCCACCATGGCGCGGCGGTGCCCGAACTTGCGATCGAACGCGCCGATGCAGGCCGGGCCAACGATCATCGCCAGCGTGAACAGGCCGAGCACATTGCCGGCCTCGATTCGGCTCAGCCCTTTCTCGTCCATCAGCCACGGCCCGCCCCACAAGCCGCGCAAGGTCAGCGACGCGCCGAGCGACACCAGCGACAGCGCGATCAGGCCGCGCAGGCCACGCGACATGCCGAGCCGGAGCACCTCGGCCATCTGGTGCAGCGGCGAGGAATCATCCGCATGCGCGGCGGGCTGCCGCGGCACCAGCGCGAACACCGCGATCAGCACCACAATGCCGAAGCCGGCCGAAACCCAGAAGCCGGCGCGCCAGCCGAACTGATCGACCACGAAGGCCAGCGGGCTTGCCGACAGCAGCATGCCGATATTGCCGATCGAGAGGATCAGACCGGACCACAGGCCGAACTTCGCCGCCGACATCTGCTTGGCCGCGAGCGTCATCGGGCACATCAGCATGCCCGACGTGGCGACGCCGAGCATCAGCTGGCCCAGCACGAAGCTCGCGGGCCCCGTCGCCAGCGCCGAGACCAGCGTTCCGATCACGGTCCCGGCGAGCAGGCTCAGCGACACCGGCCGCACGCCGAAGCGATCCATCGCGGCGCCGACCGGGATTTGCGAGGCCGCAAAGGAGAAATGATAGATCGAGGTGAGGCTCGCCAGCGCCTGCGGCGAGGTGCCGAAATCCGACGCCATCAGATCGAGGCTGATCGCCGGGATGGTCCGCAGCAGTGTCGACAGCATGTGGCCGGAGGCCAATGCCAGAAGCGCAAGCACAAGGGCGCGGAACCCGATCCCCGCCTCTTCCTTCGTCACCACGCCGTCCACGAATCGCCTCTTCCCCGAGCGGTTTGGCGACGGGCGTAACATTATTGGGCGGATGGTGCCAAGTTTGAGGGCAGGCGACCTTCTGCGCTCCACGCACCGTCATGGCCGGGCTTGTCCCGGCATGACGAATTTATGGGAAGCGCGTCCCCTACTGCTTATGGAACACCAGCGTGCGCAGCTCGATGCTCTCGCGCGGCGCGGCGTCCGCGGGCGTGGTGGGATCGACAAACGCCGTGTGCGGCCCGAACCGCGTGCGGCCGTCGGTCGCCGAGTCGTAGCATTTCAGCAGGATCGCCTCGTCCGGCGTCATCTCGGGAATGTAGAACCAGCGGTGGTTCGGATTGTACTTCACCGAATAGGTCTCGCCGCTGCGGTTCGGATAGATCAGGTCGGAGGCGATCAGATCCTCCGGCGCGATCGTGGTGCCGTCGGCCATCGCAAGCGGTGAATCGCGCAACGGGCCGCGGATCGGGCGCCACAGATTGATCACCTGGACGCGACCCTTGATGAGTTGCTCGGCCTCGTCGGGCAGGTGCTCGAACACCCGGTTGCGGCCCGAGGCGGCGGTCTGGTCGACATGGACGCGGGTCGCCGGCTGGCGCGGTCCCCCGCCGCGAATATCCGCCGCGCCCTCGACGCGCTTGCGCACGGTGTGATCGAAGATGAAAACACGATCCGCCTTCAGCGTCGCCTTCAGGAAGGCTTCGACGGCGGGATAGTAGACGTTGCGGACTTCGTTGTCGTCGTAATAGTCCTTCACGCTGGTCGGATGCTTGACCAGCGCAAAGCCCTCGCGATCGAGCGAGAAGCTGTCGGCGATCAGACGTCCGTCAAAGATCGGAACGTTGTGGGCTTCGGGCAGCGCGGTGGATTTGGGCTCGCCGGGCGGCGGATCGAAGGCGTAGGTCCGGGGCTTGCCCGGCGTCGGCGCGAGATAATTCAGTTCAGCGGTCACAAACGGTAGCGACTCGATGCGAGTTTGTTGAAGGCCCATGGTGATCTCCCGGACTCGATTGTTCGTGCTTTTGATCTTGGCGGCGCCGGGCGCAGTGGCAAGGCCGCGGCGAAAATAGCAACGTTGCGGTTTTGGAATGTGCCAAACGGGGAAAATCCTTGCCGCGCGACAGCCTGTGGACGAATGGATGTTTTTGAGATCACGGGTTCGTTAGCGGTGCAGTGATGCGACGTCAAATCGCTTCCGCGCAGATGGTCCACATCTCCCGCTTGCAAGGCCGCCGCGGCTGCGCTGGCAAAATATCGAAAACAACCCCATGCAAAGGGGCTGGCAACTGCCGGCCTTCGACTGAGCCGCTTGACACGTCGGGCAAATCAAGGATACATTTCCATTATTCCGAAGTCATGCAAGCGCCCGTCGTCCTGGCGAAAAGCCAGGACGACGCTGGTGTCGCTTGCAAATTGCCTACAGCCCCGCGCCCTTCTCCACGGCCGCACCAAACGACCGGTCGACGATGTCGGCCGCGTTGATCTTCTGCCGGATCAGGCCCCAGCGGTCGTAGAGGTCGATGGTCTTCTGCTCGTCGGCCACCACGCTGTCGTCGATCGGTGCGATGCGGATCCTGGCCCGCGTCAGCCAGTTCAGCGGCACCGCGGGCGGGATATTCATCAGCCTGCCCCAGGTCGCGGCGTAGCCCTCGACATTGTGCTGCGACCAGGCGCGCGCCGCGGCAAGCCGGCACACGAAATCCTCCAATTGGGCGCGCTTGTCCTTGATCGCATCGGGCGTTGCGACCTGGAAGCCGAGGCCGGGCGTGATGCCGTCCGCCGTGATGACGCGGCGCGACTTGAACAGCACCTCTTCCTGGCTGACATAGGGCTCCCAGGTCGACCAGGCGTCGACCGCGCCCTGCGTGTAGGCGACCTTGGCATCCGACGGCGCGAGGAACACGATCTGCACGTCGCTCGCCTGCCAACCCTTGGATTCCAGCGCGGCCAGGATCAGCTGATGGCCGATCGAGCCGCGGCCGGTCGCGATCTTCTTGCCGCGCAAATCGTCGAAGCTCTTGATCGCGGAATTCTCCGGCACCAGGACCGCGAGCCCGTCGCGCGACTGCCGCACCGCCGCGATCGCCTTGACCGGAATTTTGGCGGCGGCCGCGAAGGTGAACGGAGCGTCGCCGACCAGGCCGGTATCGATCGCGCCCGCCCCAAGCGCCTCCAGCAGCGGCGCGGCTGCGGCGAACTCCTTCCACTCGATCTTGTAGGGGACGTCCTTGAGCACACCGGCCGCTTCCATCACGGCCTGCGAATTGCCCTTCTGGTCGCCGACGCGCAATGTGGTCTGCGCGGCGGCGCCATCGACGGCGGCGAGCGCAAGCGCTGCCGCAACAATGAGACGGATCATTCGGCGGCAATCCCCCGCTGCCGGTCCCGCGCTTCGATCAGCTTGCGGGTCAGCGGTATCAGCGCCCGGCCATAGTCGATCGCATCGACCAAAGGATCGAAGCCGCGGATCAGGAAGTGGCTGACGCCGAGATCGTAATAATCGCCGAACACCTCGGCAACCTGCTCGGGCGCGCCGACCAGCGCGGTGGTGTTGCTGTTGGCGCCCGTCAGTTTGGCGATCTCGGTCCACAGCCGCTTGTCGATGCGCGTGCCCTGATCGGCGAGCGCCAGCAGCCGCTTGGCGCCGTCGGTGGCGTGGTTAGGCCGGCGATAGCCGGTCTGGTCCTGCAGCGCGGTGGCGCGCTCGAGGATATGCTCCGCCCTCGCCCACGCCTTCTCCTCGGTGTCGGCGAGGATCGGCCGCACCGACAGGCTGAAGCGCGGCGTCGGCCTTCCGTGCCTGGCCGCTGCCGCGCGCACCCGCGCGGTGACGTCGCGCACCTGCGCGTAGGACTCGCCCCACAGCGCGAAAGTATCGGCGTGCTTGCCTGCGACCTCGACCGCGGCGTCCGAGCCGCCGCCGACGAAGGTGTAGATGCCGCCCTTCTGCAACGGCTTCACCTGCGAGAAGCCGTTCTCGACATTGTAATACTTGCCGCTGTAGTTGAACGGCTTCTCGCTGGTCCATTCCAACCGCACCACGTCGAGGAATTCGCTGGTGCGGGCGTAGCGCTCGTCCTTGTCGTCGAGCGTATTGCCGTCCTGGCGCAGCTCGATCGCATTGCCGCCGGTGATGACGTGCAGCGAGACGCGGCCGCCATAGAATTGATCCAGCGTTGCGAGCTGGCGCGCCAGCAGCGTCGGCGCGGTGAAGCCCGGGCGCTGCGCGATCATCACCTTGAGCTGCTTGGTGATGGTCAGGACATGCTGCGCGACCTGCAACGCATCCGGCGTGGTGGAGTGGAACGCCAGCAGCGCGCGATCGAAGCCGGCGAGCTCATGCGCCTTGGTCACCGTCTCGATATAGGGCGGATCGAGCACCGGGCCGGCGCGCACGATGGTCTCGGAGGCATTGTTGTTGGTGATGAAGCCGATGAACTCGACCGGCATGACTGACTACTCCGTTGTTGTTGGCTATTGTTTTCAGACGCCCAGCGCAGAGCGTCCGGCGGAGACACGGGTGGCATCGTCTTGCGGGGTATGGACGCGGCCGCACAGCACGTCGCGATAATGCCGCTCCAGCGGATTGGTGCGCGACAGGCCGTGATTGCTGGTCAGCGACAAGGCATCCTCCACCACTGCCGCGGCGTTATTGGTCACCGTCAGCTTGATGATGTTAGACTCGATCGCGGACAGCTGGAAGCCGTTATCGAAATCGGTGGCGAAGCTGTCGATCAGGCGGGAATTGACCGCGAGCCGTGCCTCGATCGCGCCGACGACCTCCTGCATCCGCGGCAAGGTCGCGAGCGGCGCGCCGAGATTGGCGGGCACCCGCTCCTTCAGGAATGTGACCAGCCAGTCGCGGGCAGCACGGGCGATGCCGTCATAGATCGCGGCCACAAATATTGCATGCACGGTCGCCTGGGTGACGTCGGGAACCTTCCAGTCGTCGGGCCTGCGCACGTCGATCTCGTAATCCAGCGGAAACACCACGTCGTCGAAGATCACGGTATGGCTGCCGCTGGCGCGCAGGCCGAGATGATCCCAGCTCTCCTCGATCCGCGTTCCCGGCAACCCGGCCGGAACCAGAAACAAGCCGACACGGGTCTCCGGCTCGTCGGTCTTCGCCCAGACCGAATACCATTTCAGGATCGGCGCGCCGGTCGAGTAGATCTTGCGGCCGGTCAGCCGCCAGCCGGTCTCGGTGCGGCGCGTCGTGGTCGCCGGCAGGCCGCCGCGCGCGGGCGAGCCGAGTTCGGGCTCGACGCGCAGCGCGTTGATCAGCGCCACGCCCTCGACCGTCTCCTTGGCGAGCTTGCGCGACAGACGTGCCGGCCAGCGCGTGCTGCGCGCCATCACCAGATGCTGGATGTAATGCATCGACAGCACCAGCGCGGTCGACGGATCGGCCTTGCCGATGAAGCCGAGCACGCGCGTGGCGTCGCGGGCGCCCGCGCCGCCGCCGCCGAGCGCCGCCGGCACGGTCAACGCCAGCAGGCCTTCGCGCGACAGATCGGCGAAATTCTCGAACGGAAAGCTGGCGTCGCGATCATGCGCCGGCGCACGCGCCGCAAACACCTCGGCGAGCCGCACCGCGCGCGCGATGTGCTCCGGCGCATTTGCCGGCGGCAGCTCCTTCGCCGCAGATGTCACCATGTTGCCTCCAGTCCGAGCAGGCCGAGGATCTGCTTGCGCAGCTCGGCGAGATAAGGATCGCCGCGATGCCGCGGATACGGCCGGGCCACGGCGATGTCGGCCTTGATCCGCGCCGGCCGATCGGAGAGCACGATGACGCGGTTGGCCAGCACCAGCGCCTCCTCCACGTCGTGGGTAACGAGCAGCGTGGTAAAGCCCTTGCGCTGCCACAGCGCCACGAGCTCGGACTGCATGGCGATCCGCGTCAGCGAATCGAGCTTGCCGAGCGGCTCGTCGAGCACCAGGATCTTGGGATCGTTGACCAGCGCGCGCGCCAGCGCCACGCGCTGCGCCATGCCGCCGGAGAGCTGATGCGGATAGGCATTGCGGAACGAGGACAGGCCGACCAGCTCGATGACGTCATCGACGCGGTGGCGCTGCGCCTTCAGGATGCCCTGCGCTTCGAGGCCAAGCGCGACATTGTCCCACACCGTGCGCCACGGAAACAGCGTCGGATCCTGGAACACGACAACGCGCGACGGATGCGGGCCGGCGATCCGCACTTCATCCTCGCGCAGCGTGCCCGCGCGCGGCTTTTCCAGCCCCGCGACCAGCCGCAGCAGAGTCGACTTGCCGCAGCCGGACGGGCCGAGCAGCGCCACGAACTCGCCCGGCGCGATCGCGAGATCGACATTGTCAAGCACCGGCAGCGTGGCGCCGTCGATATCGAAGGCGTGGCTGACGCCTTCGACATCCAGCTCGGCGCCGACCGCAGGATAGGCGATCGCCTCAGTTGCGGACTGCACTACCATTTGACGACGCCCTTCTGCCAGACCAGCAGGCGGTCACGGGTGCGGAACAACAGCGTGATCGCGCCGGAGCAGAGCAGCGACATCACGATCAGCGCCGCATACATGTTGGCATAGGCCGCCCAGCCTTGCGCCCATTGCAGGTACCAGCCGAGCCCGGCCTTGACGCCGATCATCTCGGCGACGACGAGCACCGCAAAGGACGAGCCGAGCCCCATGAACAGGCCGACGAACACATGCGGCAGCGCGGCGGGGATCGCGACCTTCAGCACCAGGAACGATGGCTTCGCGCCGAGCGTGCGCGCGACGTCGTAATAGGCGCTGCTGACGCTCGCCACCCCCGACCAGGTCAGCACCGTCACCGGGAAGCCGGTGGCGAGCGCGATCAGGAAGGTCGAGGCGCTCCAGCTCGACGGGAAGGTGAAGAAGGCGATCGGCAGCCAGGCGGTGGCCGGCAGCGGGCCGATGAAGCGCAGCACCGGGTGCACCCAATAGCCGATCCTCTGCGACCAGCCGATCGAGACACCGGTGATAAAGCCGACGGTTGCGCCGACGATGTAGCCGCCGAGCTGCAGCTTGATCGAGGCGAACACGCTGTCGAGCAGTTTTGGCAGATCGTCGGTGTAGACTTCGAGGAGCGACTGCGGCGGCGGGAAGAACGGCAGCGGCAGCCAGGCGAATTTCGCGGTGGCAACCTCCCACAACGTCACGAAGGCGCCGAACGCCACCAGCCACGGCGCGCGTTTGCGCAACGCCTGACCGGCGCCGCCGAGATAATCCGCGCTGAATGTGCCGAACAGGATGAAGGCGGCGATGACGATCGCGCCGATGCCGAGCGATCCGGTCCGCGACCAGTCGCCGACATCGGGCCAATAAAGGCATGAGAGGCCAAAGGCGAGCCAGACGAGGCTCGCTGCAAGGCCGACACCGCAACTGCCGGAGAGGTTCGAGAACGTGACCGCCGCGCGCGGCGCGGCCGCGGCCGTCGTGTCAGACACTGAATACGTCGACATAGATCCGCTCCGCGAATTTGGCCGTGTCGGTGCTCTGCTTGAACACCTGCACCGTCTTGAGGTCGTCGGCGTAGCCCTTCAGCTCGCGCTTGAGCACCTCGCCGGTCGGATGATGGTGATGGGTGTGGTAGCGCGCCATCGCCTCGAGATCGGCAAGGCTCGCCGCCTTCGGCGCATAGGGCTGGAACGATTTTGCCGCCTTGTCCGGGTTCTGCGAGGTGAACATCGCAGCGTCGAGCAGCGCTTGCGTAATGGCGCGCGCGACTTGCGGCTCTTCCCGTACCAAACTGCCGCGCAGGCCGACGATGCAGCAGCTCTTGTCGCGATATTCGCCGTCGAGGTTGGAGGCGACCTCCTTGTATTGCGCATCCTTCAGCCAGAGATAGGCCAGCGGGTCCGACGACAGGAAGGCCTGCACCTCGCCCTTCTCGACCGCGACGTTCAGCAGATTGCCGGGATAGGCACGCCAGTCGACGTCCTTGATCGGGTCGATGCCGAGCTTGGCGAGCTGGATCGAGAAGAAATTCTTGTCGGGACCGGCAAGATCGCCGACCGCGACGATCTTGCCCTTGAGATCGGCGAGCTTGTCGACCCCGGAATTGGTGCGGGTCAGGACGCGCATACAGCCGCCATGGGTGCCGGCGGCGATCTTGACGTCAAAGCCCTGCTCCAGCGGCTTCAGCCAGCGCAGCGCCATGCCGAGCCCGGCGTCGCTCTTGCCGGTGGCGATCGCCTCCAGCAGCTGGTCGGTCGAGCCCGAATAGTTGACCAGCTCGACGTCGAGGTTCTGCTTCTGGAAGAAGCCATGGTCGATCGCGACCGGCAGCGGCGCAAGGCAGACCGCGCCGGCGTTCCAGGACAGCTTCAGCTTGCGCGGTGCGCCGGTCAAAGCCGGCGCATCGGACGCGGTCTTGCAGATCGGGAATTCGGAGAAGTCGATCGCCGGCGCGATCGGACGCGGCGCGAACGCCTGCGCGCTGTACGCCCCGATCGGCGCGGCAAGGGCCGCGGCGGCACCGGCGCGCAGCAATGTGCGGCGATCCATCACCGTCTTCTTGTTATCTCTCGACATCATCACTCCTGCATTTCGGCAAGGCTCCGCCCCGCGCGCAAAGCGTGTCCGCAACGCCCGTCGTCCGAAGCTCATGCTTTTAGAAAAAACGGATTTCTCCGGCGCTATTGCACTCAAAGCAACCTGCAAATGATGCGGCGCGACAACTTCATCGTCAATGAAATGGAATTTCGAATGTTGTCGGCGCCACAGCCGAACTCTCCACGATCGCATCGCGCGGCGATGAAAGGATTTTCGCGATCATCCCACTCGGAGATGCGACGCGATCACCGCGACTGCATCAAATCCAGGCGTTTTGCGGTCGCATGTACGATGTCTTCTACGCGCGGCATGCTTGACGAGATCATCCTTGCCGCGCAGCCGGCGAATTCAGATTTCCGTTTCGTTGACGGCGAGCGGCTTGCTCATAGACTTGATCGAACGCTGCCGCGCGTTCCGCCGCGCAGCGAATGAATCAGGAAGAAAATTCAAATGCGCAAACTGACCCGCTCGGACCCTGCCTATTCTCTCACCCGCCGCACGGCGGCCGCGCTGATCACAGCCGTGATCACGCTGTCGACGTCGGCTGCGGCACTCGCCGCTGACGCGATCGTGCTGCGCGTCGGCGACCAGAAGGGCGGCAACCGCTCGCTGCTGGAGATTTCCGGCCTCGCCAAGGATCTGCCCTACAAGATCGAGTGGTCGGAATTCCCCGCTGCGGCCCCGATCCTGGAGGCGATCAACGCCGGCGCGCTCGACGTCGGCTACACCGGCGATCTGTCCTTCCTCACCGTTTATGCGTCGGGCGCGCCGATCAAGGCGATCGGCGGCACGCGCTCCGATGCGCGGACGCAGGCGATCCTGGTGCGCGGGGATTCGCCGATCAAGACGGCGGCCGATTTGAAGGGCAAGCGCCTTGCCGGCACGCGGGGCGGCTGGGGCCAATTCCTGATCAATGCGACGCTGGAGAAGGTCGGCAGCAGGATCGAGGACGCGACCTTCGCCCCGCTCGGCCCGGTCGACGCCAAGATCGCGCTGCTCGCCGGCTCGATCGACGCCTGGGCGGTGTGGGAGCCTTACATTTCCTACGCCACGCTGAAGGACAAGGCGCGCATCGTCGCCGATGGCGAAGGGCTGACGCCGACCATCACCTTCATCGTCGCTTCCGACAACGCCATCGCGACCAAGCGCGCCGCGGTGCAGGACCTGGTGCAGCGGCTCAACAAGGCGCGGCTGTGGTCGCTCGACCATCTCGCCGAGTACGCCAGGAACACGGCCGAGCTGACCAAGCTGCCGGAGGACGTGCTGCTCGCCGCCTACACCGCGCAGAAGACGAGCCCGATCGCGATCGACGAGGCTGTGGTGAAGGAGGTGCAGGCCGCCTCCGATCGCGCCACCCGCTACGGCATCCTCGGCAAGACGCTGGATGTCAGCAAGGCCGTTGACCGGAGCTTTACGGCCGGCGCGAGCTTGAACTAGCGCGTACATGAATTGGCGCCCGCTCTTTCCTTACCTCCCCTTGAAAAGGGGAGGTGGGTTTGCGCAGCAAACCGGATGGGGATCCTGCCTCCACAGGCACCGGCGTCCGTGGAGAGCACCCCCACTCCGCCCTCCCCCTTTCAGGGGAGGGAGACGAGCGGCGGTGCTCACCTCACAACGCACCACAATGGAGACCTCCGATGTCCGGCCCGCTCCATCTCGCACTGATTGTCACAGCACACCTGCTCTACATGACCTTGTTGGTCGCACTGTCGGTTTGATAGCGTCCTCTCCGGGCCAGCCCCAGGGAGAACAACAATGAACCTATCAATGAAGGACCGCGTCGCGGTGGTTACCGGCGGCAGCAAGGGCATCGGGATCGCGGTGGCGCGGCGGTTTGCCGAATCCGGCGCCAAGGTCGCGATCCTCGCCCGCGGCGCCGCCGATCTCACAGCGGCGCGCGAAGCGCTCGCCAGGGACGGCCTCGTGGTGCGTGATTACGTCTGCGACGTCGCGAAGGCCGCCGACATCACCAAGGCCCACGACCAGATCGTTGCCGATCTCGGCAAGATCGACGTTCTCGTCAACAACGCCGGCACCGCACGCACGCTGGCGTTCGAGAGCATCAGCGACGAGGCCTGGCAGGAGGACCTCGACCTGAAATTGTTCGCCGCGATCCGCTTCAGCCGGCTGGTATGGCCGGGCATGAAGCAGCGCAAATGGGGCCGCATCATCAACGTGCTCAACACCTTTGCCAAAGCGCCGGCCGGCAATTCCGCGCCGACTTCGGTATCGCGCGCCGCCGGCATGGCGCTGACCAAGGTCATGGCCAATGAAGGCGGCGAGCACAACATCCTGGTGAATGCGCTCTTGGTCGGCCTGATCATGAGCGATCAATGGGTCAAGCGGCATGCTGCCCAGGCGCCGAGCACGGATTTCGGGGAATTCGCCAAGGGCCTTGCCAAGGGCACGCCGCTCGGCCGCATCGGCACGGCGGAGGAGTTCGCCAACCTCGCCTGCTTCCTGGCATCGGAGCAAGGCTCCTACATCACCGGCACCGCCATCAATGTCGATGGTGGCCGGTCGCCGGTGGTCTAGAGCCATTTCCGTTCCGATAGAATCGGAACGGGGCTCTAGATTCTAGTTTTGACGCGTTTTCTTGACGCGAACCGGTATCCACTTCGCTCGAAAACGCTCCAGAGCCCCGGTCCCGGTTCAACCCGGACCGGAGCTCCAGATTCTGCTTTGGCGCGTTTTCTTCACGCGAACCGGTGTCCACTTCGCTCGAAAACGCTCTAGCGGGCAACCAACGGCAGGAAGCGACGGCTCAAAAGCAAAAGGCCTCCGTCACCGGAGGCCTCTCATCTTAAACCGCGTCCTTGGCGGCCTTGACCGGCCGTGCGCGGACGATCTTCCGGGCCGGCTTGGCCTTGAACATCATCTCTTCGCCGGTGAAGGGATTGGTGCCCTTGCGCGCCTTGGTCGCAGGCTTCTTGACCACAACGAACTTCGCGAAGCCGGGGACGAGGAACACCCCGTTCTTCTTCAGCTCCTTGTGGCCGACATCGACGAGCGAGTCCAAAACGTTCTTGACGTCGCGCTTGGAGAGTTCGGTGGTAGTCGCGATCTTCTCGATCACTTGCGACTTCGACAGTTGGGTAGCCATGGTTGCTCCATTGATTCTGGAGTGGGCACGATATGGCGGAAAACGCCGAGAAAAACAGTGTTTTCTGCACTCCCCACAGCAATATCGCTGTGGACAGCCCCCGAATCAGGGGTTTTTCCAGTGTTTTTTCCAGTCAAGTCGCTTCCGACCCCTAAATTTACAGGGTTTGCGCGGCTTCGGCGCTCCCGAAAACGCCCCCTCGAGAGAATCACTCGACCCATCCCGCGTGGCCCCAAGTGCGACAATGCTGCGCGCAATCCGGGTTGCGAAGCGCTGCGACAGGCCACTTCAGGTTTTGGAAACGATCCTCCAAAAGACCGAGGCATTAGAAAATGACTCGGGTTCCCAATCCAAGGTAACATCGGCGAAGCGTGGCCACGACCGATCGGCTGGCCGCCGGATGCAAGCCTTTATGTATGTGCTGGAGACCGCGTATGGATTTGAGCCGCCTCGAGATCAACCGCCGCACGGCCCTTCTGACCTCGGCCGCGATTGCGGCAAATGTCGTCAATCCGATGCGGGCCTTCGCGCAGGAAACCCCGCGCAAGGGCGGCGTGTTCAACGTCCATTACGGCGCCGAGCAGCGCCAGCTCAACCCCAGCATCCAGGCCTCGACCGGCGTCTACATCATCGGCGGCAAGATCCAGGAGAACCTGGTCGACCTCGACGCCAACGGCCAGCCGGTCGGCGTGCTCGCCGAGAGCTGGGAGGCGACGCCGGACGGCAAGACCGTCACCTTCAAGCTGCGCAAGGGCATCACCTGGCACGACGGCAAGCCGTTCACCTCGGAGGACGTCGCCTTCACTGCGATGAACATGTGGAAGAAGATCCTCAACTACGGATCGACGCTGCAGCTGTTCCTCACATCGGTCGATACGCCCGATCCGCAGACCGCGATCTTCCGCTACGAGCGGCCGATGCCGCTGAACCTGTTGCTGCGGGCCCTGCCCGACCTCGGCTATGTCTCCGCCAAGCATCTCTATGAGAGCGGCGACATCAGGCAGAACCCGACCAATCTGGCGCCGGTCGGCACCGGCCCGTTCAAATTCGTCAAATATGAGCGCGGGCAATACATCATCGCCGACCGCAACCCGGATTACTGGCGGCCGAACGCGCCCTATCTCGACCGCATCGTCTGGAAGGTGATCACCGACCGCGCCGCCGCGGCCGCCCAGATGGAGGCCGGCGAGCTGCACTACAGCCCGTTCTCGGGCCTGACGATCTCGGACATGGCGCGGCTCGGCAAGGACAAGCGCTTCATCGTCCAGACCAAGGGCAATGAGGGCAACGCCCGCACCAACACCATCGAGTTCAACTTCCGCCGCAAGGAGCTGTCCGACATCCGGGTCCGCCGCGCCATCGCGCACGCGATCAACGTGCCGTTCTTCATCGAGAATTTTTTGGGCGATTTCGCCAAGCTCGGCACCGGCCCGATCCCCTCGACCTCGACCGACTTCTATCCCGGGCCGAACACGCCGCAATATCCCTATGACAAGGCCAAGGCGATCGCGCTGCTCGACGAGGCCGGCTTCAAGGCCTCCGGCGGCAATCGCTTCTCGCTGAAATTGCTGCCGGCACCGTGGGGTGAGGACATCTCGCTGTGGTCGACCTTCATCCAGCAGTCGCTGGGAGAAGTCGGCATCCAGGTCGACATCGTGCGCAACGACGGCGGCGGCTTCCTCAAGCAGGTCTACGACGAGCACGCCTTCGATCTCGCGACCGGCTGGCACCAGTATCGCAACGACCCCGCCGTCTCGACCACGGTGTGGTACCGCTCCGGCCAGCCCAAGGGCGCACCATGGACCAACCAGTGGGGCTGGGAGGACAAGACCGTCGACAAGACCATCGACGATGCCGCCACCGAAGTCGATCCGGCCAAGCGCAAGGCGCTCTATGCCGACTTCGTCAAGGAGGTGAACACCGAGCTGCCGGTCTGGATGCCGATCGAGCAGATCTTCGTCACCGTGATCACGGCCAAGGCGCGCAACCACTCCAACACGCCGCGCTGGGGCTCGACGAGCTGGCACGATCTTTGGCTGAGTGCATGAGGCCACTGCTCCTCTCCCCGTTCTTCACGGCGTCGAGACGAGCGAGGCTCGCTCTTAGAGGGTTGGGGTGAGGGGCTCTCTCCGCAATAGTGCTCCATCGATAGACCTGTACCCCCTCACCCGGATCGCATCTTGCGATGCGATCCGACCTCTCCCCCCAAGCGGGGCGAGGTGACCGAGAGGCCGGTGTCCACTTCGTTCGAAAACGCTATAGATAACCGATGCGTATCCTGAGCCTTGCGGGGCGGCGGCTCGCCGCCTCGATCCCGACCCTGTTCCTGATCCTGATCGGCGTGTTCCTGCTGCTGCAGCTCGCGCCGGGCGACACCGTCGATGCGCTGATGGCGCAGATGGGCGGCGGCGACGCCGCGACCGCCGAGGCGCTGCGCAAATTCTACGGGCTGAACCTCTCGGTTCCGGCGCAGCTCGGCAACTATCTGTGGCACCTGGTCCGGCTCGACCTCGGCTTCTCCTCGATCTACGGCAAGCCGGTGGCGACCGTGATCCTGGAACGGCTGCCGCCGACCATCCTGCTGATGACGGCGTCGCTGTCATTTGCGTTCTTCTTTGGCCTCGTGTTCGGCGTGATCGCCGCGCGCGGCGTCAACCGCTGGCCGGACACGATGATCTCCACCCTCGGCCTGATCTTCTACGCCACGCCCTCGTTCTGGTTCGGGCTGATGGCGATCGTGGTGTTCTCGGTCTATCTGCAATGGCTGCCGCCGGGCGGCTTCGAGGATATCGGCAACGTCCAGACCGGGATCTGGCGCGTGCTCGATATCGCGGCCCATCTGGTGCTGCCGACGCTGACGCTCGGGCTGATCTTCCTCGCGATCTATCTGCGCATCATGCGCGCCTCGATGCTGGAGGTCCTGAACCTCGATTTCGTCCGCACCGCCCGCGCCAAGGGGCTGGACGAGACCCATGTCATCACCCGCCATGTGCTGCGCAACGCGCTGCTGCCGATGGTGACGCTGATCGGATTGCAGGCCGGCACCATGCTCGGCGGCTCGGTCGTGGTGGAGAGCGTGTTCTCCCTGCCCGGTCTCGGCCGCCTTGCCTATGAATCCGTGGTGCAGCGCGACCTCAACACCTTGCTCGGCATCGTTTTCGTGTCCGCGCTGCTTGTCATATCCGTGAACTTCGTCGTCGATCTGCTCTACGCGCGGCTCGATCCGCGCATCGCGGCGGAGGGCTGACGATGGACGCCGTGAAACGCTATTTCCGTAGCCCGGCCGCGGTGATCGGCCTGATCCTGCTGCTGCTTGTGATCGCGATGGCGATCAGCGCGGGTCTCCTCTATCCGCGCGATCCGCTCGCCCTTGCCGGCCGGCCGCTGATCTGGCCGTTCTCCAACCCGCGCTTCCTGCTCGGCACCGACAATTCCGGCCGCGACATCGCCGCCCAGATCTTCTACGGCGCGCGGATCTCGCTCCTGATCGGCGGCGTCGCCACCGTGATCGCGATCCTGATCGGCATCCTGGTCGGCGCCTTCGCCGGCTATTACGGCGGCTGGGTCGACAATGTGCTGATGCGGATCACCGAGGCATTTCAGACGCTGCCGAACTTCGTGCTGCTGCTGGTGCTGGTCGCGGTGTTCGGCTCGACCCTGACCACGGTGACCATTGCAGTTGGAGCGGTGTCGTGGCCGGCGCCGGCGCGGCTGACCCGCGCCGAGTTCCTGTCGCTGCGCAACCGCGAATTCGTCCAGGCCGGCAAGACGCTTGGCATGAAGGACGTCCAGCTGATCCTTGGCGAAATCCTGCCCAACGCGCTGCCGCCTGTGATCGTCTACGCCAGCGTGGTGATGGCGGTCGCGATCCTGCTGGAAAGCGCGCTCGCCTTCCTGAGGCTGTCCGATCCCAACGTCGCCTCCTGGGGCAACCTGATCGGGCTCGGCCGCGACGTGCTCCGGGTGCAGTGGTACGTCTCGGCGATCCCCGGCATTGCGATCCTCGTCACCGTGCTCGCGGTGTCGCTGGTCGGCCAGGGCCTCAACGATGCGCTCAATCCGAGGCTGAAGAGCCGATGAGCGAGAGCGTCCTTTCCCTCGACGCCCTGACGGTGCGCCTGCCCAAGGGCGCCGACCGCCCGCATGCGCTGTCCGACGTCTCCTTGTCGATCGCCTCCAACGAGATCCTCTGCGTGGTCGGCGAGTCCGGCTCCGGCAAGTCGATGATGGCGAACGCCATCATGCGGCTGCTGCCGAACGAGGTGACGATCGAACGGGGCCGGATGATGTTCGACGGCCGCGACCTCTGCGCCGCCGACAGCGCCGAAATGCGCGATGTGCGCGGCGCCGGCATCGCGATGATCTTCCAGGAACCGATGACCGCGCTCAATCCGCTGCGCACCATCGGCGACCAGATCGGCGAGATGTTTGCGATCCACACCGCTCTCTCGAAGTCCGAGATCAATGCGCGGGTGCTGGCGCTGCTCGAGGACGTCCGCATCCCCGACCCCAAGGCGGCCGCAAAAGCCTATCCGCACGAGCTGTCCGGCGGCCAGCGCCAGCGCGCCATGATCGCGATGGCGCTGGCGCTCGACCCGAAGCTCTTGATCGCGGACGAGCCGACCACCGCGCTCGACGTCACGACCCAGGCACAGATCCTGAAGCTGATCCGCGATTTGCAGCAGCGCAAGAAGACCGCGGTGCTGTTCATCACGCATGATTTCGGCGTGGTCGCCGAGATCGCCGACCGCGTCGTGGTGATGCAGCACGGCGCGATCGTCGAGCAGGGCGCGGCCGACAAGGTGCTGAACGATCCGCAGCATGCCTACACGAAACAACTGATCGCAGCCGTTCCGCCGCTGAAGGCGCCGCCGCCGCGCATCCTGTCCGGCAAGGACATCCTGACCATCGACGGCGTCTCCAAGACCTACCGCACCGGCGGCTTCCTCGGCCGCGGCGCGCGGATCACGGAAGCCGTCAAGAACGTCTCGCTGCACCTGCCGCGCGGCGCGACGCTCGGCATCGTCGGCGAGTCCGGTTCGGGCAAATCGACGCTCGCGCGCTGCATCGTGCGGCTGATCGATCCCGACAACGGATCGATCGTGCTCGACGGCAAGGATTGGGCGAAGCTCGGCCGCGACGAGATCAGGCGCGAGACGCGCCACATCCAGATGGTGTTCCAGGATCCGTTCGCCTCGCTCAACCCGCGCCGCAAGGCGGCTGAGCTCGTGGCGCAGGGACCGATCGTCCATGGCACCGATCGTGCCACGGCTATTGCGGAAGCGCGAGAACTGTTCGAACTGGTCGGGCTCGACCCGTCCGCCGGCGATCGCTATCCGCACGAATTCTCCGGCGGTCAGCGCCAGCGCATCGGTCTCGCCCGCGCGCTGGCTCTGAAGCCCGACGTGCTGGTTGCCGACGAGCCGGTCTCGGCGCTCGACGTCTCGGTGCAGGCGCAAGTCCTGAAGCTGCTTGCCGGACTGCGCCAGCAGCTCGGCCTCTCCATCATCTTCATCACCCACGATCTGCGCGTTGCCGCGCAGATCTGCGATCTCGTCGCCGTGATGAAGGATGGTGCCGTGGTCGAGCAAGGGCTGACCGCCGAGGTGTTCGGCAAGCCCCAACATCCCTATACGCAGGCGCTGCTGTCAGCGATCCCCGGCGGCGCGTTCGCGCGCGAGCACGATACCGCAACCGTGTAGCCGGGCACGCGCGGCCCTACTCCGCCGCTTGTGGCTTGGGCTCCTCGCGCAGCCGGAAGCGCTTCAGCAATCCGGATACCGTGTCGCGGAAGCCGCCATATTCCAGCTCTGAATAGGGCAGCATCGCAGCGCCGGACCAGCCCTGGCTGCGCATCTCGATCGCCTTGCGCTGCGCGCGCTGGCGGACCTCGTCCCACGCAAGGTTGTCAAAGAAATCGGTGTAGGACTCCGAGAACTTCCCGTCCCGGTCGATCGAGAAGCCGACGCAGGAAACGATCGGCAGGCAGTACATCCCCGTCACTGGGGTGTTGAGCGGCACCGGCATGAGCGGCATCACATGCGAGCCGCGCGCATCGCCGCCCACGAAGTGCGCCTTGGCGAAGGGCGAGATGATTTCTTCGGGCGCCGCGAAAATACCCTGGTTCCTGACGACCGCGACCGGATCATCCTTGCCGGTGTACTTGCCTGCAATGGAGTGAAGGCGCTGCGCCGAAACCGCGACGGCGACCTCGCCATAGGTTTTTGAGACGATGCGGTCAATGCCGAAACGCTCGTTGTCGCGAAGCAGCGCCGCAATGTGGTAGCCGTCCGCGGGCGCATCGAGTTCGATCACGCTGTCGCCGGCCGTGTTGTCCATATCGATGATATGGAAACGGAAGCCCTTGATCATCGGGGGCAGCATCAGCCCGGCGCAATACATGGGATCGGCAAAAGCCAGATAGAGCGGCAGGTTGTAGGCGCCGGGGCCGCATTTGTCTGCGGCGAACACCATGAAGGACTCCGCGGGTCTCGCGCCCGAGAGGCTGTGGTCGAAGCTGAGTTCGGCGACGGCCGGGCCCGCGCCGCGAACGTTTCCGGAAGGGGCGTCGACGAGAAGATCCTGGCCGGCGCCGTAGAGCCCGGAGGTCTTCGCAACCGCAGTGGCCGCGAGAAACGTCTTCCAGGCGAATTGGTGGACTTCGGAGCTCCCTTCGTCCCGCGTGTGGGTCATGATGATCGCAATATCGTCGCCGGTATGGCGCACGAAACCGTCGATCAGGAGACCGTTGTCGATCGCTTTCGCGACCTCCCCTTCGACAGCCGTCATCATGCGCGCAGATGGTTTGGTGTGGCCTCCAACGGAGCCAATGTCAGCCTTGATGACCGAAATGGTGAGTTTCATGAGCATCCCTCCGACCGCAGCGCAGCGCCTTCGCCTCGGCGCTCGCTGCGCCGGGGGCGACGGCGCGCTCATTTGCGAAGAAGAACGTCGTGTGGTGCGACAGGTTCCCTGCGCAAATTCCTTGCGGAACTATGGCCCCTCCGTCACCGCCTGTCGATACGGGCGATCGACGCACCTGGAATAGCTCGTCATGCTCGATGGGGTTACCACCCGCCCTATGAAGCGCGGTTGAGAAAGATCGGCAGGCCCCGCTTGTTGGAATAGAGGGGACGGTAGCGCTCGGTGTTGTACGCGCTTGCGACGTCCAATTTGCGTGCCCCGAGCTTGGCATCGGGGATCGGCACGAGGTCGTAGCGGCCCTCGACCAGCGCCGACATGAGGCCGGTTTTGCCTTCCAGGATCGCATCGTAAGCCATGTTGCCGAACGTCAGCGCCACAAGCTTGTCGATGAAGTCCGGATCGCCTGACCGCAGGTCGTAGGTGAGGTCGGAGACGATGGTCTCCTCGCCGGTGCGCCGCTTGATCTCGTCCGCGAACGCTTCGGCCACGCTCGCCCTCCTGCGGTGACCGTAGGCGTCAGGCTCGCCGAATTCCTGCACCTTGTAGCCCTCCCACTCGGCGCCCTCGCTGAGCACGATCAGCGCGTAATTGCTTGGGTTGCCGTGCTTGTCATCGAGGAGAAGCTGGATCAGCTTGCCGAGATCGACCTTGTACTCCGGTATGGCGCATCGGATCGAGGTTGCGTATGCGGTATAGAGTGCCGTAAAGCCGGCATCGCGACCAAAGACGCGGAAAATGCCGATTCGCTCGTGCGAGCCGACGGTGGTGCGCTGGCGCTGGATGGCATCGCTGGCACGGGTGATCGCGGTCGAGAAGCCGATGCAGTATTCGGTGTTGCGCACGTCGTTGTCCATCGTCTTCGGGATGGCAATGATCTTGACGCCTCGCCTGTTGAGCTTGTCCGCGTAGCTGAGAGTATCGTCGCCGCCGATGGCGATCAGATGTTCGATACCGAGCCCCGCGAGGTTCGCGAGCACCTCGTCGGTGAGGTCCCACGTCGTGGTTGCGATGCCACCCTTGGTACTCCGGGAAACCGGAAAGTCGCGGCCCGCGAGATGATCGGGCAACTTCTTCATTTTAGAGGGATTGGTACGGCTCGAGTGCAGCACGGTGCCGCCGCGCCGGTCGATGACGCGCGTGTTTTCGCGGTTCAGCGGGATGATGTAATGGGACTTGCTCGACGGGTCGTCGAGGTTCAGGTGCGTGAGGGCCTCCCAGCCGCGGCGGAGACCGATAACCTCGATGTCGTCCTCGCTGCCGCGATAAGTCACGCTCTTGATCACCGCGTTAAGGCCGGGGACGTCACCGCCTCCCGTGAGAAGACCAATGCGCTTCCTCGCCATGCCCACCTCCCAGGGTTGCTATCTGGCAATAACGCCTGCGTCGCGTCGGGGTTTCCACAACGCTATCCGCCGACGGCGGAATCCTCGTGATCGCGGCACCCGGCCGAACCTGCTTGGGCCCCCACTCTTCCAGCGACGCTCTCCGACCAGTCCCCACCTCGGGCGGCTTGCCCCTCCATGCCCTTGATCTCGCGTGCGTGGAGCGACGTTGCTCCGCGCTTACCGTGAACGGCGCGAGGCGAGGAAATACTCCGCCCATCGCAGCAACTCGAAACGATCGCCCTTGACCAGCTCCTGTGCATCGCGGCGCCGGTAGAGCACCAGCATCCATGGCGCGAGTTTGCGCAGCAATCCGTGCGCCATGTAGTGCACCGGTTCGGAGAACGGCAGCGCCAGCTCGCTTTCCGGGACGCCCTGGACCGCGCGTGCCAATTCGCGGCCGAGCGGGATCGTCAATGCGACCGCGCGGCCATTGCAGCCGGTCCAGCCATAGGCGTTGGGACCCAGCCGGTGCATGCGCGGCAGGAAATCCGCGGTCATCCCGACATAGCCGTTCCAGACATAGTCGAAGGAGACCTCGCCGATCTGCGGCCACAGGCGCTGCAACCGCTCGGTCACCCGCGCCTTCAGCCGCCCGGCCTTGTCGCCCGGGCCGAGCACGGCACCGCCGGTGACGAGGCGATTGCGGGCGTCGTAACGCGCAAAATACAGTTCGCCATGGGTGTCCGACATCGCCTGCCGGCCGGGAATGATGGTCTTGCGGACATTGTCCGACAGCGGCTGCGTCGCCATCTGCCACGACAGCACCGGCATCACCTCGGTCGCGATGTCAGGCACCAGCGATTTCGCGAACTCGCCGCTATAGGCATTGGTCGCGACCACCAGCGCGCGGCCGGAGATTTCACCGTTTTCCGTCTTCACCACCCAGCGAACGCCGCGGCGCTCGAAACTGAGTGCCGGCGAGCGGGCATAGATCCGCGCACCGAGGCTGAGCACGGTGCGCGCAAGGCCGCGCGCCAGCGCCAGCGGATTGACGTGGCCGCCGGTCCTGTTCCAGAAGCCGCCGTACCAGGCATTCGAGCCGAGCATGTCGCTGGTCTGATCGCGCGACAGCAATTCGACCGGCGCGCCGAATTTCGACCATTGCTGCACCCGCCACTCCGCGATCTTGATACGGCCCGGCGAGTGCACCGGCTGCACCCAGCCGGCCTGCTCCTGCTCGGCCTCGATGCTGTAGCGCTTGACGACGTCGAACAAATCAGCGGCACTGTCGCGCAGCATCGCGACGAAGCGCTCGCCGGCTGCGCCGTGCCTCGCGATGATGTCGTCGGGATCGGGCCGCGACAGCGTCGGGATTACCTGGCCGTTGTTGCGCCCCGAGGCTCCCCAGCCCGGTTCGGCGGCCTCGACGATCGCGACGTCGACATTGGCCTCGCGCAGATGCAGTGCGGTCGACAGACCGGTGAAGCCGCCGCCGATGATCACGACATCGGCCTGCTGCGCGCCGGTCAGCTCGGGACAATCAGGGCCGGACGGCGTCACTGCTGCCCAGAGCGAATTGGGCCAGCGCACGGCATTGCTGTTCATCATGATCCTTTCTTGCGGGCGCCCGGTCATTCTGGTTAGCTAATTCTACTCTCCTATTCCAGCCGGGAAGACAACAAGTGGCACTCAAGAACGTCATCGGAATCGATCACGCCGTGGTCATGGTGAAGGACCTCGACAAGGCCGCCGAGAACTACAAGCGGCTCGGTTTCACCGTGTCGCCGCGCGGCACCCATAGCGCGCATATGGGATCGGGCAATTACACCATCATGTTCGACCCCGACTACATGGAATTGCTCGGCGTGCTGACGCCGACTGAACACAATGCTCCGGCGCGCGCCTTCCTCGAGAAGCGCGGCGAAGGCATCGAACGCATCGCGTTCACCGCGGTGGATTCCGCTGCTGGTGCCGAGGAGATTCGCGCGCGCGGCTATGCGCCGATCGGGCCGACCGATTTCGAGCGCCCGGTGACCCTGCCTGATGGCACGGTCTCCGCGGCGAAATTCCGCACCTTCCAGTGGCCGACCGCGGAAGCGCCCGGCGGCGTCCGCATCTTCGCCTGCCAGCACAAGACTCGCGAGACGGTGTGGATTCCCGAATTGATGGCGCACGCCAATGGGGCAAAACGCCTCAAGCAGGTGCTGATCGTCTCGCCCGATCCCGCCGCCGATGCCGCACATCTCTCCAAGATGATCGACGTCGCCGTCAGGAACGACGCCGACGGTGCGGTTGCAGTACCGTCCGGCGGCGACCGCGCCGACTTCGTGTTCCTGACCAAAGAGCAGCTCGGCAAGCGCTATCCCGGCGTGTCGCTGGACGGCCTGTCCGATCGCGGCGGCGCCGGCCTCGTGATCGCGGCCGACCTTGCCGCGACCGAGAAGGCGCTCGGCTCAGCCGGCGTGAAGAGCGGCAACAGCATCACCGTGCCGCCGGCTTCCGGCAACGGCACCCTGCTCGCTTTCGTCAAGGCATAGCTGCCATACCATGCGCGGCGCAGCGTTATGCAACGGCGCCGCGCATGTGGGACTAGGCACAGAAAGTTGAGGCGCTAGTATCTCTCCCAAACAAGAACCGTCCAGGGAGAGAAACATGTCGCATCACCTGATCTCGCGCCGGCAGATGCTGGCCGGCACCGCGGCCGCCGGCGCGGTCGGACTGACCGGATTTCCGGCCCGCGCCGACGTCAACTGGAAGAAATATTCCGGCACCACGCTCGAGGTGATCCTCGCCAAGGGGCCGCGCGGCGACAATCTGCAGAAATACATCAAGGAATTTACCGAGCTCACCGGCATCAAGGTCGAGTCGGAGCAGATCCCCGAGCAGCAGCAGCGCCAGAAATGCGTGATCGAGCTGTCCTCGGGCAAGCCGAGCTTCGACGTCGTGCACCTCAGCTATCACGTGCAGAAGCGGCAATTCGAGAAGGCCGGCTGGCTCGCCGACATGTCGGGCTATCTCAGGGATCCGAGCATGACGCCGCCGGACCTCGTCGAGAGCGATTTCTCGGCGGCCGGGCTGCAATATGCGCGCAACGACAAGGGCCAGATGCTGTCGCTGCCGTGGTCGGTCGACTATTTCATCCTCTACTACAACAAGGAGCTGCTCCAGAAGAAGGGCGTCGAGGTCCCGAAGACGCTGGAGGAGATGGCAATCGCGGCCGAGAAGCTGACCGATCCGAAGGAAGGCATCTACGGCTTTGTCGGCCGCGGCCTGCGCAACGCCAACATGGCGATGTGGACCAACTTCTATCTGAACTATGGCGGCGAATTCCTCGATGCCAAGGGCAACATCCTGACCGACGGCCCCGAGGCGATCGAGGCCACCAAGCTCTATCAGCGGCTGCTGACGAAATGCGCGCCTCCCGGCGTCGCCGGCTTCAACTGGATGGAGTCGATGGCCTCCTTCACGCAGGGCCGGTCGGCGATGTGGATCGACGCCGACGGCTGGGCGCCGCCGCTGGAAGATCCCGCCGCCTCGCGCGTCGTCGGCAAGGTCGGCTACACGCTGGTGCCCGCCGGCCCCAAGGGCAAGTTCTCCTCGACCTATGGCGACGGCGTCGGCATCGCCGCGGCGAGCAAGAACAAGGAAGCCGCCTATTTGCTCTGCCAATGGGTGGTCTCGCGCGGACAGGGCGCGCGCCTGCTGCAGGCCGGCGGCGGCGTGCCGTTCCGCAACTCCATCGTCGACGATGCCGAAGTCGCCAAGGGCGTGAAGACCAAGGAATGGCTGCAGTCGGTGGTTGATTCCGCCAAGATCTCGAAGCTCGGCCTGCCCGTCATCATCCCGGTCGCCGAATTCCGCGACATCGTCGGCGCGGCGCTGACCGCAACGCTGTCGGGCGCCGATCCCGCCACCGAGCTGAAGAAGGCGCACGAGCAATTCCGCCCCATCCTGGAGCGTAGCGAAAAAGCGTGAGCGTGGTGACACCGACTGAGCCGGCGGCGGCCAGCAAAGCGTTTTCAAGCGAAGTGGGTACCGGTTCGCGTGAAGAAAACGCGTCAAAGCAAGAGTCCAGAGCCGCAGGCTCTGGAGACGCCGCGCCGGCGCGTGAATGGCATCCGCCGTCCTATTGGCCGTTCGTGGTCCCGGCGCTCGTCGTGGTGCTGGCGGTGATCATCTTTCCGTGGGTGTTCACGATCTGGATGAGCCTGCAGGAATGGAAGGTCGGCTCGCCGACCGTCTTCGTCGGGCTCGCCAACTATCTGCGGCTGCCGACCGATCCGCGCTTCGTCGAGGCGGTCGGGCACACGCTGTCCTACACCGCGCTGTCGGTCGTGCTGCCGTTGCTGTTCGGCACGCTGTCGGCGGTGGTGTTTCACCAGAAATTCGCCGCGCGCGGTTTCCTCCGCGGCATCTTCATCATGCCGATGATGGCGACCCCGGTGGCGATCGCGCTGGTGTGGACCATGATGTTCCACCCGCAGCTTGGCGTGCTCAACTATCTGCTGTCGCTGGTCGGGCTGCCGCCGCAGCTCTGGGTGTTCAACCCCGCGACGGTGATCCCCTCGCTGGTGCTGGTCGAGACCTGGCAATGGACGCCGCTGGTGATGCTGATCGTGCTCGGCGGCCTCGCCGCGATCCCGACCGAACCCTATGAGAGCGCGCAGATCGACGGTGCCAATTTCTGGCAGGTGTTCCGCTTCATCACGCTGCCTTTGATCATGCCGTTCCTGTTCATCGCCGGCATGATCCGCATGATCGACGCGGTGAAAAGCTTCGACATCATCTTCGCGATCACGCAGGGCGGGCCGGGATCGGCGTCGGAGACCATCAACGTCTATCTCTACAGCGTTGCCTTCGTCTATTACGACCTCGGCTACGGCTCGGCGATCGCGGTGGTGTTCTTCCTCCTGATCGTGGCGCTGGCGGCGCTGCTGCTCTACCTGCGCAAGCGCCTGCTGTGGACATCAGAGCTCGGGGGTGGCGCATGAACCCGCGCTATATAGTCGGCCGGATCGGGCTTTGGCTGTCGGTGTTCGTCATCGTCTCGCCGGCGATCCTGTTTTTTCTCTGGATGGCCTCGCTGTCGCTCAAATTCGAGATCGACAATGCCTCCTATCCGCCGGTGTTCTTTCCGGAGCATATCGCCTGGAAGAACTATGCCGACGTGTTCGCGTCCAACCGCTTCCTGACCTATTTCAGCAACAGTCTCGTCGTCACCGGCTGCGCCACAGCTCTTGCGATGCTGGTCGGCGTGCCCGCCGGCTACGGCATCGCACGGATGGCGGCGCATAAATCGGCGATCGTGATCCTGATCGCGCGCATCACGCCGGGCCTGTCGTATCTGATCCCGCTGTTCCTGCTGTTCCAGTGGCTCGGCCTGCTCGGCACGCTGGTGCCGCAGATCATCATCCATCTCGTGGTCACGGTGCCGATCGTGATCTGGATCATGATCGGCTATTTCGAGACCACGCCGCTGGAGCTGGAGGAAGCCGCGCTGATCGACGGCGCCACGCGCTGGCAGGTGTTCCGCCATGTCGCGCTGCCGATCGCCAAGCCGGGGCTTGCGGTCGCCTTCATCCTCGCGGTGATCTTCTCCTGGAACAATTTCGTCTTTGGCATCGTGCTGGCCGGACGCGAGACCCGCACGCTGCCGGTCGCGGTCTACAACATGATCTCGTTCGACCAGCTGAGCTGGGGCCCGCTCGCCGCCGCCGCATTGATCGTGACGGCGCCGGTGCTGCTGCTGACCGTGATGGCGCAGCGGCAGATCGTCGCCGGGCTGACGGCGGGCGCGGTGAAGGGCGGCTAGTCCCCGAGCGCTTCCAGCACCGCGGCTGAATCGGTGACCCAGCCGAAAATGCCGCCCTGGGCCTTGATCATCTTCAGGCCCATCTCGTGGAATTCCGGGAAGTAGGACGCGCAGCCGTCGGAGATCACGACGCAGCGATAGCCGCGGTCGTTGGCCTCGCGCACCGTGGTGTTGACGCAGACCTCGGTGGTGACGCCGCAGACCAGGAGATTCTCGATGCCGTATTTCTGCAGGATGTCGCCGAGTTCGGTGGCGTAGAACGCGCCCTTGCCGGGCTTGTCGATCACGATCTCGCTGCCCTGCGGATAGAGCTCCGGGATGATGTCGTGCCCCGCCTCGCCGCGGATCAGGATCCGTCCCATCGGTCCGGGATCGCCGATCCGAAGCGACGGCGCGCCGCGCTCGAGCTTCGCGGGCGGCGCGTCGGAGAGATCGGGCAGATGGCCCTCGCGGGTATGGACCACGAGCAGCCCGGCGTCGCGCACCGCTGCGAGTACCGCGGCGATCGGCTTCACCGCGCGGGCAAGCTGGCTGACGTCATTGCCGAGCGTCTCGCCGAAGCCCCCTCGCTCCATGAAGTCGCGCTGCATGTCGATGATGACGAGCGCGGTCCTGCTCCAGTCGAGCGTGATCGGTGCCGGCTCCGCCGCGATCGTCCCGCTTGAATTCGCCATGACGCACGCCCCGAATGCGAGAAAACCCGCATTTGATTAAGCAAACCGCGTGCCATTGCGCAATGATGCGGCGCATCGCGGCGATCCCGATCAGCATGTGACCGTACGCTGCATTTGCGCATGCTGCGATCTTGCTGGCATGATCGTTGCTAGCTGAGAGCCAGACGGGAGCCCGACCGAACGAAGATCATCGTTCGCGACATGACAGCCCATTTCAAACAGGCGGGAGGACAGGCATGAATGGACTTGGCGGTCTCAACAAATCACCAAATGGCGTGGTGATCGGACTGGTGCAGCTGCAGTTGCCTGTGGTTGCGACAAGGTCCGACCTGGCACGGCAGACCGAGCGCATCGTATGGATGGTCGGCAAGGCGCGGCGCAATCTCGCCACCATGGATCTTGTCGTGTTCCCCGAATACTCGCTGCACGGCCTCTCGATGGACACCAATCCGGAGATCATGTGCCGGCTCGACGGGCCTGAAGTCGCGGCTTTCAAGCGGGCCTGCATCGAGAACAAGATCTGGGGCTGCTTCTCCATCATGGAGTTCAACCCTCATGGCAACCCCTATAATTCAGGACTGATCATCGACGACCACGGCGATATCAAACTGTACTACCGCAAATTCCATCCCTGGATTCCGGTCGAGCCGTGGGAGCCCGGCAACATCGGCATTCCCGTGATCGACGGACCGAAAGGCGCCAAGATCGCGCTGATCATCTGCCATGACGGCATGTTCCCGGAAATGGCGCGGGAATGCGCCTACAAGGGCGCGGAGATCATGATCCGCACCGCAGGCTACACCGCGCCGATCCGCGACAGCTGGCGCTTCACCAACCAGGCCAACGCGTTCCAGAACCTGATGCTGACGGCCAATGTCTGCATGTGCGGCTCGGACGGGTCGTTCGACTCGATGGGCGAAGGCATGATCGTCAATTTCGACGGCAGCATCATCGCGCACGGCACCACGGGGCGGCCCGACGAGATCATCACCGCCGAGGTGCGGCCCGACCTCGTGCGCGAGGCGCGGATCAACTGGGGCGTCGAGAACAACATCTATCAGCTCTGGCACCGCGGCTATGTCGCGGTGAAGGGCGGCGCGATGGATTGCCCCTACACGTTCATGCAGGACATGGTGTCCGGCCGCTTCCGCCTGCCCTGGGAAGATCAGGTCAAGATCACCGACGGCACATCCTGCGGCTTTGCCGCACCGACACGGATGTTCGGCAAGACCGCGAAGGCCGCCGAGTAGCGAAACGGCAGATGCTATTTGAAGAGGTGCACGAGGCCGATGCTCAAGGCCAGCAGCAGCATCAGCGACAGCGTGACGGCCGCCGTCACGCGGCCGCCGACGGTCGAGAGCACGCGGACATCGACGCCGAGCCCGAGCGCGGCCATCGAGACGACGGTGAGAATTGTCGCCGTCTTGGTCACCGGCGCGATCGCGATGTCGGGCACGAGCTGGAACGAGCGCAGCGCGGCCAGCACCAGGAAGCCGATGATGAACCAGGGCACCAGCTTGAATGGGCTGATCGACGCTGCCTTTGAAGCGCCCTCCTTGTCGCCGCCCTTGCGCCGCCGCGCCACCAGCAGCGAGAGGCCGATCACGATCGGGCCCAGCATCAACACCCGCACCAGCTTGACCAGCGTGCCGATCTGGGTGCTGACGATGCCCGCCGGCACGGTCGCCGCCAGCACCTGCGGCACGGCATAGACCGTGAGCCCGGCGAGGATGCCGTATTGCGTCGCCGTCAGCTTGAGCAGCGGAATCAGGAGCGGCAGGCCGAGCACCATCAGCACGCCGAGAATGGCGGTGAACGAGATCGACGAGGCGATGTCGTCGCCGTCGGCCTCGATCACCGGCGCCACCGCCGCGATCGCCGAGTTGCCGCAGATCGAATTGCCGCAGGCGATCAGAATCGCGAGTTTGGTCTTGAGCCCGAGCATCCGGCTGAGGCCATAGCTCACCGCCAGCATGATCACGACCGTCACGGCGATGGCGCCGATCAGCAGCCCGCCCGAGGCCACGATCGCGGCAAAGCTGATGGAGGCGCCGAGCAGCATCACCGCGACCTCGAGCAGCTGCTTGGCGCTGAACGCAATGCCCGAGCGCCAGCGCGCCGACGGCTCCCAGGCGGTGCGCACCGCCATGCCGAGCAGGATCGCAACGACGAGAGCCTCGATATAGGGGTGGTCGAAAACGCGCTCCTCGGCGGCCTGGATGCCGAGCGAGATGACCGTGACGACCCCGCAGAGCAGAATCCCCGGAATGAGCTGGAATATGCGCCTCAGCGCCCCCTGCTTCTGACTCTGGTCTTGTTCTGGTTCCGGCACAAAATCCTCTTTTCGGAGAAGATTTTATGCGCCAGGGCACCCCTCTTGGCTAATATATTTTCGGACTGCCCCGATAGAGAGAAGTTATGTCCCTCAACCTGCATCTGCTCCGCCTGTTCGCGGCCGTGGCGAGAACCGGAAGTTTCTCCCGCGCCGCCGACCTCCTGCACATCAGCCAGCCGGCGATCTCCAAGGGCGTGCGGGATTTCGAGCTGCAGGTCGGCTGCCGGCTGCTGGACCGCACGCCAAAGGGGGTGCGGCCGACCCGGGAGGGCGCGGCGCTGGCGCGGCATGCCGAGACGCTGTTCGCGGCCGAGCGCGCCGCCGAGGACGAATTGCAGGCGCTGCGCAACCTCGACAGCGGCTCGCTGCGGATCGGCGCCAGCACCACGATCGCGACCTACATGATCCCGGAATATCTTGGCGTGTTCCACCGTGCCTTTCCCGGCATCGATCTGCACGTCGTGAGCGCCAACACCAGCGATATCGCCGCGCTGATGCTGGGACACGAAATCGAGATCGCCTTGGTCGAGGGGCCGGTCGAGGACGAGAATTTGATCAGCGAAGCCTGGCGTACCGACGTGATGGCGCTGATCGCGGGTCCAAATCATCGCTTCGCAGCGGTCCAGGGGCCGATCGACATCCGGTCACTGAACGACGAGATCCTGATCGTGCGGGAACCCGGCTCAGGCACGCGCGAGGTGGTGGCGCAGGCGCTGGCTGCGCACCACGTCGAGCCGCAGCGGACGCTCGAGATCGGCAGCACCGAGGCGATCAAACAGGCGGTCGCCGCCGGTGTCGGCGTCGCCATTGTGTCGATCGCGACGATCGACGACCAGGTGAAGCTCGGAAAGCTGAAGGTGATCCCGATCAAGGGCGTCCATATCGAGCGCGCGCTCTGGCAACTGAAATCGCCCGGCCGGCTGGACGTGCCGGCGGCGGTGGCGTTCGAGGGGATCATTCGGGAGACAAAGGGCACGAAGACGGCGCCGCCGATGCCGGCGGCTAGAGCGCGGCGAACAGACCCTGCGCCCAGGCAACGGCATGCTCGAAGCTGAACACGCCGGGCTCGAAATACACGGCGCGTGCCAGCACGATGCCGACCACCAGCACCCAGAACACGCTGGTGCCCGCGGTCTTCAGCCATTTCGACACGCCCTCGCTCGCGATCGAAGGATCGACCGCGGGGACCGGCTCGCCGAAGGGATCGAATGCGGATTGGCTCATCGTCGTAACCATCAGGAATACCCCGAGAATGTCGCGACGACGGGGGCGGAAGCAAGGGTCGTGGAATGCCTTTTGCGGCGATTACTTGGAAGGACGTTTTCCGGCTCGAAAGCGGGGGAGCATTTCCTTCTCAACGCCCCCTGTGGGCATCAACTGTCGGTCACACGCTGCGGCGCCACGCGTGGCAGCGTGATCCGCATGGCTGTCCCCATGCCCGGCGCACTGTCGAGATTAAGCTCTCCGCCCAGCCGGTTCGTGACGATGTTATGAACGATGTGGAGACCGAGCCCGATGCGGCCGATGTCGCGGCGCGTCGTGAAGAAGGGATCGAAGGCCTGCCGCAGCACGTCGTGATCCATCCCGCAACCGTTGTCGGCGAACAGGATCTCGACCTGGTCCGCGCCTGACGCGCGCAGCCGGATCGTGATCACGCCGCCCTTGCCATCCGGAAACGCGTGCGCCACCGAATTGACGAACAGGTTGGTCAGCACCTGGCCGTAGGGGCCGGGATAGCTGTTCATGGCCAGACCGGGCGGGCAATCGACCTCGAGCGCAAGGTTGTTCTTCGGCAAGGCCGGACGCAGGCTCGAGAGAACCTGCTCGGTCACCGCGCCGAGGTCGAACTGGCTGCGGTCGAAATAGCTGCGATCCACCGCCACCTGCTTGAACGACTGCACCAGGTCCGCCGCGCGCTTGAGGTTGCCGACAAGCAGCGACGAGGCGCTTTCGACGACCTCGATGAAATCGCTCAGGCTGGATCGCTTCAGCTTGCCGCGCGCGGCCTCGGCAGCGAAGTCGGCGCATTTCTGCTCCAGCACCGAGGCGACGGTGAGACTGGTGCCGACCGGACTGTTGATCTCGTGCGCGACGCCGGCGACCAGCCGGCCCAGCGCCGCGAGCTTTTCCGCCTCGATCAGGGACGCCTGGGTCTCCTGCAGATGGTGCAAGGCCTTCTCGGCTGCATCGCGCGCGGCGCGGATCTCGCGTTCGCTCCGCTTGCGATCGGTGATCTCTTCGGCCGCAACGTTGACGCCGACGATGCTCCCGTTCGGTTCGCGCTGCGGATGCCAATGCGTGATCCAGCATCGCTCGTCATTGTGGCCGGGGCGCTGGCCGTAAACCTCCACGCCGGTGACGGGCTCTCCGGTCTCCATGATCGACCGAACGATACCTTCGACCGCCGAAGCCAGCGCGGGCACGCAATCGTGCACCGTACGCCCGAGGTGGCCTTCGACCGAAATGCCGCAGATCTCGGTGAGACGCTGGTTGATCTGAAGGTAACGGCAATCGGGAGAGAGGTAGGCAAGACCGATCGGCGCAGTGTCATAGATCAGCTGCAGCGCCGGTTGCTTTGGGAACTGAACGTCCTGGACGACGGACGACCTCATGTCCACTACCCCCCGTTGCACCAAGTCTAGCGCTTCACGCCCGGCCCGCAATAGGCCAGCTGAGCCGGAAACGGCGGCCTGGTCTATGCGGATTCGGCACGGGTCGGGTCCGGCAGCGGACCTGGACCGGTGCTTGCGGCGTGCTGACGCAACGTAGACAGCAAGCGGTCCTCAGCGAAGGCCTGCGAAGCGCGCAATTTTAGCTATTCACTGCACCGTGCGGACGAAAATTCTCGACGAAGCGCAGCAGCACCCGCGCGCCGGTGTCGGCATCGGCGAGCTCGACATGTTCGGCCGGATTGTGGCTGATCCCGCCGCGGCAGCGCACGAAGATCATGCCGATATCGGCGACATCCACCATCGCCATGCCGTCATGCCCCGCCCCGCTCGGCAGCTCGAACGCGGCATAGCCCTCGGCCGCGACGGCCTCGGCGATCTGCGTCTTCAGCCACGGCGCGCAGGGCACGCTGCGGTTCTCGTGGGTGACGTCGATCTGCAAGGCGAGGTCGCGGCGGTTTGCGATCGCCTCGATCTGCCGCACGATGTCGGCGACGGCACGCTTGCGATGCATGTCGCTCTGCGAGCGGATGTCCATGGTGAAGGACACCTTGCCCGGGATCACATTGGTGGCGCCCGGCATCGCCCTGACATAGCCGACGGTGCCGACGAGGCCTTGTTCGTCGGACCTGCAAAACTGTTCGATCGCAACGATGCATTCGGCAGCGCCCGCCAGCGCATCGCGTCGCAGCTTCATCGGCACCGTGCCGGCATGGCCGGCGACGCCGGTGAGACTGGCGGCAAGCCGGGTCGCGCCCGAAATCGCGGTCACGACGCCGACCGGCAGCGCCTTCTCCTCCAGCACGGGGCCCTGCTCGATGTGCAGCTCGACATAACCGAGCAGCTCGCGGCGGACGCGCGCCGCCTTGCCGATATGATCGGGCTCGAGCCCGAACTGGATCAGCGCGTCGCGCATCGAGGTGCCGGCGCGGTCGCGCGTGTTGAGCACGCTCTCGTCGAAGGTGCCGGCGACCGCGCGGCTGCCGAGCAGGGTCGAGGCGAAGCGCACCCCCTCCTCGTCCGCAAAGCCCACAATCTCGATCGCGAACGGCAGCCGCTTGCCGCGCCGGTTCAGATCGTCGACGCAGGCGATCGCGGTGATGACGCCGAGCGGGCCGTCCCATCGGCCGGCGTCGCGCACGGTGTCGTAATGCGAGCCGAGCATCAGCGCCGGCAGGCCCGGCCGCTCGCCCTCGTAGCGCCCGCAGACATTGCCGATGGCGTCGAGATGCGGGCTCATGCCGGCCTCGCGCATCCAGGACAGGATGAGATCGGCCGCCTTGCGGTGCTCGTCGGTGAGGAACACTCGCGCCAGATGCTCCGGCGTCTCGGAGATCGCCGCGAGCTGATCGATCCGTGCCACGATCTCGCCGCCAAGGGGGGGCGGTTTTGTCTCGCTCATGCTGTTTCCCATCAGTCCAACCCGGCACCCGAGCCGGTCTCACTCGTAGCAGGCCCGATCCGATTCACCAGCCGGCAAATGACCCTCCGGGCGCCGACCCCGGACGAAGCTCGCATCGGCCCGCCACCGGTTAGCGACTGCTTAACGGCATTGCATACAACGACGATCGATCGCTCATAAAATAGGCAGAACGATCCCGATCGACTTCCGAAGCCTATCAGGTCGTTCATCGTTTCCGTTCGAATTCAATCGCTTACGGCGCAATGATCGCCAAACATGCTCTGGCATGAAGCTTGCGACACTCCGTCCAAGCTCCGCCGTCGGGCGGCTGCGACAAGGACAGGCGGGCCGGACCCGCCGGAGGGAGCAGGCGATGGATTTTGGCAGAATTTCAAGAAGGCATTTGTTGCAGGGAAGCGCGGCATTGGCGCTTGGCAGCACGCTCGGCATTCGCGGCGCGGCGGCAGCCGAAACCACGGTCGGCTTCATCTATGTCGGGTCGCGCGACGACTACGGCTACAACCAGGCCCACGCCCAGGGCGCGGCGGCGGTGAAGAAGCTTCCCGGCATCAAGGTGGTCGAGGAAGAAAAGGTGCCGGAGACCGATGCGGTCGAGAAGACCATCGAGTCCATGATCAATCTCGACGGCGCCACGCTCATGTTCCCGACCTCGTTCGGTTACTACAACCCGCACGTCCTCAAGATGGCGGGCAAGTTTCCAAAACTGCATTTCGAGCATTGCGGCGGCCTGTGGTCCGACAAGGACCCGAAGAATGCGGGCAGCTATTTCGGCTATATCGACGAGGCGCAATACATCTCCGGCATCGTCGCCGGCTATTCGACCAAGAGCGGCAAGCTCGGCTTCGTCGCCGCCAAGCCGATTCCGCAGGTGCTGCGCAACATCAACGCATTCACGCTCGGCGCCCGGCTCGCCAATCCGAAGGCGACCACGCAGGTGATCTTCACCGGCGACTGGTCGATGCCGGTCAAGGAAGCCGAGGCGACCAACAGCCTGATCGACCAGGGCGTCGACGTGCTGACCTGCCATGTCGACGGACCGAAGACGATGGTCGAGAACGCCGCACGCCGCGGCGCCTTCGTATGCGGCTATCACGTCAACCAGTCGCCGCTGGCGCCGAAGGCCTATCTCACCGGCGCCGAGTGGAATTGGGAGGCGCTCTACCCGAAATTCGTCAAGATGATCACCGCGGGCGAAGCGATCCCGAACTTCTATCGCGGCGGTCTCAAGGAAGAGATCGTCAAGGTGTCGCCCTATGGCGAGATGGTCTCGGCAGAAGCGCGCAAGCATGCCGACGACGTCAAGGCCAAGATCATCGCCGGCGAATACACCATCTTCAAGGGCCCACTCGTCGACAACAAGGGCAAGACGGTGATCGCTTCCGGCACTGATCGCGGCCAGCAGGATCCCGAGCTCGAGAAGATGGACTATCTCGTCGAGGGCGTGATCGGAGCTACCGCGTGACGACCGAGGCGGCGGAATCGGTGGAGGCGGCCGGCATCGCTCCGGCCGCCGATCCCGGATTCCTCCAGCGCCACGGCGCGAGCATCGAATACATCCTGATCCCGGCCGCGGCGCTGGTCGGCGCGCTCGCGGTGTTCGGCGGTTTTGTCGCGCTGTACGGCAAGAACCCGCTCGATCTGTATTTCTACATGTATTACGGCGCGTTCGGCACCGCCTTCTCCTGGCAGAACACGCTGACCCGCGCCGCACCGCTGATCCTGACCGCGCTGTGCACGGCGCTGCCGGCGCAGCTCGGCATGGTGATCATCGGCGGCGAAGGCGCGCTGCTGATCGGCGCGCTGTCGGCGACCGCGGCGGCGCTGGCGCTGCAGGGCGCGGCGCCGATCGTGGTGCAGATCGCGATGGTGATCGCGGGCATGATCGGCGGCGGCCTCTGGATCACGCTGTCGGGCGGCCTGCGGCAATACCGCGGGGTCAACGAGACGATCTCGAGCCTGCTGCTGGTCTATATCGCGCTCGCGATTCTGAACCATCTGGTCGAGGGGCCGATGCGCGATCCGGCGAGCCTCAACAAGCCGTCGACGCGCGAGATCGGCGCCGCCAACATGATCGGCACCATTCCCGGCACCGACGTGCATTGGGGCCTGGTGTTCGGCCTGGTCGCGGCCGTTGCCGCCTACATCCTGATCTATCACACCACCTTCGGCTTCGCGGCGCGCGTCGCCGGCGGCAACATCCGCGCCGCCAAGATCGTCGGCCTCAGTGTCGGCAAGCTGATCCTGACCGTCTGCTTTCTCGCCGGCAGCTGCGCCGGGCTTGCCGGCATGATCGAGGTCGCGGCGGTGCAGGGCCGCACCAACGCCAACCTCGCGGCGGGCTATGGTTTCACCGGCATCCTCGTCGCATTCCTGGCGCGGCAGAATCCGCTGGCGATCATTCCGGTGGCGATCCTGCTCGGCGGCATCTCGGCCTCCGGCGGCCTTTTGCAGCGGCGGCTCGGCCTGCCCGACGCCTCGGTGCTGGTGCTGCAAGGCATCATCTTCGTGTTCGTGCTGGCGAGCGACGCGCTCTACGGGCGCATCGGCTTCCTGAAGGGAAAGTCCTGACATGGCGGATACTTCGCTCGGGCTCTGGACCGTTCCGCTGGCCGTGTTCGGCGGCGCCATCCGCGTCTCGACGCCGTTCCTGTTCGTCAGCCTCGGCGAATGCATCACCGAGCGAAGTGGCCGCATCAATCTCGGCCTCGAGGGCACGCTGGTGATGGGCGCGATGAGCGCCTACGGCATCTCCTATCTCTCCGGCTCGCCATGGCTTGGCGTGCTCGCGGCCGGCATCACCGGCGCCCTGTTCGGCGCGCTGCATGCCGGGATCTGCTCGCTGCCGCGCGTCAACGACATCGCGGTCGGCATCGCGCTGATGCTACTCGGCACCGGGCTCGCGTTCTTCCTCGGCAAGCCGCTGATCGAGCCGACGGCGGCACGGTTGCCGGCGATCGATTTCGGCTGGTGGAGCGACGTGCCGCAGGTGCGCGCCGCGCTGCGCATCAACGTGTTGTTCCTGATCGGCGTCGCGATCGCGCCGCTGCTCTATTGGGCGTTCAGGACCACGCGCTGGGGCCTGTTGATCCGCACCGCCGGCGAGAGCGCCGACGCGGCGCGCGCGATGGGTCATTCGGTGCTGCTGATCCGCTTGCGCGCCACCATGGTCGGCGGTTTCCTCGCCGGCATCGGCGGCTCGTTCCTGTCGCTGTTCTATCCCGGCAGCTGGAACGAAGGCCTCTCCTCGGGACAGGGCATCACCGCGGTCGCGCTTGTCATCTTCGCGCGCTGGGACCCGATGCTGTGCCTGTGGGCCTCGCTCGCCTTCGGCGGCGCGGCCGCGCTCGGGCCGGCGCTGCAATCGGTCGGCATCACCTCCGGCTATCATCTGTTCAACGCCGCGCCCTACATCCTGACGCTCGCGATCATGATCATCACCTGCTCGCCGAAGCGCACGCTGACCGGCGCGCCCGCCGAATTGTCGATCACCCGATAGCATCTCGAAAGATCATGTCATGCCCGAGCGCTTCATCAAGTCCGAGCCCTACGCCTGGCCCTACAACGGCGATCTGCGGCCAGAGAATACCGCGCTCATCATCATCGACATGCAGACGGATTTCTGCGGCGTCGGCGGCTATGTCGACAAGATGGGCTACGACCTCTCGCTGACACGCGCGCCGATCGAGCCGATCAGGAAGCTGCTCGCGGTGATGCGCGCGCAGGGTTTTCACATCATCCACACCCGCGAGGGCCACCGCCCCGATCTGGCCGACCTGCCAGCCAACAAGCGCTGGCGCTCGCGCCAGATCGGCGCCGGCATCGGCGATCCCGGCCCCTGCGGCCGCATCCTGGTGCGCGGCGAGCCCGGCTGGGAAATCATTCCGGACCTCGCGCCGCTGCCCGGCGAGCCTGTTATCGACAAGCCCGGAAAAGGCTCGTTCTGCGCCACCGACCTCGAGCTGATGCTGCGGCTGCGCGGCATCGAGAACATCGTGCTGACCGGCATCACCACCGATGTCTGCGTCCACACCACGATGCGCGAGGCCAACGACCGCGGCTTCGAATGCGTGCTGGTCGAGGATTGCTGCGGCGCGACCGACAAGGGTAATCACGATCACGCGGTGAAGATGATCAAGATGCAGGGCGGCGTGTTCGGCGCGGTGACCAGATCCGCCGACCTGATCGGGGCGCTGTCGTGATCATCGGCGAGCCGCCCGCACCGTCCGGCGCGTTCGGCGTCGACGCCATCGCGATGACCATGCGGTTCGGTGATTTCACAGCGCTCGACAATGTCGAGCTCAAGGTGCGTCCCGGCTCGTTCCACGCCCTGCTCGGTGAGAACGGCGCGGGCAAGAGCACGCTCGTGAAATGCATCATGGGCTATTACCACGCCACCGAAGGCGACATCCTCGTCGGCGGCCGCCAGCAGGCGATCGCCAATCCAAAGGACGCGCATGCGCTCGGGCTCGGCATGGTCTACCAGCATTTCACGCTGGTGCCGGCGATGACGGTCGCCGAGAATTTGGTGCTGGCGCGCGACGACGTGCCTGCGATGGTCGACTGGCGCAAGGAGAACAAGGAGCTCGAGGCCTTCCTGGCGCGGATGCCGTTCAAGGTGCCGCTCGACGCAAGGGTCTCCGACATCTCCGCCGGCGAACGGCAGAAATGCGAGATTCTCAAGCAGCTGTATCTGAAGCGGCGCTTCCTGATCCTGGACGAGCCGACCTCGGTGCTGACGCCGGGCGAAGCCGATGAGGTGCTCGGCATGCTGCGCGCGATGGTGGTCGCGGGCGAGCTCACCATCCTGATGATCACGCACAAGTTCCGCGAGGTGATGGCCTTTGCCGACGAGGTGACCATCCTGCGCCGCGGAAAGCTTGCCGGCAGCGGCCGGGTCGCCGAGCTGACGCCGGACGAGATGGCCCGCACCATGATCGGCGCCGAGCAGCTGACGGTGCAGCCGCCGCGCACCGGCGAGACCGGCGCGGCCCGGCTCGAGCTCGACAAGCTCACCGCGCTTGACGATGCCGGCGCGATCGCCGTGCACGGCGTGTCGCTGACCGTGAAGAGCGGCGAGATCGTCGGCATCGCCGGCGTCTCCGGCAACGGCCAGCGCCAGCTCGTGGAGGTTTTGGCCGGCCAGCGCGAGGCCGAGAGCGGCGCGATCCGTGTGCAGGGCGAGACCTATGCGGCGAGCCGCGCGGAGATGCGGCGCCACAGGATGTCGCTGTTGCCGGAAGAGCCGCTGAAGAATGCCTGCGTCGGCGGCATGAGCGTCGCCGACAACATCGCATTCCGCGAGTTCGATCGTGCCCCGTTCGCGCGCGGCGGCTGGTGGCTGAACCGCTCGGCCTTCCGCAACGACGCCGAGCGCAAGATCAACCGCTACAAGATCAAGACCCGAACGCCGGAGACGCCGATCGCGGCGCTGTCGGGCGGCAATGTGCAGCGCGCGGTGCTGGCGCGCGAACTCTCGGGCGACGTCGAGGTGCTGATCGCCGCCAATCCCTGCTTCGGGCTCGACTTCGCGGCGGTGGCGCAGATCCACGCCGAGATCATGGCCGCCCGCAACCGCGGCGCGGCAGTGCTGTTGGTCAGCGAGGACCTCGATGAGCTCCTGGAGCTGTCGGATCGGCTGGTCGTGATGTTCCACGGCACGTTCGTGCATGAAGCCCGCGCCAGCGAGGCCGACCTCACCGAGATCGGCCGGCACATGGCAGGGCATTAAAGCAGATAACTGATCAGTTCGGTGACGCTGTCGCAGTTGCACGCTCACGCGACGGCGCACCGCGCAGAAAGTCCCGGCCAAATCCGTCGGCCGCAGGCGCGAGGATCGCCCGATCGCGCGGCAGCGCCTCCGGCATCTCATCGCGGATGAACGCCAGCAGCTTCTCGCGGATCTCGCAGCGCAAATCCCAGGACTGCGGCGCATTGCGGGCGCTGACCAACGCGCGCAGCTCGATGGTGCGCGGATGAGTATCGATCACCTGCAAATTGGCGACCGCGCCGTCCCAGAGCCGCGACTCCTTGGCCACCTGCTCCAGTCGTTTGCGGATCGCCGGCACGTTGGCGCTGTAGTCGACATGCAGCGCGATTGCACCGATCAGCGATTGCGCGTCGCGCGTCCAGTTCTGAAACGGGCGCTCGATGAAGTAGGACAGCGGCACCACCATGCGCCGCCAGTCCCAAAGCCGGATCACGACATAGGTCGAGGCGATGTCCTCGACCCAGCCCCATTCGTTCTCGATGATGACGGCGTCCTCGATCCGGATCGGCTGGGTGACGGCGATCTGCACGCCGGCGATCAGATTGCTGAGCAGCGGCCTGGCGGCAAGACCGACGATCAGGCCGGCGGCGCCGGCGGAGGCGAACAGGCTGACGCCATATTGCCTGACCGAGTCGAACGTCATCAGCGCGGTTGAGACCGCGATGATGACGATCAGCGTGTCGGTGACCCGCTTGAAGACGCGAACCTGGGTGACGTGCTTGCGCGCCAGGAAATTCTCGGCCACGTCGAGACGAAAGCGATCGAGATACCTTGCCGACGCCATGTCGACGGCGCGGATCGAAATCCAGCCGACCAGCGCGATGCCGGCGACGCCGAAAACATGGCTGAGCGTCTGCCGCAGCAGATCGTCGAGCGGCGCCAGCGGCAAGACCAGCGCGACGGCGGCAAGGCACAGCGCCAGCCGCGTCGGACCCGCTGTCCGGTCAAGCAGCATGGGCGCGACCGCGTTCTTCGGTCCCACCATGCGGTGGACGAGACGCTGCGCGATCGAGTGAACGATGAGCGCGACAACGACTGCCCCCGTGATTACGCCGAGGCCAACGACCCAATCCGGAACCCAACGAAATGTGTGCTCCAATTCGGCAAGAATGTTCCGCATGAAATCCGCCTGCTCCCGCACTGCAGGCGGCTAACGCGCGGAATCGCCGATCGCTTCTGACCTCTGTGCAACGCAGCAATTCACCCGATGCAACTCGGATGCGCGGGATATCGCGTTGGATCGGTGGACGCGGAACCGCGCTAGGTGATCTCGAACGCGTCTTCGGCGAGATGCCTGAGATTGGCGTGCCAGTGCTCGGCGATCTGAAGCCGGGTCGGCACCCAGACGTGCTCGTGCTTCCCGATATAGTCGAGGAAGCGCATCAGCGCGGCGGCGCGGCCCGGACGCCCGACCACTCGGCAATGCAGGCCGATCGACATCATCTTCGGTGACGTCGCGCCTTCGGCGTAGAGCACGTCGAAACTGTCTTTCAAATAGGTGTAGAACTCCTCGCCGCCGCCAAAACCCTGCGCGTTGATGAAGCGCATGTCGTTGGCATCGAGCGTATAGGGGATCACGAGATGCGGCTCGGTGCCGGCTGCCTTGATCCAGTACGGCAGATCGTCGGCATAGGAATCGCAGAGATAGCGCAGGCCGCCCGCCTCCATCAAAAGCCGCATCGTGTTGATCGAGGAGCGGCCGGTGTACCAGCCGAGCGGCCGCGCGCCGGTGGCTTCGGTGTGCACGGCGATGGCGCGCGCGATCTCCTCACGCTCCTCGTCCTCCGACATGTCCTTGTGCTCGACCCAGCGCAGGCTGTGGCTCGCGATGTCCCAGCCCGCCTCCTGCATCGCGGCGACGACGTCCGGATTGCGCTTCAGCGCCATCGCGACGCCGAACACCGTGGCCGGCAGCTTCCGCGCGGTGAATATCCGCCACAGCCGCCAGAAGCCGGCGCGCGAGCCATATTCGAACATCGTTTCGATATTGGCGTGCCGCTGGCCGACCCAGGGCTGCGCGCCGAGCACGTCGGACAGGAACGCTTCCGAGGCGCGATCACCGTGCAGGACGTTGTTCTCCCCGCCCTCCTCGAAATTGACCACGAATTGCACGGCGATGCGCGCCGCGTCGGGCCATTTCGGATCGGGCGGATTGCGGCCATAGCCGCGGAGATCGCGCGGATAGCGGGCCTCGGTCACATCAGATTTCCTCGAAGCGGATGTTCTGCGCGCCCTTCCACAACACGGTCTTGCCGAACGCGGTGAGGTTCTCCAGCCCCGAGGTCAGCGTGATGAAATGATTGCCGGCGAGCTGGCCCATCTTGCTGGCGAAATGCACGCCGCCATAGGCGAGCAGGATCTCGGTCTCACTGATGCCGCCCGGATAGAGGATGATCTGGCCCGGCGCCGGATAGCTGGTGTGGTTCTCGTAGGACACGCCGAAGTCGAGATCGCCGAGCGGCATCCAGACGCCCTCGCCGCTCCAGCGCACGTGGATCGCCTGGCTCTCGAACGGCATCGCCTTGCGGAACGCGGCGACCGTCTTCGGCGCGAGCTGCTCCTCGAAACGGGCGTCAAAGGTGAACTCGCCGGCGCGGACAATCAGTTTGCTCATCGATCTCTCGTGGGTGGGCCAAGAAGTGATGCCCCAACCATTGCCGCCGGCCCGGGCCGGACGCAAGGCCGATTCCGGCCCCGGAAGCCGGTTTTTCGCCGCGCGGCGCCCCCGCAACGCAGATTTGAGCAGAGTTGCATTGCGCCTAGCCTTCCCGTTTGCGAGCCTGCGAGCATACGTCGAACAGGGTGACCAGATGACAACAAGCAGTCTGCACGGACATGTGGCGCTGGTGACCGGCGGATCGCGCGGCATTGGTGCGGCGATCGTCAAGATGCTGGCGGATGCCGGCGCCGCCATCGCCATCAACTACCGTGAACGCTCGGCCGCGGCGGAGACGCTGGCGAAGGGCATCACCGCCGCCGGCGGCCGCGCCGTCGCGATCGCCGGCGACGTCTCGGAAGCGGCCGCGGTCGCCACGCTGCTCGAGCGCGCCAAATCGGAGCTCGGCCCGGTCGACATCCTCGTCAACAATGCCGGCATCGCCATCGTCAGGGGTGTCGACGACCTCACCGAAGAGGATTTCGACCGCACCATCACGGTCAATCTCAAATCGGCGTTCCTGTGCACGCAGGCGGTGCTGCCGATGATGCGCACCCGGAAATGGGGCCGCATCGTCAACATCTCCTCCGGCGCCGCGCGCGGCGCCGGCTCGATCGGGCCGCATTACAACGCGTCCAAGGCGGCCATGGAGGGCCTGACCCGCGGCTATGCCGCACGCCTCGTCAAGGAGGGCATCACCGTCAATGCCGTCGCGCCCTCGCTGATCGAGACCGACATGATGAAGGGACAAAGCGAGCTGGTCAGCCGCATTCCGATGGGCCGTTTCGGCACCGCCGAGGAGGTCGCGCAGGCCGTGATGCTGCTGGTCAACAATCCCTACATGACCGGACAGACCATCGCGATGAGCGGCGGCATGGCGTTCAACTAGGACGCGGACTCGTAAATCCGCCATGTCGGCTCCGCCCTCTAAAACCGGACATTGCCGGGTGACCACGGCATGTCGGTTTTGGGCCAAAAGCTGACCTCAGCCGTCGCGCCCCTTGGTTCATCACTTAGTAACTGAAATCGCCTGCAAGCTCTTCATTGGAGCGGACCTCATCAACCTAAGGCTGCGAAGCTCTGCTATCCTAGGCGCGTCCGCAAACGCTCTTGAGGCCCCAGTGTATACAGACTATGCCGACATACGCAGCCGAATTAAGGAAGAACCATCATGGTTTGATGAGTTCGCAGTTCCGCGCTATGGGCCTTTCAAACCGGACGCGGTTGCGAATTTTTATGCGCGTGAGGCGGCGCTGGTTCTCGCCGCATGTCAATGCTGCGGGCGTCAGTTCCGATTGGCGATTTCACAGCCCTACTTCAAAGACGATCCCGATGTGGCAACTGCTATCTGCCACGGGGGTCTGCATTATGGTGAACCCCCTAACATCGGTTGCTGTCACGCCGGGCTATCGACAACAGTCGTAGAACTTGAAGTCTTGGAATACTGGTGGCGCGTATTGGGGTATGGCTGGAGACGAGAAGTTTCATTCGAGGTCGGCGTCGTTTCCAGTGTGATGAGTGACGACCCACGATACGAAGCCTACTACGATGTGGATCGTAACCCCGAGTATCCGTTGTCGTTCGGTTCCTTGCCGAAAGAGCCAAAGGGCGCACAGTTTGAGGAGCTCGTGACGGAATTGCTGGCGCGCTATCCAGCGGCAACCCGCGAAGCAGCCGAAACCGCTCTGCGTTCCGTCTGGACGGAGCGCATGTTTTCACGACGATGTCTTCAACTCGCTGAAGATGCGCTTGCAGCGTTTCAATGGCCTGCTGTTAGTCCAAACCAGGGCAGAACTTAAGGTCGCTTCGGGTCATTCTCGACCGATTTCAACGTGGCTTCGCGATGTCCGCTTATTCTCCGGAAGCGAACATCGGAGCGCGCAGCCATAGCCTGATCGATACGCCTTGAACGATGGCAAGGTAGCTGGCGACGAGCTTGTCATCGCGCGTCGCAGACGTGTGCATCCCTGCCGGTTCCACCGATTGCTCCGGTGTCCCGTCGCCTGGGTTTGGCAAATGTTCGTTTCATGGGCACGGAACGATTGATTTCGCCGACTGGGAACGCGTTGCCAAGAAGCCACAGCGATTGAAGGGAATGGACATTGGAGGCGTCATTCTCGTGGCGGCCCACGCGCTCGCGGCTTATTTGTTGGGGATCAGATCGGGCAACATGAATCATTTCCAGCCCGGCAGTTTGTTTCAGACGCGTGATTGATCAGAGCTGGAATTGCCATGAGCCAATTCCAGAAGCCATGGAGCTTGTCGCGAAATGAATTTCTATAATCAGACCAGATCGAGTTATTCGAACCGCACACATTCAGCATCAGTGACCTCCGCCGACAAAACCAATGAGGGCCAGGACGGCGAGACACGCTTTGGATTTAGGGCAACGGACTTGATCGTATACCCTGCGCACGGCGTCGGCCAAATTGTAGCGATTGAGGAACAGACAGTGGCCGGGGCTTGCCTCGAGTTCTTTGTCGTCTATTTCGCGAAGAGCAAGATGACGCTACGCGTTCCGACGAGGAAGGCGGCAAACGCCGGAATGCGTCGACTGTCCGATCCCGTTGCCATCGAGCACATGCGACGAATCCTGGGGCAGGCGCCGCACAAGGCGCGGGGTAATTGGTCCCGACTTGCTCAAGAATACGAAAGCAAGATCAATTCGGGCAATATTGTCGCTATCGCGGAGGTCATGCGCGATCTGTATCGGCCCGCGGTCAATTCCGAGCAGAGCTACAGCGAACGACAGCTGTACGCTGCGGCAGTCGAACGCCTGTCCGGAGAAGTGGCGCTCGTTAGCGGCATTACTGAAGAAGAAGCCGTCAAGGAGCTTGAAAGCCTCATAATTGCTGAGCTCAGGCGGAGCGCATAGAGACTGGTCGCACATTCTCGGAACGTCTGCGTCCGGGTCCTGGCGGGCGTTCCGGCGCCGCCGGCCGGACATGATTTCCCAGAGCTCTTCCCGTTCCGATGGAATCGGAACGGGCTCTCGATGCTTGTTTTGACGCGTTTTCTTCACGCGAACCGGTATCCACTTCGCTCGAAAGCGCTCTAGGATGGCCGTTCGACGAAGGCGACGGTCTTGTTGCTATAGGTCCATATCGCGCCGTCGCGTTTGCTGATCCCGAGAAAGGCGGTCTTTGTACCGGCATATTTCATGTCCCGATTGCCCCCGTCGATGCCATAGGCCCACGGGTCGAGGCACAGAAACTCGGTGATCTTGCCGTCGACTCCCGATGTGCGGTGGCCGACGATGCCCACATAATGGGCGCCGCCGAGGGAAGCCCGCACCGGTACCTTGTTTTCGAGATTCTTGATTGTCCAATCCACCGCTTTGCCGGGATCGCGGCCCGCGCTCACCTGGTCGCGTCCGGTCGGCTCGGCCATTTTCCAGCCCATGTAGCGGACAAACACGATCTTGATGATCGAACCGCACCAATATTCATTGTTCACTGCCTTGAGGAAACCGTCATTGTTCTGGTTCCAAGGCAGCTTGCTCTTCTTGTAGTTTTGCATCGACGCGTCAGCGGTCGCCGCCAGGGTGGGAAGGGTGTGCAGCTGTTCATCCACCAGCATTTCATAGACGCGATGGCGGCTGTCCAATTCGTCGCCGGCGTCCTGATTGCTGTAGAATTTGCGATAGGCGGTGGGTGCCTTGGCCGCCGTCGTGACGGAGTGGAAATAGTGCCAGATTAAATCGGTTTTCCACGAGGGATCGCGGACATGGGTGTCGGACATGGAGAGGGTCCATATAGGGCATTCGGCTGCGGCAGCTTCGCGGTCTGGTCCCGCTTGCGGTCGGACCAGCCGCGCTGAATGGTTAGTCCCCGCTGGATCGATGACGGTTCAACGCGGACTTGGTGACGCCCAATCGCGTCCTGGCAGGAACATGACGCATGAACGAATCTCGGTCTCCTGTTGTGCATCGCATGAGCCGGGGCTTGGCCCGAACCGAAGGTCGCTTCAACCATCACAATGTCGGCTCGATGGTACGGATCGGACCTTCCTGTTCTGGCGCAGGCGGCTCAAAAAGCCCCGCCAAGGAGCGCTTTGGTCGCGATGCGCCCGAAAGCGCACGCGTTACTTTGAGTTTTGTCGTTCGTGACCCCAAGGTCGGTTGCCCCCGAACTATCTGCAGCTGCCGACGGCGCACAGCCATATTGCCTCCGTCGAACGGCGGATAAGCCACCGCGTCCTGTAATGGTAGCGCGCGAACCAGCCATCTGAAGCGGATCCAACCGATGAGTCCCCGTCATCCGCACTTTGACAGCATCTTTTGGAGTATTGCCTCAACCGGCTGCGGCGAAATCGCAAGTTCGACAAGGCCAGGCGACGACACGGTATCGATCTCCATCAGCTCCACCTGATTGCGCGTGAGAATCGGGTCCGGGAGTATTTCGAAAGCCCATGCCAGGGCGTGCCAACGGCGAGCGGGATCGGGACCAAGATGGGCGAGCGAAACTGAGTTCGTGGCCGTCGGGGTCAGCTAGGTGGAAGAAGCGCTCACCCCCATTCGGCATCGCGGGGCACAGTCGCCGGCTGGTAACCCACCGCGAGCGCGCGTTCGTAAAGTACGTCAACATCGGTGACGTAGAAGATGACCCGACCTCGCCAGGACCAGCGTCGTTCGGCAGGTTGGTCGATGAGGTTGAGGTAGCTCGGATCTGCTCGAAAGCTAGTGAACGACGACCATTCGCCGCCATGCAGGACCTCAAAGCCCAGGGCTCGGTAGAATCGGACAGCTCGTGGCATGTCACGGGTGCCCAGCGTGAGCGCGCTTATCCTCTCGATCATGGCCAAAAAACTCCCCTGTTCTACCTCCCAACGCTTTCTTGAAGTCGCGGCGCGGAGGTTAACCTCTCATGTGCGTCGAACGGCGAGCAAGTCAACGCAGGCGCCCCTTTCCTTGCGTCGCCGCTCACGGCGAGCGGTAGATGCCCCAAAACTGCTCGAACCGAAAGCTCTGACGCTCTAAGCTCTCCATGGCGTCGGCCAAACATCAAGTCCAGGCGCCCACACAACCAATCGATCCCGGTGGCACCCGCGAAAAGGAGCGGAGCATGAAGGGCGATAAGGACGTTATCGAACACCTCAACAAAGCGCTGCGCCACGAGCTCACCGCCGTGAACCAGTACTGGCTGCACTACCGCCTCCTCGACAATTGGGCCTACAAGATGCTGGCCAAGGCGTGGCGCAAGGAATCGATTGAAGAAATGCAACACGCAGACAAGCTCATCGAACGCATCATCTTCCTCGATGGATCTCCCAATATGCAGACGCTGGAATCCCTCCATATCGGGAAGACCGTGAAGGCCGTGCTCGATAGCGACTTGCAAGCCGAATTGTCGGCGTACTCCCTCTACGCTGAAGCTGCGACCCAGTGCCATCAGGTCAAGGACTACGTGACACGGGATATGTTTGAGCAACTCATGCACGATGAGGAAGAGCATATCGATTTTCTGGAAACCCAGATCGAACTCGTCGCGAGGATCGGCCTCGAGCTATATGCCCAGCGTCATATCGGAGAGCTCGACAAGGACTAAAGTGCAAACGACTGCTTTCGGCCCAAATCGGACACCGCGGCGGCGCGGAATTATGACCGCTGCTCGCCCGTTAGGAATTCGTTAACCATCGCGGCCTAGCCTAACCTCATAGCCTGGTCATCATCAGCCGATTGCCGCTCGGTTCGTTCCAGGAACAGCCAGTGTCCGCCAAGACGCTGACATGCCGCTGACATGCCGCGCCAGGTGCGCGCCTGAAAATCTCGCCAGTGGCCGCTCGTCGCTCGCTAAGCGACTGCGCTTGCCGCGCTCACTTTAGGAGCAAAATCCTGGTGTATAGCTCTCATTCCCCAGCTCGGCAGAGCAATTGTGAGGCAAGAATGACCGATATTTGCGAGATGAAGGCGCGCATTACCGTGTTTGGGGTCGGCGGCGCCGGTGGCAATGCAGTCAACAACATGATCGCGGCCGGGCTGCAAGGCGTCGACTTCATCGTCGCCAATACCGATGCACAGGCGCTTACCATGTCGAAGGCCGAGCGACTCATCCAGATGGGCACGCGGGTGACGGAAGGTCTTGGCGCTGGCTCGCATCCTGAAGTGGGGCGCGCCGCAGCCGAAGAAACGATCGACGCGATCCGCGATTCTTTGACCGGCGCACACATGGTGTTCGTTACTGCCGGCATGGGCGGCGGTACGGGCACCGGCGCAGCGCCCATTATCGCCAAGACCGCGCGCGAGCTTGGCATTCTCACCATCGGTGTAGTCACAAAGCCATTCCACTTCGAGGGCCAGCGCCGCATGCGCCTTGCCGAGGCCGGCATCGCGGAACTACTGAAGGTGGTAGATACTCTGCTGATCATCCCAAACCAGAACCTATTCCGGGTGGCTAACGAAAAGACCACGTTCTCCAATGCTTTCGTGTTGGCCGATCAGGTGCTTTATTCGGGTGTGGCCTGCATCAGCGACCTCATAGTCAAGGAAGGTCTGATCAACCTCGATTTTGCCGACGTTCTCGCCGTAATGCGGGAGAAGGGCAAGGCCATGATGGGCAGAGGCGAGGCTTCCGGCGCAAACCGCGTGGTCACCGCCGCCGTAGCCGCGATTTCAAATCCATTGATCGAGGACCCCTCGATCAAGCGTGCCAGCGGCCTCATCATTTCCATTACTGGCGGCAAGGACCTGATGTTATTCGAGGTCGACGAAGCTGCTACTCGCATTCGCGACGAGGCCGACCAGGACGCCAACATCATCATTGGCGCATCGTTTGATGAAAGCCTGGAGGGTATCGTCCGCGTCTCGGTAGTGGCGACCGGCATCGATAATCTTGACCCGGCACCCCACGCGCAACCAGCGGAAAGCTCACTTACAGAGCTCGCCGGCAGGCTGCGCAACGACAGCCGTCAGGTCGCCGAATCGAGCGCAGTACACCGCTGACCGACGCGCACCGCATCGGCGCGTCGGTCCAGTGCGCGCAATAAAGGAGCGTTTCGGTATCGACCTTGGCTACTCCGAGTCCATGAACGCCGGGCACTCGGCAATTTCCGCTCCTGGCCCGAAGGCGAGGTGCCGCGTTGTCCGCTCCCGCGCCGCTGTTGAAGGCAGACGTCAGGTGGCTGGCTCGCAGCAACCGACTTTATGAAAACGCACCCTGGCTATGCCGTCTTGACCGGATCGCTTGATTGCCTTAGGCCTCACCCATGAACCGCTCGATCCTGATCGCCAATCTCTGGTGGCTCGCCGACTGACAGGCGGGCCGAACGCGTTTATGCATTTCGGGGCCGCCGCATTGGGCGGCCTTTTTCTTTCACTTCATCCGGCCCGCATGCGGTGTCCCCATTCCACCGAATGGAGACAAGCCGTGACCAAACCGATTATCCTCACCGGCGACCGCACCACCGGGCCGCTGCATCTCGGCCATTACGTCGGCTCGCTCAGAAGCCGCCTCGCGTTTCAGGACAGTCACGAGCAGTTCCTGCTGCTCGCCGACATGCAGGCGCTGACCGACAACGCGCACGACATCGGCAAGGTCCGCGGCAACGTCATCGAGGTCGCGCTGGACTATCTCGCCGTCGGCATCGATCCCGAACGAACCTCGATCTGCCTGCAGTCGCAGCTTCCGGCGCTCGCGGAATTGTCGATGCTCTATCTCAGCCTCGTCACCGTCGCACGGCTGGAGCGCAATCCCACTATCAAGGAGGAGATCCGCGCCCGCGGATTCGGACGCGACATCCCGGCGGGCTTCCTGTGCTACCCGGTGGCGCAGGCCGCCGACATCACCGCGTTTCGGGCCACCGTCGTGCCGGTCGGCGACGACCAGGCTCCCCTGATCGAGCAGACCAACGAGATCGTCAGGCGCGTCAACGCGCTCGCCGGTCGTGCGCTCCTGCAGGAGGCGGTTGCCGTCATACCGCGCGCGGGGCGGCTGCCGGGCGTCGACGGGCGCGCCAAGATGAGCAAGTCCGCCGGCAATGCGATCGCTCTCTCGGCCTCGCCCGGTGACATCTCGGCCGCGGTGCGTGCGATGTTCACCGATCCCGATCATCTGCGCGTCGCCGACCCCGGTAAGATCGAGGGCAATGTCGTCTTCAGCTATCTCGACGCGTTCGATGACGATCACGACGCCGTCGAGGCATTGAAGGCGCGCTATCGGCGCGGCGGTCTCGGCGACGCAGCCGTCAAGCGGCGGCTGGAGGACATCCTGCAAGCCCTGATCGCACCGATCCGGGTCCGGCGCGCCGAGCTGGCGACCGATCGCAACTACGTCGTCGACGTGATCAGACGCGGAACCCGAAAAGCGCGCGAGATCACCGAGCGCACCAGGCGCGATGTGATGACGGGACTCGGCGTGTTCCAGCTCTGAATGCGCCGTCATCAAACCATGGCAGGAACTGTGCTTGCCTGTAACAGTTGTCCGCTTGGCGAAAACCGGATTTGGAGCTTGTCGTGATCGATCCGAAAACGCTTCTCGAACGCGCCGCACAATTGACCGATCAGGCCAAGGGCGAAGAAGACGGCGGCATCCGCGAGCGGCTGCTGCGCATGGCCGAGCATTACCGCGACCTGGCCGCGCATGAGGCCTGGGCGAACGAGAACCCGCCATCGGTCGGCGCGATCACCAGTGCGCTCAGCCCCCGCGCCCATTGACCTGTGCTTCGTCAGCTCACGCGAATGCGATAGCCCAGTGACTGCCGCGCGCCCGGCGCGATGTGCATGAGGCCGGGCTTGCCGGCGAACTCGCCGTCGAATTCGACCGGGCTGGCAAAGCCGTGCCACGGCTCGATGCAAAGGAACGCCGCGCCGCCGAGCTTCGACCAGATGCCGAGTTCGCGAAAGCCGCGCCACGACACCTCGATCGCGGGCCCCTCCGCAGCAGCAAGGCGAACCGATGCGCTCGCAACCTGATCGAGGATCATGGCGTCGTCATCGAACAACTGCTCCGACAACGCCAGCACTCTGCCCTTGATCGGACTCGGCTCGGCCTGCGGCCGCATCAGTCCTTCCGTCAGCCGCCGGATCGGCGCCTGCTCATCCTTCTCGAAGGTGCAGCGGCCAGTTGAAGGCGGGATGACCGCCGAGCGAAGCCGGTAGCGTCTCGGCGCCGGTGTTGACGATGTCGAAGGCGACATCGAGATCGGCGCCATCAACGCTATAGGTGACCTCGAGCCTGAACGCGAAGGGATAGCGCGCACGCGTCTCGGCATCGTCGGTGAGCGCGAGCTTGCAGGATCGCGGCCCCTGCTCCGCCCAGGCAAAGCGGCGATCCCGCGCGAAGCCGTGCTGCGTCATCGGATAGGTCTTGCCGTTGTGGCGCAGCGTATCGTTCTTCAACCGGCCGACGATCGGGAACAGGATGGGAGCATGGCGCGGCCATTGCGGACCGGCCTGCCACAACAGTTCGGTGCCCTCGGCATTTCCGAGCGACGACAATTCGGCGCCCTGCGCCAAAATGGTCGCGGCGATTCCGTCGCCGCGCAGCGTGTGACTGTCGCTCATGCCTCGCCTCGCCGGGTTGCGCCATGCCCCGACAGCAGATGTTCGAAGCCGGCGAAGCCGTCAACCCCAAAGCAAGGGGGCCGCCCTTGCGTGGCGGCCCACGCTCCGGGCCTAGCCGGCAATCTTGGAGAAATCGGGCTGGCGGCGCTCGGCAAAGGCGGCAAAGGCCTCGCGTGCTTCCGCGCTCATCAGCCGTTCCTGGAAGATTTCACCCTCGCGCGCCATTTGCGCGCTGATCCTGGCGGGGTCGCGCATCAGCGCCTTGGTATGCTGAAGCGAGCCGAACGGCCGCTTCGCCAGCGCGTCCGCCGCCGCGCGCGCCTTGGCGCGCAGCTCCGCAAGCGGCACGACCGCGTTGGCGAGGCCGATCGAGACCGCAGTCTCCGCCTCGACCGGTTCGCCGAGCGCGAACATCGCATAGGCCCGCGCATAGCCGACGCGCTGCGGCAGCAGATAGGTCGAAGCCGCCTCCGGCACCAGCGCCAGATTGACGAACGGCGTGATCAGCCGCGCGGTCGGCGCGAGATAGACGAGGTCGCAATGCAGCAGCATGGTGGTGCCGATGCCGACCGCATTGCCCTGCACGGCGGCAATAAGCGGCCGCGCCGCCTTGGCCAGGGCGGCGAGGAAGCGCGTCACGTGGCGCTCGCCCTGCACGCCGCGCGACACCGCCGCGAAGTCGGCGAGATCGTTGCCCGCGGTAAAGCTGTCGCCGTCGCCCTGCAGCAGCACGGCGCGGATCGCGGAATCGCCCTCAGCGCGCTCGAGCGCGTCGGCCATCGCGCCATACATCGCATTGGTGATCGCGTTCTTCTTGTCCGGGCGCGCCATCGTCACGGTGAGGACACCGCCGTCCAGCGCTACGACCACTTCACTCATGCTTCACTCCTGTTGCTTGCTTCCTGTTTGACCCGTCTTCTTCACGCGAACCGGTCCCCACTTCGCTTGAAGACGCTCTAGCTGTCCTTGTCTTTCGGAAACTTGTCTTGCAGGCTGGTCAGCCAACGCGCCACCACATCGATTTCAGCGTCCGAGAACCCGTCCATCAGACGGTTGTTGATCACCCTCGTCCGCGTTGCGGCGCGTTTGCCGAGCTCCTGCCCCGCCGCGGTCAGATAGAGCCGCTGGCTGCGCCCATCCTCGCCATCGCGCCGGCGCTTCACGAGGCCTGCACGTTCCATCCGGTCGGCGAGCCCGCTCATCGCCGACGGCACGATGTCGAGCGCCTGCGAGACGTCGCCGATCAGCGCGCCGTCATTGCGCCCGAGAGAGAACAGCACGCCGGCCTGGGCCGAGGTCAGATCGTGGGCGGCCGTCTCCTGATCGATGGCGCGCTGCAACCGGCGATAGGCCACGGTCAGAAGAAAGATCAGCCGATGTTCCGCTTTCATAACGTCGTTATATATTTCGTACGCGAAATATCAAGATATTTCGTGCACGAAATATCCGGCTATCGGCGGAGAGCCGTCATTTGCGTCCGGCGGCCTCAGAACCCCGCACTCACCCAAACAGCACGGCTCGGCCGGAACAAGCCCTTCCCATCGGCGCAACTGCGACATTTTGATCCCGCCGCCCGATCGTTGCGCTGCAGCTCGGCAGAAAACCCTTGATCGATGTCGATCAAACGGGAAGTCTTTGCATCCGGGAGCCGCGTTGCGGCCCTAGCGGGGTCACGAGAGTGTCATGACGTTAGCGGCAAGTCTGGACAGGGAGCGCGTTGTCCGCCCGAAGCGGGCACGCCATCTCAGCGAAGCCATGCGTTGCGAGACCGCCTTTCGCCTGATCCTGTCCGAATGCCTCGAAGAAGTCGCGACCAATCACGAGGCCTTGAGTTCCGGCGATCCGGCCGCGCTCCATCAGACCCGCATTGCACTGACACGGCTGAAAGCCGCGATCGCGTTCTACGGCCCGATGGTGGCGGATAGCGAGTGGACGCGACTGAAATCAGAACTGAAATGGCTGAGCGCACATCTCGGCGCAACGCGCGACCTCGACGTCGCGATCGAGAACAGCAAGGGCTTGCCCGAAGAACGCATGCTCCAGACGGCGCGAACCGATGCGTTCGACGCCCTCAGGGAGGCGTTGCAAAGCGACCGCTACTGGCAGTGGTTCGATGGCATGTGGGACTGGGTCGGCAGCGGCCCCTGGACCACGCGGCAGGATCCCCGTGCCGCGCAACGGCGCGCCGTGCCGGTGTCGGTCTTTCACGCGCGACGGCTGGCGCGGTGGCATGGCAAGCTGTGCCAGAAGAGCCGCGGGCTGCAAGGGATGGGCAAGAACAAGCGGCACCGCGTCCGTCTCGCCAGCAAGCGGCTGCGCTACGCCATCGAGTTCTCGGAGGGCGGCTTGCCCCCCGACGAATACGCGTCATGGCGGATCATCCTGAAGCATCTGCGCAAGGGCCAACAACTGCTCGGTGAATTGAACGACGACGAGGTGCGTCGCGGTTTGCTCGAGAGTGTCGATGCACCCGCGCAGCGCGCCCACGAGCGCAAGGCCAAGCACCAGCGCGTCCACGAGCGGAAGCGCAAGAGCCGGCTGCTGCGCCGCGCCGCGGCGGTCTATCGAAAAATCTCCAGCTGAGCGCGTCAGCGCAACTTCGTCGGCGCGGCAGACGCGGCTCGCGTCAATGACCACGCCTATGAATGATGTATAAAACATCAATTATTGTCCTTGTGCCATTATTACTTGATGTGCATAAATGACATTCAAATAGACGCGACTCCTCACATCGACGGCCATCAATCGATGATCACCGCGGCGCAGCTACGAGCGGCCCGAGCCTTGCTTGGCATCGACCAACGGCAACTCGCCGAGCTGTCCGGACTTTCGGTGCCAACCATCCAGCGCATGGAGGCGAGCGAAGCGACCATTCGCGGCAACGTCGACTCGCTCGTGAAACTGATCGACGCGCTCGGCACGGCCGGCGTCGAGGTCATCAACGAGGGCGCCGTCAGCAGCGGCGGCGGCCGCGGGGTGCGATTGAAGGCCGGATCAGGCTCACCGAAGGTGCCGACATGATCCCGGCGGTCACCCAGCAGATCTGGTGTGTAGCCGCGCTGCTGGGAACGACCGCTCTCGCGATTGCTACGCGCCGATCGCGTCTATCGACAGCCATCGTCTACGGCACGACCTTTGCGATTTCGCTGGTCGGATTGGCCGGAGCCCTGTTCGCGCTGATCGCCCGCACCGGCGCGACGGAACTGATACTGCCGGTCGGCTTGCCATGGCTGGGATCGCACTTCCGCCTCGATGCGCTCGCCGCGTTCTTTCTCGTCGTGGTCAATCTCGGCGGTGCGGCCGCAAGTCTTTATGGCCTCGGTTACGGCATCCACGAATCCGCGCCGCAGCGCATCCTTCCGTTTTTCCCGGCGTTCCTGGCAGGGATGAATCTCGTCGTGCTCGCCGACGATGCGTTCACCTACCTCTTGTGCTGGGAATTCATGTCGCTCGCCTCGTGGGCGCTCGTCATGGCGCATCACCGTGACGCAGAGAATGCCCGCGCAGGCTACGTCTATCTCGTGATGGCAAGCTTCGGGACGCTGGCTCTGTTGCTTGCCTTCGGCCTGCTGGCGGGAGCCGGCGGCAGCTACAGCTTTGCGGCCATCCGCGCCGCCCAGCACACCCCGTCCGAGGCCGCATTGGTGCTCGCGCTGATGCTGCTCGGCGCCGGGTCGAAAGCCGGCCTGATCCCGTTGCACGTGTGGCTGCCGCTGGCTCATCCGGCGGCGCCGAGCCATGTCTCGGCGCTGATGAGCGGCGTGATGACCAAGGTCGCGATCTACGGATTCATCCGGGTCGTGTTCGATCTGCTCGGGCCGCCGAACTGGTCGGCGGGTGTCGCGGTTCTCATCCTTGGCGGCGCGACCGCCGTCATGGGGATCCTCTACGCGCTAATGGAGAAGGATCTCAAGCGCCTGCTCGCCTACAGCACGATCGAGAACATCGGCGTGATCTTCGCAAGCCTCGGCCTTGCGCTGGCATTTCAGGCGAACGGCCTTGGCCTCGCGGCGGCCCTCGCCTTCACGGCCGCATTGTTCCACGTGCTGAACCATTCGTTCTTCAAGAGCCTGCTGTTCTTCGGGGCCGGCGCGGTGCTGACATCGACCGGCGAACGCGACATGGAGAAGCTGGGCGGCCTGATCCACCGCATGCCGCTCACGAGCTTCGTCTTTCTGGTCGGCTGTGTCGCGATCTCGGCGCTGCCGCCGTTCAACGGGTTCGTGTCGGAATGGCTGATGTTCCAGGCCGTCCTGCAGAGCCCCGACCTGCCGCAATGGCTGCTGAAGATCATGGTGCCCGCGGTCGGCGCCTTGCTGGCGCTGGCCGCGGCGCTCGCCGCCGCATGCTTCGTCAAGGCCTTCGGAATCACATTTCTCGGCCGCGCGCGGAGCCCGGCCGCGGAAGCCGCCGGCGAGGTCGATCGCTATTCGCTCGCCGCGATGTTCAGCCTCGCCGTGCTCTGCTTCCTCGCCGGCATCCTGCCCGGCCTGGTGATCGACGCGCTGTCGCCGGTTGCGCAGGCCGTGATCGGCCACCGGATGCCGGTTCAGGCGGACGATCCCTGGCTCTCGATCGTGCCGATCGAGGAGAGCCGCAGTTCCTACAACGGATTGCTCGTCTTTGTTTTCATCACCGCCGCGGCGTCGCTCGCGGTGTACTTCATCCATCGCTTTGCGTCGCGCGCGATCCGGCGCGGACCGGCCTGGGGTTGCGGCTTCGCCGATCCGACACCGGCGGCGCAGTATTCCGGCGTAAGCTTCGTGCAGCCGATCCGCCGCGTCTTCGGCACGCTGGTTTTCCAGGCCCGCGAGCGTGTCGACATGCCCGCGCCGGGCGAACTGCGGCCGGCCCGCCTCACGGTCGATATGCACGACCTGGTCTGGGAGCGGCTCTACACACCCGTGGCTGAAGTGGTGTGGTTCTTCGCCGATCGGCTGAACCAGCTCCAGTTTCTGACCATCCGCCGCTACCTCAGCCTGGTGTTCGCAACCCTCGTCACATTGCTGCTGGCGCTCGCGATATGGTCGTGATCTCGGACATTCTCGTTCAACTGGGCCAGATGGCGCTTGTGCTGCTGCTCGCGCCGCTCCTGACCGGCGTCGTGCGCAAGATCAAGGCTCGCCTGTTGCGCCGGAAAGGGCCGTCGATCTTCCAGCCCTACCGCGATCTGCTGCGGCTGCTGCGCAAGGAGGTCGTGCTCGCCGAAAACGCGTCCTGGCTGTTCCGTGTCACGCCCTATGTGACGTTCGCGGCCATCTGGGTCGCGGCGGCGCTGGTCCCGACATTCGCGACCGGCCTGCAATTCAACTGGAGCGCCGACCTGATCGCGATCGTCGCCCTGCTCGGCAGCGCGCGCTTCTTCCTCGCGCTTGCCGGCATGGACGTCGGCACCAGCTTCGGCGGCATCGGCTCCAGCCGCGAGGTGATGATCGCCGCACTCGCTGAACCGGCGATGCTGTTGATGGTGTTCTGCGTCGCGCTGATTGCCGGCTCGACGCAGCTGTCGACGGTCGCGACCTTCATGGCGTCGTCGGAAGTCGGACTGCGCGTCTCGCTCGGCATGGCGATAATCGCCCTCATCATGGTGGCGCTCGCCGAAAACGCGCGCATCCCGGTCGACAACCCGGCGACGCATCTGGAGCTGACCATGGTGCACGAGGCGATGATCCTCGAATATTCCGGGCGTCACCTCGCCATGATCGAGTTCGGCGCCTTCCTCAAGCTGCTGCTCTACATCTCCCTGATCATCTGCGTGTTCTTCCCGTGGCAGATCACCACGGAAGGCGCGGGGCCGCTGTCCTATCTGGTGAGCGTTGCCGCCTACATCCTCAAGCTTGCGGTCGCGAGCTTCCTGCTTGCCGTGTTCGAGACCGCGACGGCCAAGATGCGGGTGTTCCGCGTCCCCGAATTCCTCGGCGCAGCGCTGATGCTCGGCCTGCTCGGCACGCTGCTTCGGTTCGTGTCACGGGGCTTCTGATGCACAACCTCGCCTTCGACATCGCCCATCTGCTCGCCGGCGGGCTAGTGCTGATCAGCTTGATGATGCTGTACCAGGACCGCCTGTATGCGCTGCTGAACATATTCGCACTTCATGCCGTGGTGCTCGCAGCTTCGGTCGCCTGGCAGGCCTTCATCCAGAATGCGCCGCATCTCTACGTGACCGCAGCCATCGCACTGGTCTTCAAGGCGATCGTCATCCCGGTGGCGTTGCATCGGATCATCAAGCAGCTCGGCATTCATCGCGATATCGAGACCGCGGTGAGTATCGGTCCGACCATGCTTGCGGGCATGGGGCTCGTCGCGCTGTCCATGGTGCTGATGCTGCGCGTCACCGGCGCGGCCGATCCGCTGGCGCGGGAAGACCTCGCCTTCGCGCTGTCGGTGGTGCTGCTGGGATTGCTCGTCATGGTGACGCGGCGCAACGCCGTCAGCCAGGTCGTCGGCTTCATGTCGCTGGAAAACGGCCTGGTGCTGGCCGCGACCGGCGCCAAGGGCATGCCGCTCGTCGTGGAGATCAGCGTCGCCTTCTCGATCCTGATCGCGTTCATCGTGATCGGCGTGTTCCTGTTCCGCATTCGCGAACGGTTCGACACCGTCGACGTCGGCGCGCTCGATGAATTCAGGGGGGAACGGCGATGACTGCCGCGTCGGATGCCGTCACCTGGGTTCTGTTGATACCGATCATCGCCGCGGCGGTGCTGGCCGCGCTGCCCGGCTACCGCTTGACCGCGGGTCTCAATATCGTGGCCAGTCTCGGCACCTTGCTGGCCGCGCTTTCGCTGCTCGTGGTCGAGCGCCCGCAGCCCGGCCAGTACCTGCTGATCGACGATCTCAACATCGTCTTCATCGTGCTCAACACCTTCGTGGGATTCACCACGAGCGTGTTCAGCGCAAGCTATATCGCCCATGAACTCGAGACCGGGCGGCTGACGCCGGGCTATCTGAGATTCTACCATGCCATGTATCAGGTGATGATGTTCGGCATGAACCTCGCATTCGTGTCGAACAATATCGGCCTGATCTGGGTCGCGGTCGAGGTCGCCACGCTCACCACCGTGCTGATGGTCGGCATCTACCGGACCCACGCGGCGCTGGAAGCGGCCTGGAAATACTTCATCCTCGGCAGCGTCGGCATCGCGCTGGCGCTGTTCGGCACGATCCTGGTGTACATGGCCGCGCTGCCGGTGGTCGGCGAGGGTCAGGACGCCATGGTGTGGACGGTGCTGATCAGCCGTGCGGCGACCTTCGACCCGGCGTTGCTCAACGTCGCCTTCATCTTCCTGCTGCTCGGATACGGCACCAAGGTCGGCCTGGCGCCGCTGCACGCCTGGCTTCCGGATGCGCACGCCGAGGGCCCGACCCCGATCTCCGCCGTGCTCTCCGGCCTGCTGCTCAACGTCGCGCTGTACGCGGTGCTGCGCTTCAAGATCCTGCTCGCCGCCAATCCGGATGCGATATCGCCCGGGCCGCTGATGGTGACGATGGGGCTGACCTCGCTGCTGTTCGCGGCCTTCATGCTTTACCGCCGCCGCGACATCAAGCGGCTGTTCGCCTACTCCTCGATCGAGCACATGGGCATCATCGTGTTTGCGTTCGGCATGGGTGGCCCGCTCGCCAACTTTGCCGGCCTGCTGCACATGGTGATGCACAGCCTCACCAAGTCGGGGATCTTCTACGCGGTCGGCCACATTGCACAGGTGAAGGGCACGCAGCGGATCGCCAACATTCGCGGCCTGACCGAGTCGCATCCGGCGCTCGGCTGGAGTCTCGTGATCGGCGTGGTCGCGATCGCCGGCCTGCCGCCGCTCGGTATCTTCATGAGCGAATTTCTCATCGTCAGCTCCACCTTCGCGCGCCAGCCGCTGCTCGCCATCCCGCTGGTGTTCGGCCTGCTGCTTGCGTTCGGCGCGCTGATCCTGCGCCTTACCAGCCTTGCGTTCGGCGAGCCACGCGGCAATGCCGCGCCGGCGGATGCGTCCTATCTGCCGATGTTCGCGCATTTCGCGCTGGTGCTGACTGCGGGCATCTACCTTCCGGGACCGCTGGTCGTCTGGTTCCAGCACGTCGCCAACCTGTTGGGCTAGCGCGAGGGAGAACGGGATATGCCGAGGTTGATCGATCTGATCCGGGCGGGCCACAGGATCGAACGGCATCATCCATGGCCGCGCGCCGTGGTGGACGGCGATACCTGGCGCACCGCCGCTCACGCATTTGCGGATGGCGGCCTCAGCCTGCTCGGGCTGTGGGGTGAGCCGTCGCGCGTGCACCTGGCCATCCTCGACGATCGCACGTCCGATATCGGCGTGATCAGCCTGGATTGTCCCGATCGCCAATTCCCTTCGGTTGCGGCCTATCATCTGCCGGCGCTTCGATTGGAGCGCACCCTCCACGACCTCTTCGGATTGCAGGCCACAGGCACACCGGATCCCCGCCCCTGGCTCGATCATGGTCGTTGGCAAACGCGTTTCCCGCTGGGCGAACGTCGCGATGCATCAGCGGACGCAGCGCCTTATGAATTCCTCCCGGCCGAGGGCGACAGCCTGCATCAGATCGCGGTCGGTCCGGTGCATGCCGGCATCATCGAGCCCGGGCATTTCCGCTTTACCGCGAGCGGAGAGACGGTGGTCCGCCTCGAGCAGCGGCTCGGCTACACCCACAAAGGTGTCGAAGGGCTGATGACAGGCAGCACGATCGAGCAGGCCGCGCGGCTTGCCGGCCGGGTCTCCGGCGACAGCACGGTCGCCTACGGGCTGGCATTCGCGCAAGCCGTCGAGGCCGCGCAGCGGATTGCCGTGCCGCCGCGCGCGCTGTTGCTGCGCGCGCTGATGGCCGAGCTCGAGCGACTGGCCAATCATCTCGGCGATATCGGCGCGATCTGCAACGATGCGTCATTTGCGCTGATGCAGGCGCATTGCGCCGTGCTGCGCGAATCCGTGCTGCGCGCGGCCGACGCAGCATTCGGCCACCGCCTGATGCGAGACCTCGTCGTTCCCGGCGGCGTCGCGCGCGATATCGCCGGCGATGGAGCCGACGCAATCCGGGCCGTACTCGACCGAATCCGCCGGCATTTCCCCGCGCTGGTCGAGCTCTATGACAACACCGCCTCGTTGCAGGACCGCACCGTCAGCACCGGCATCGTGGCCCCCGCACTCGCAAAGCAATTCGCCGCCGGTGGCTATGTCGGGCGTGCGAGCGGCCGCGACCATGACGCCCGACGCAGGCCCGGCTATCTCCCCTATGATGGCCTGCGCTTCGAAGTCCCCGTCCTCGGCGACGGCGACGTCAACGCCCGGGTCTGGATCCGGATCCGCGAGGTTGAGCAGAGTCTCGCGCTGGCGTACCAGATCCTCATTGGCCTCGAGGCCGGCCCGGTGAAAGTGCCGCTGCACGGTGCGGCAGAGCCTTGCGAAGGCATGGCCCTCGTCGAAGGTTTCCGCGGCGACATCCTGGCCTGGCTGCGCCTGAACGGCGATCGGATCGAGCGATGCCATCTGCGCGATCCGTCATGGTTTCAGTGGCCGCTGCTCGAGGCGGCCATCGAAGGCAACATCGTGGCGGACTTCCCGCTCTGCAATAAGTCGTTCAACTGCTCCTATTCGGGGCAGGATCTCTGAGGGCTTGAGGCGATGCGCAAACTTCTGTTCCAGAGCCTGTTTCGCCAGCCATTGACGGAGCAGGCGCCGCGCCCGGACGATGCTGCGCTCGCGGAGCTCGCGACCATGGTCGGCCGCACCGCACGACGACGTCTCGGCCGCAGTCTCTCGATCCGCGAGGTCGATGCAGGCTCGTGCAACGGATGCGAGCTGGAAATTCACGCGTTGAGCAATGCGTATTACGACGTCGAACGGTTTGGAATCCGGTTTGTCGCCTCGCCCCGTCACGCCGACGTGCTGCTGGTCACGGGTCCGGTCACGAAGAACATGCGCGAGGCGCTGGAGCGCACATACCGTGCGACGCCGGATCCCAAATGGGTTGTCGCTGCGGGCGATTGCGCAAGGGATGGCGGATGCTTCGCCGGCAGCTACGCGGTGGTTGGCGGAGTCTCCGCGGTTGTTCCGGTCGATCTCCACATTCCGGGTTGCCCGCCTTCGCCGATCGCCATCCTGCGTGGCCTCGTGAGCTTGCTCGAGGCGGTCGATTCCGGGGTCGCGGCAAGGTGAAGGCACGGAAAGAAGCAAGCACTTCCGCGCGCACCGTTGGCGAGGCGCGCTAGCCGCTGTCGCGCAGCACCAGTTCGAAGCCGAGATCGACGCGGCGCTCGCCGCCGCGCTCCAGCGTCAGCGTCGCGGCGGTGCGGCCGATCGCGTCGCCATGCACGCTGATCGTGCTCAGGGTCGGCGAGATCAACTGGCCCATTTCGAGATCCCCAAGCCCGATCACGGCGACCGGTTGCGCCGATGCAGGCCCGTCGCGCAGCAGCCCAGCCTTGCGCAGCCCGGACATGAAGCCGATCGCATGCGCATCGTTGGCGGCGAACACCGCGTCGACATCAGGCAGGCGGGCATGCGCCGCCACGCTGCCGGAATCCTTGCGGTCCAGGATCAACCGGCGCGGCTCGGCAAGGCCGCTGGCCAGTGCCTCGTCCCTGAAGCCGAACCAGCGGCGCGTTCCGCGCGGATCGTCGCCGCCGATGAAGGCGAGCTGCTTGCGGCCCTGCGCGACCAGATGCTTCGCGACGGCGACACCGGCCTTGTAATTGTCGAAGCCCGCGACCGCGTCGATCGGGTTTGCCGGCAGATCCCAGGTCTCGACGATCGGAATGCGCGCATTGCGCAGCAGCCGGCTGCCCTCCTCGGTCGCCGGCGAGCCGACCATGATGATCGCCTCGGGCCGCCGCGACAGCAGCGCCGCCAGCATGCGGTCCTCGCGCGCCGCGTCATAGCGCGACTGCGCCAGGATCACGGAGAAGCCGAGCGGCTCGAGCTTGTCGGAGAGGCCCTGCACGGTGTCGGCGAAGATCGCGTTGGCGATGGTCGGCACCAGCACGCCGACAGAATTGGTCCGCGCGCTCGCCAGCGCGCCCGCCACCAGGTTCGGGACATAGCCGAGGTCGCGCATCGCCCGTTCGACCCGCGCCCGGGTCTCCGGGGCAACCAGGTCGGGCATCCGCACCACCCGGCTCACCGTGATCGAGGAGACGCCAGCGCGCTTGGCCACCTCTGAAAGGGTGGGCGCGGCACCGGCCGGGCCGGTCCCGGGGGCGGTCAGTTCGGAGCTCATGGGCCGGAGCCTGCCCGATTCCGGGTTGCCAAGCCATGATGTTAGCGCTAGCATCGCCTCATGTTAGCGCTAACATGAAGCAGAATGGAACAATAAAGGGAGAAACGGGATGATTTCGGACGAACAGGCCCAGGCTTACAAGCGCGACGGGGTGATCGTGGTGCCCGAGGTGCTCAACCAGGAGACCCTAGGCAAGGTGCGCACGGTACTCGCCGAGCTGGTGGCCGGTGCCGCCAGTGTGAGCGAGCACACCGATGTCTACGATCTCGAGCCGGGCCATACGCCGGAGACCCCGCGCGTCCGCCGCATCAAGGCGCCGCACAAGGTGCACCCGATCTTCGACGAGATCGTCCGCAGCCCGGCCGTGATCTCGATCCTGACCAAGCTGATCGGCCCCGGCCTTCGCCTGCACGGCTCCAAGCTCAACATGAAGTCGGCGCAATACGGCTCGCCGGTCGAGTGGCATCAGGACTGGGCGTTCTATCCGCACACCAATGACGACATCCTCGCGATCGGCGTACTGCTCGACGATTGCGATATCGAGAACGGTCCGATGCTGGTGACGCCCGGATCGCACACCGGCGACACGATGTGGGATCATCACGGCGAGGACGGCCACTTCGCCGGCCTGATCGATCCGGACCAGATCGCGGACGACATCGAGCGCGCGGTGCCCTGCATGGGCAAGGCCGGCAGCATGTCGTTCCATCACGTGCGCGCGCTGCACGGCTCGGCGACCAACACGTCGAACCGGCCGCGCAACCTGCTGCTCTATGAAGTGGCTGCCAGCGACGCCTGGCCGCTGATGGGCGTGAAGGACTTCGACGAGTTCAACAGCCGCCTGCTGGCGGGTCCGCCGGTGGTCGCGCCGCGGCTCACCGATGTGCCGGTGCGCATGCCACTGCCGCCGGCGAAACGGCAGGGATCGATCTACGAGACACAATCGGCGTCGAAGAAATCCTACTTCACGCGCGCTGCCTGAGACCTGAGACAGTGCCCGCGGCCAGGCCGCGGGCATTGCTGCTTTCACGAGCACGATCCCCCGCGACAAACGCGGAATGCGTTTGCGCGGAGATCGCGCTCGATCAAGACGACCATAAAAACAGACATAACGGGGAAACGAATGACCGAGATGGCAAGAGATGGCGCTCGCACATCGCGCCTGCGTGTGATCCTGGCCGCAAGCATCGGCTCCGCGCTCGAATGGTACGACTTCTTCCTCTACGGCACCGCAGCGGCGCTGGTGTTCGGCGAGCTGTTCTTTCCGAAGAGCGATCCGGTGGTCGGCACGCTGTTGTCGTTCCTGACCTTCGGCGTCGGCTTCGTGGTGCGGCCGTTCGGCGGCCTGCTGTTCGGCATCCTCGGCGATCGCTATGGCCGCAAGCCGGTGCTGGTCGCGACCCTCCTGATGATCGGCATCGGCACCACCGCGATCGGCTTCCTGCCGACTTATGGGCAGATCGGGATCTGGGCGCCGCTGCTGCTGGTGGCGATGCGTGTCATCCAGGGCCTCGGCGCCGGCGCCGAATATGGCGGCGCGGTGATCTACCTGGTCGAGAACGCACCGCCGAAGCATCGCGGCTTCTGGGGCGGCTTCGCGCCGCTCGGCGTCTCCGTCGGCAATCTGCTCGCCGCCGGCGCCTTCGCGCTGGTGACCATGCTGCCGCGCGAGGATTTGATGAGCTGGGGCTGGCGCCTGCCCTTCCTGGCAAGCTTCCTGCTGATCGTCGTCGGCATCTTCGTCCGCATGCGCATCACCGAGACGCCGGTCTACACCGAGGCGGTGGTCGCGCGCGGCAAGGTCGAGAGCAATCCGGCGATGGAGGCGTTGCGCCGGCACCCGCGCAACTTCTTCGTCGTGCTCGGCGCCCGCATGGCCGAGAACGGGCTCGGCTATTTCTTTCCGGTGTTTGGCCTCAGCTACGTGATCACAACGCTCGGCGTGCCCAAGGCGGAGGCGCTCAGCGCCTTGATGCTGGCATTCACGGTCGAGCTGTTCGCGATCCTCGGCTTTGCGGCGTTGTCCGACCGGATCGGACGGCGGCCGGTCTACATGTTCGGCGCGCTCGCCGGCGTGGCGCTCGCCTTCCCGTTCTTCTGGATGGTCGGCACCAGGGAATGGATCATGATCGCGCTCGCCTTCATCCTGGCGCGCGCCGTGGTGACGGCGGCGATGTTCGGGCCGCAGGCGGCGTATTTCGCCGAGCTGTTCCCGCCGCAACGCCGCTTCGCCGGCTTTGCCTTCGCGCGCGAACTCGGCTCGCTGCTGTCGGGCGGTCCGGCGCCGTTCGTCGCCACCGCACTGGTGGCAGCCTATGGCACCTGGTGGCCGGTCGCCTGCTACGCGATGTTCCTGTCGGCCTGCACCGTGATTGCGATCTGGATCGGGCCCGAGACCTACCAGGAAAACATCGCCGCCGACGCGAGCGAACAGGCCGAGCTGTCCACGGCGATCCCCGCGCGGGCCTGACCGGTGGCGCAGCAGCTGCGTGTCCTGCAGTCGCTCTGGGCGATGGAGCGGCGGCTGGCCGATGAGGGCGAGTGGCCGCTGCATACCCAGCTCGCGATGATCCGCGATGCCGGATTTGACGGCGCCGGCGTTCGCTTCATCGATCCTGCCTTCGCCCGCGAGGTGACGAGCTTCCTTCGCGCGCATGGCATGATCTGGCAGGCGCAATGCTACCCGAAGAGCGTCGACGACCTGAAGCCGGTGCTCGAGCTGGTCGCCAAGCTCGGCGCCGATCATGTCAATTTGCAGCCGGACGTTCGGCCGCGCCGGCTCGCGGATTGCATTCCGCTGCTCGAAGGCTGGCGGCGGCTTGCCGCGGAGGCCGGCGTCGCCGTGCATGTCGAGACCCATCGCGACCGCATGACGACCGACCTGTTCTTCATGCTCGATTTGCTCGACTGCTTTCCCGATCTGCGGCTCACCGCCGATCTCTCGCATTATCTGGTCGGCCGCGAATTCGCCTGGCCGGTCGACGACGCTAATCACGCAATGATCCACCGCATCCTCGACAACGCCTGGGGCATCCACGGCCGCATCGCGAGCCGCGAGCACGTGCAGATCTCGCTCGGCTTTCCGCAGCACCAGGGCTGGGTGTCGCTGTTCATGGGCTGGTGGGACTACGCCATCCGCTCCTGGCGCAAGCGCGCCGGACCCGACACGACCCTGACCTTCCTGTGCGAGCTCGGTCCCCCGCCCTATGCCATCACCGGGCCCGACGGCAGGGAATTGTCCGACCGCTGGCAGGACGCGCTGGTCATGAAGGACATGATCCGCGCGCTGTGGGATCGTATCGCCAACGAGCCGCAAGGCCTGCTCCCGCATTGATTCAAACACGCCGCGGCGGCATCCTGAACGCCACAATCCGGAACGCCGCGAGGATCCGTGCGCGACCGCTGGGCTTATCCGCTTCGATGTCTCATCGCCGTCTCGGCCATGGCAACCTTCGCGCATATGAAGGCGGCCGCGGCAGAGCCGGCCCTGAATGTCGCGACCATGCCGCGCGTCTCGACCATCGACCCGCGCTTTCAGTCCTATAACATCGAGATGGTCGAGGTGACCGGCGGACGGTTCTGGAAGCCTTATGCAACCGCCGCCGCGCGTCGGCGTGCACAAACGGAGCGGTTTGCAGCTCGCGCCCCGATCGACCTGCACGATGGCAGACTGCGCAAGCTCGCCGCCGCGCTCTCACCCGCCTATCTGCGCGTCAGCGGGACCTGGGCCAACAGCACGTTCTTTGCAGATTCCGAAACGCGACCGGCTGCGCCGCCGGCCGGCTTCAACGGCGTCCTGACGCGACAGCAGTGGCGGGACGTGATCGAGTTCTCGCGCGCCGTCGACGCTCCCATCGTCACATCCTTTGCGATCAGCGCGGGCGCGCGTGACCCTGCGGGGCAATGGAGCCCCGAACAGGCCCGGCAACTTCTCGCCTTCACGCGATCCGCAGGCGGGCGGATCGCCGCAGCCGAATTCATGAACGAGCCTGATCTGCCGGACATCGGCGGTGCCCCTGACGGCTACAATGCCGCGGCCTACGGCCGGGATTTTGCAGCGTTCCGCGCCTTCATGAAGGACACCGCGCCCGACGTGACGATCCTCGGCCCCGGCACGATCGGCGCCGGCGCGGAGGCGCAAGCGCTCTTCGCCGCATCGGCAGCCGGCGTCGACACGGTCTCCTACCATCATTATGGCGCGCTGTCGGCGCGGTGCGGCGGCATTCGCACGCCGAAACAGGCGCTGTCGGACGAATGGCTGGCGCGAACCGGCAAGAGCCTCGCCCTCTACGAGACGCTGCGCGACCAGCTTGCACCGGGCAAGCCGATCTGGCTGACCGAGACGGCCGAGACCGCGTGCGGCGGCAATCGCCTGGCCGCAACCTTCGCCGACACGTTCCGTTACCTCGATCAACTCGGACGGCTGGCCAAGGCCGGCGTTCAGGTGGTGATGCACAACACGCTTGCCGCGAGCGACTATGGTCTGCTCGACGAACGAACCCATCTGCCGCGGCCGAATTATTGGGCGGCGCTGCTGTGGCGAAGGCTGATGGGGACCATTGTGCTCGATGCCGGTGTCGCCGAGCAATCCGGCTTCCATGTTTATGCGCATTGCGCGCGTGACGTGCCTGATGGAATAGCCCTGCTCGTCATCAACAATGATCGGCGAAAACAGCGCAAGCTCATGCTGCCAGCCGCCTCGCTACGCTACACGCTGACGAGCGCCAGGCCTGCCGACGGCAACGTTCAGCTCAATGGCGCGACGCTTTTGCTTGGAGCCTCTGACAGGATCCCGGCCCTGGACGGCGACGCGGCTGTCGCCGGAACGATCGTCTTCGCACCTCGAACGATCACGTTCCTGACCGTCGCCGACGCCGGCAACGCCAATTGCCGTTAGCGGCCTGACGTCGCCTTACGCCGCGTCGCGGCTGGCGTCGGAGGATTCCGGCGGGCGCGCCACAAGATGGCCGAGCATGATGGCGGTCATCAGCCGCTCCATCTCGAGCCGTGCGGTGACGTGCGACATGGTCGGCCGGCCACCGAGTGCGAGCTGGCTGGCGTCGTCGATCGCGGTCAGTCCGCGCGGATAGAATTCGCGGAAGATCACGCGTTCGGCAAGGCCGTCGACCAGGCGGAAATTCAGCGTCTTGGCCAATTCGCTCAAGGCTTCGCCGACCAGACGCTTGTTGCGTGAACCGAGCATGGAGAGACGGTTGCGCAGCACCACCCACTCGAATGCCGGCTGATCGTGTGCGCTGCGCTCGCGCCGCGCCTCCTCCACCATCTTCGAATAATGGCTGATGCCGGTCACCTTGAAGTCGTTCGGATCGACGGTGCCGAGCACGTCGAAATCGAGGAAGCTGTCGTTCAGCGGCGTGATCAGCGTGTTCGCCAGCGAATGTGTGAACGTCGTCAGATAGGTGTCGTGGCCGGGACAGTCGATGACGACGAAATCGTGCGACCGGCCCAGCCGCTCGACGATCTCGGCAAGCGCGCTGCGCCCGAGCGTCTCGACCTCGCTGCTCCTGCCGCTCACCGTCTCGAAGCACATATGCGCGGGAATGCCGAGATCCGGCGAGGTTTCCCGCGCCCAGTCGCGCCGGTTCTCGACGTAGTGCGTCAGCGACTTCTGCTTGTTGTCGAGATCGATGGTGGCGACACGCTGACCCGCCTTGATCAGCGCGATGGCGACGTGCATGGCAATTGTCGACTTGCCAGAGCCGCCTTTGTTATTTCCGACAACTATTACTCGTGCGTTTGTCATGGGAATCCATACCGGACGCTTGAGTGAAAGCAGCACGAAACAGAATTTAATGAATGGCTCGAATCTCCCTGATTCGACGAATCTCGACAAGAGTCGTCGCACGATCGTCGCGATCGAAATTGATGCGGCTGCGACAACATTGTCACAACCGCAATCCGGGCACGTATCGTGAACGCAACTAGCGTCCCTGAAACACAGCCGCGCGGCGCTCCACGAAGGACTTGATGCCCTCGGCCGCATCTGATGTGTTGAGCACGCGTTCGCGGATCTCGGGAATGATCGCGATTGCCGCCTGTTCGCCGGCTTCGATGAACTTGCGGCCCGCCTCCTTGGTCACCTGGATTCCCAGCGGCGCATTGCGCGCGATGATCTCCGCAAGCGTCATTGCACGCTCGACCTGCTGGCCCGCCGGCACGACTTCCTGCACGAGGCCGATCCGATGCGCCTCGGCGGCGGTGAACTCGTCGCACAGCAACAGGTGATACATCGCATCGCCCCACCCGGCGCGGCTGATATAACGGAAATGCGCGCCCGCCAGCGGCGCGATGCCGCGCCTGGCTTCCATCTGGCAGAACCGGCTGTCGTCCGCGGCGATCACGATATCGCCTGCCAGCATCATCTCGATGCCGACGGTGAACACGATACCCTGCACCGCCGTGACGATCGGCTTCCGGCAGCGCTTCGACAATCCGAAGGGATCGACATTGCCCTCCGGCAGCGGCTTGCGCGTCGCCGTCGGACCGAAGAATTTCGGCATGTCGAGACCCGCGGTGAAACTGCCGCCGGCGGCACAGAGCACGCCGACCCAAAGACTATCGTCATTGTCGAGCAGCGTCAGCGCGTCGGACAGCTCAGCCATCATCTCCGGACTGAAGGCGTTCTTCTTCGCGGGATTGTCGACGATGATCTTGAGGATGCGGTCGTGCCGCTCGTGGCGGACCCGCCCTTCGCTCGCGCTGCCGGACATCTGTTCCTCCCTGCTTTGTGACTGGATAATTTCTGGATGATGGTTGTCATCCAGATGCATGATGGTCATAATCCAGAAAGAGAGTCAAACAGGGGCTAACCGAGATGGGCCATTCCCAGGCCGACAAGGCCAGGAGCCGTGAGCGCATTCTGAACGAGGCTGCGTCGCAGATCCGCGGCAAGGGCCTCGACGCGCTCAGCATCGGCGGCCTGATGCAGCAGGTGAAGCTGACCCATGGCGGTTTCTATGGGCACTTCGCCTCACGTTCCGACCTGATCGCCGCGGCGCTGGAACAGGCGCTGAATGCAGGCGAAGCATCGGCTCACGCGGCGCGCGATCCCGACAAGCCGGCCAACATCAACACACTGGCGCGGAGCTATCTCAGTCGCGCCCATCGCGACTCGCCCAAGTCGGGCTGCGCGATCGGCGCGCTGATCTCGGATGTCGGCCGCGCCGACGCGCAGTGCCGCGCGGTGATGGAACCGCACATCGAGTCCTTCATCGCCAAGGTTGCCGAGACGTTCGGCGACGATGACGACGGCCGGGCAATCGTCGCCGTGAGTGCGATGGTCGGGGCGCTGGCGATCTCGCGTGTCCTCACCGACCAGAAGCGTTCCGACGCCGTCCTGCGCACGGTGCGCGACAGCATCGTCGCGATGGCATCCGACGAATGATTTCGCCCGCGCCGCGGCACCTTGAGGAGTGAGCAATGAACGACCGATCCGCTCTCGAGCCGACCGCCGTGCAAGGAAGCGTGCTGATCGCCGGCGTCGGCGCATCCAACGGCCTCGGCGCCGCGATTGCGCGTCGCTTTGCGGCCGGCGGCTATCCCGTCGCGATCGCCGGCCGCAACGCCGAGAAGCTCGCCGCGACGGCGGCCGAACTGGCCGCAAGCGGCGCGACGGTCGCGCACGTGGTCGGCGACGCCTCCAGGGCGGCAGATGTCGCGCGCTTCGTCGAGGCGGCCGAGAGGCTCGCACCGCTCGCGATGGCCGTGCACAATGCAGGCTCCAACCGGCCGGCACCGTTTCTGAAGGTCAGTGAGCAGCGCTTCGAGGAGCACTGGCGCGAACATGCGCTCGGTGGTTTCCAGCTCGCACAGGCCGCGATCCCCGCTTTGCTTGCGCGCGGCGGCGGCACGCTGGTGTTCACCGGCGCCAGCGGTTCGCTGCGCGGCAAGGCCAACTACTCACCGTTCGCCGCCGCCAAGGCCGCGCTGCGCGCGCTGGCGCAGAGCGTGGCGCGGGAATTCGGGCCGCAGGGCATCCATGTCGGCCATGTCGTGGTCGATGGCGGCATCGAGGGCGACCGCCTGCTGAGCATGCGTCCGCAATTGAAGGATGAGCGCGGACCGGATGGCATGCTCAACATCGCGGCCATCGCCGACGCCTATTGGGTGCTGCATCACCAGCATCGCAGCGCCTGGACGCTGGAGCTCGACCTGCGGCCGTGGGCGGAGCAGTTCTGAACGCGCTGCGCCGTCCTTCTCACTCGTGAATATGGGTTGCGATCTGCCGGAACCTTGTCAGCTTATGCGACAAGGTCCGTCGAGATCGCACCCTGTCCCGGGAGAAGGCCATGTCGCAGCCCACGCCGATCCTGCATCATTTCGATCAATCGCCGTTCTCCGAGAAGATCCGCATCATCTTCGGATTCAAGAAGCTCGCCTGGAACTCGGTGCGGATCTCCCGGATCATGCCGCGGCCGGACCTGATGCCGATGACCGGCGGCTATCGCCGCACGCCGACGATGCAGATCGGCGCGGACATCTATTGCGACACCCAGATCATCATCCGCGAGCTGGAGCGGCGCTACCCGACGCCGACGCTGTTTCCGGCGGGCAATGCCGGCATGCCCTGGGCGCTCGGCATGTGGACCGACCGGCCGTTCTTCCAGAACACGGTCAACCTCGTGTTCGGCTTCATCGGCGACAAGGTCCCGCGGGATTTCATCGAGGACCGCGAGAAGTTGCGCGGCGGCAAGTTCGACGTCGCCGCCATGACCGCGGCGCTGCCGCAGATGCGCGACCAGTTCCGCGCCAATGTCGACTGGATCGAGGCGCAACTCGGCGACGGCCGGCCGTGGCTGTTCGGCGAGTTCAGCCTCGCGGACGTCAGCGCCTGCATGAACGTGTGGTACGCGCGGCAGAGTCTCGCCACCATGGACGAGATCATGAAGTCCTTTCCGCGCGTTGCGGCATGGGAGGAGCGCATCCGCGCCATCGGCCACGGCACGCGCACCGAGATGTCGTCGGCCGACGCGCTCGAGATCGCGGCGAAGGCGCGGCCGCAGTCGCCTGTGTTCGGCGACCCCCTGGACCCGAACGGTCGCAAGCCCGGCGACGTCGTTGCCGTGATGCCGGATGACTACGGCAAGATCCCGGTGCACGGCGAGATCGTCTCGCTGTCGGCGCAACACATCGCGATCCGCCGGTCGGATGAGCACGTCGGTGAGGTGGTGGTGCATTTCCCGCGCGCCGGCTTCCTGGTGGTCCCGGGCTGATTGCCGCAGGCTGCTCCCAAGCGGACCTGGAAACGCTGGGTTTCGCAGCGTGACCTTGCCGGCCCCCTGAACCGGCAATAGCTCGAAGGTATCTCCAACCCAAGGCTCCACAGCGCAGGCTTGCGGATCGATCCGCAGCAACCCGACCTTTCGGCCTGCGTGCGATGGGTGGCCCGTGGCGGATGCTCCGCCACGCCGACAACTGGACTGACTATGACGACCTCCGTCGAATTCGGGCTCGATACGTTTGGCGACGTCACCAACAACGACGCCGGAGCGCCGCTGCCCCATGCCCAGGTGATCCGCAACGTCGTCGACGAAGCGGTGCTGGCCGATCAGCTCGGGATCGATTTCATCGGGCTCGGCGAGCACCACCGTGCCGATTTTGCGATCTCCTCGCCCGAGACCGTGCTGGCGGCAGTCGCCGCACGCACCCAAAACATCCGCCTCGGCTCGGCGGTGACCGTGCTGAGCTCGGACGATCCGATCCGCGTCTTCCAGCGCTTTGCCACGGTCGACGCGGTCTCGAACGGCCGCGCCGAGGTGATCCTCGGCCGCGGCTCCTTCACCGAGTCGTTCCCGCTGTTCGGCTTCGACCTCAGGCAATACAACGAGCTGTTCGAGGAGAAGCTCGACCTGTTCACCGAACTGCTGAAGCAGGAGCCGGTGACCTGGCAGGGCAAGCTGCGGCCAGCGCTCGAGAGCCAGTCGGTCTATCCGCCGGTCGAGCGCGGCCGGCTCAAGACCTGGATCGGCGTCGGCGGCAGCCCCGAATCGGTGGTTCGCGCGGCGCATTACGACCTGCCGCTGATGCTCGCCATCATCGGCGGCGACCCCGGGCGCTTCGCACCCTATGTCGACCTGCACCAGCGCGCGTATCAGCAGTTCGGCCGCGAACCGAAGCCGATCGGCGTGCATTCGCCGGGCTATGTCGCCGAGACCGACGCGCAGGCACGCGAGGAGCTGTGGCCGGACTACAAGGTCATGCGCGACCGTATAGGCAAGGAGCGCGGCTGGCCGCCGATGGGCCGCGACGAGTTCGTAGCCGAGGCCGAGCACGGCTCGCTCTATGTCGGCGCGCCGGAAACCGTTGCCCGCAAGATCGCGGCGACCGTCAAGGCGCTCGGCGCGGCGCGCTTCCAGCTGAAATACTCGGCGGGCCCGCTGCCGCACGACAAGCTGATGAAGAGCATCGAGCTCTACGGCAGCAAGGTGGTGCCGATGGTGCGCGACATGCTCGCCGCGTGACGCGCCAGAACCGGTATGACAAAGCAAAACCCCCGGCGTTTTGGCGCCGGGGGCCCTGTTAGATCGCAATCAGATCAACCGGTATTACCAGTTGCGCTGAGCGCGGAGCAGCAACATGTAGGTGTTCTGGTCCTTCAGCTCGTACACAGCGGCCGGCTTGCCGATCCCTGCAGCGCCGGGGAAAGTGAGCGTACCGGCAAAGCTCTGGTCCAGACGGGTGTAGGTGAAGTCGGCCGAGAAGGTCAGGTTCTTCACCGGGGTCCACTGGGTCTGCGTACCGATCTGCGCGATGCTGTAGTCGGGGTTGCAGGACGTCAGGTTGGAAGCGGCACTAAAGAAGTTGCTGAGCGAACCACCCACGCCAGTGCCGGTCGGGCCGCAGAGGTAGCCCTTGGCCGTACCGTTGTAGTTAACCTGGGCCCAGGCACCGTAGATGCTGGTGTTCCAGTTCGGGTTCCAGTTGTGCACGTAGGCACCGCGGAAGCCGTAGGTCGTGATCAGCTGCTGCTGACCGCCGGTCACGAAAATCGAGTCCGGCGCGAGGCCGAAGCCGATGCTCTGGTAGGCACCCGGAACGTTGGTGCCGCCGAAGATGGTGTTCGCACCCGCCGAGCCGGCGAGGTCCTGGATGTTGTAGCGCGTCGCACCGTTGGTGTAGACGCCCTGCAAGTTGATGGTGTCGCCAGGTCCGGTCGGAATGTTCTTGATCGACAGAGCCAACTGACCAGCCCAGCCCCACTTGTCGTCCGGATGACCGGTCAACTCGGTGCCGCCATAGTAGGCCACGTGGTTGTTATGCGCGGCGAACGATGCCTGGAACAGACCCCAGGCCTGGTCGACGCGCAGCATCGCGACGAGGTCCGGAGCGATCGTGCCAGCGTAGTCGCTGAGGCCGAAGGTGTTGGTGTTACCGACAACGCCGAAGGTTGTGGGAGCACCGAGGTTGGCCACACCAGCCTGATAATACTGGGTCTGATCCTGAGCCGACAGAGACAGCGACACGCCGTTGCCGAACTGTGCGGTGTAGGTGAACTGGTTCACACCAGTGATCGTGCCGCCGCCGCCGACGAGACCGTCGTAGCTGTTGCCCGGGTAGTTGGCCCACGGAGCCGAGAACTGCGAGACCGCCTTACCGATGGTGAAGCCGGCGAACTGGATGAAGGCGTAGTAGACGCCGACCGAACCGCCAGCAACTGCGCCAGAGCTGGCGTTGTTCGGAGCCTGAACAGTGCCGATCGGCGAATAGACGGTCGCGCCGTTGCCCTGACCAGCATAGTTGTCCGTCGTCCAAGAGAACGTCGCATCGAAGAAGGTGCGGACCACGCCGTATTCGGTCGCGGTGCGCGTATCGATGTTCAGGTCTTCACGCGAACGCCAGGTGTAGCCGTTGGTGAAGCGGTTGTTCGCACCGCCAGCGCCCGAGGTGTTGCCGGTGTGGTCCGAGTTGGTGTTCGCCAGGACGTCGACGCGCAGGTAGCCGCCCAGCTTGATACAGGTGTCGGTGCCCGGGATGTAGTAGAATCCGGGACCATACAGGGAGCAAACCTTCACGTACTCGACCGCTTTGGCCTTGACGGGAAGATCGGCCGCCTGAGCTCCGCCGACCGCGACGAGAGCCGCCGCTGAGCCGAGGATAAGGCTCTTAACCATCTTCATGTTAAACCTCCAAGTTGCTCTATCTCAGGGAAGGTTCCGGATCCGCCGGGCAGAACACCCTCAGGTTGGTTCCCTTGTCCCTTAAATCCCCGCTTAGTCGCTTCGCGCCTTCGGACACACCCGCATGAACGCGAGGGACTTAAGCGAACCACCTAGAACGGGACGACCTCGGGATGCCCCCCTCCGTCGTAGTTCCATATGAGACAGAAGGCCCCCGATCACGCAACAAAAGACCGCTCGGTTTGGGGCGAGTTGCGGCTGTTTTCGGCCAAATGTTGCACAAATATCACGGGCATTTGAACTGCGACACTTCAGCAAGCCATTGAAATATAAAACGAATATTTGAGTTACCGTTATCGGGCACAAGATTGGGCAACACCGCGCGGAACGGTGTGCAAAACGGGTAGTCTTACGGGGAAAGCGAAAAGCGGAGCCGGCTTCGGCAGTGCCGATTCCGGTATCGGGGCACGGCATTTCGGCCCAAAACGCCGCGATTTGAACAACATAAACCGCCCCGAATACCGTCGACTCGCGCCTGGAAGGGGGCTTTCCGATGGCTCGGAGCAGGCCGAATGACGGCGGGCGGTTTGCCGCGCATGGGCAATAACGATGCTACATGTCACTGGGATGTCAGCGGGCAGAATCGGTCGATTTGTTCTCCGCAGCCCCAGCGCGCTGAAACGTCCCTGCTGTGCGCGGCGCACCCGCAAGGCGCGTCTCCGACGGGACCGCGCCGCACTCACTCGTCCAGAATGTCCAGGAGCTCCTCGATCCGCTCGAAAGGCGGCTCGCGTATGTTGTCCGAATAGAACACGCGATCGCCGTCGCGTTCGAGCGATCGTGCTCTGGATTTGGGCAGCCTCCCGGGGAGAAACGTCGCCGCGACCGCCTCCGGGCCGACATCGAGCCTCACGATACCTCGCCGCTTGCAATCGATCCGAAGCCTCGCCGCGGCGAAGAAATCGCGGGCCGCCGACGGCAGCCTGCCGAAGCGGCGCGAGGTCTCCTCCTCGAGATCTTCCAGATCGTCTTCGCTCCGGCACCTCGCGGCACGGCCATAAATTTCAAGCCGCACGGATTCCGATTGCACATAGCTCCTGGGCAGCAAATCCGCGAGCGGAAGGTTGAGATCGGGCACCCACAGATCGGCGGACCGGTCGTTGGTCTTCTCCGAGGCTTGCTTGAGAAGGTGGCTGTACAGCACCGGCCCGAACACCTGCACGTGGCCGGATTGCCGTTCCGAAAGCAGATCCCCGGCGCCTCTGAGGTCGAGATCCCGCTCGCTGATCGCGAAACCGGCGCCCGGTCTGCTGAACTCCTCCAGAACGGCCAAACGCTTTCCGGATTGTTCCGAACTGGATTCGGTCAGCATGTATGCGAAGGCGCGTGTCCCGCCGCGTCCCACCCGGCCTCTCAGTTGATGGAGCTGTGCCAGACCGAACTTCTCCGGCCAGCAGACCACGATGGTGTTCGCCCTCGGGATGTCGAGACCGCTTTCCACGATGTTGGTCGCCAGCAGAACGTCCGCCTCGCCTTCGACGAAACTCATCATTCGATCGTCGAGTTCGTCGGCGGGCAGCTTGCCGTGCAGGCAGACGATGCGGAGCTCCGGGGCCATCGACTGCACGCGCGCCAGCATCGGATCCAGATCCTGGATACGCGGACAGATCAGGAAGCTTTGCCCGTGACGTCGCTGCTCGCGCAGCAATGCGGCGGCAATGGCAGCGTCCGAGAGCGGCGCGATCCTGGTCGCGACCGGAAGCCGATGAACGGGCGGGGATGCGATCACGCTAAGCTCCCTGAATCCCGCAAGGCCCGCCGCAAGCGTGCGTGGGATCGGCGTGGCACTCATCCACAGCGTATGGGCGCCCTTCGCCAGGCCTGAAAGCTTCACCTTCTCGGCCGCGCCGAAGTGCTGCTCTTCGTCGACAATGACCAGGCTCAGTTTGGCGAACTTCACGTCCTTCGATGCGATTGCCTGCGTGCCGACCACGACCCTCATTTTTCCGCTTCGCAAGCCCTCCTTCGTCTCCTTCATCTCCGGAGCCGACGTCGCCCGCGACAGGCTTCCCACTTCGATGCCAAGCGGGCCGAACCGTTTGCGGAAGGTTGCGACGTGCTGCCTTGCCAGAACAGTCGTCGGCACGACGACGGCAACCTGCTTGCCCGACAACGCAACGGCCGCCGCCGCGCGCAAGGCCACCTCGGTCTTGCCAAATCCGACGTCGCCGCAGACGACCCGATCCATCGGATGACCGGACGCAAGATCATCCAGGACGTCGCGAATTGCCTTCGCCTGGTCGACTGTCGTGAAATAGGGAAAGCGCGCGACGAACCGCTCATATGCGGGACCGGGAGCGACCAGCTTGGGCGCGCGCCGGCGGCGCCGTTGCGCGATGCGTTTGGCAAGCGCCTTGGCGGCAGTTTGAATTTCCTGCTCCGCCTTGGTACGGCGCGTCCACCACGTACTGCCATCGGCCCTGTCCAGTGCCAGCTTGCCGAGCTCCGCGGCATACGGCCAGATCAACGCAAGATCGGCCGGCGGAACGAGGACGGCATCATCGCCCGCAAAGGCCAGCCTGATCATCTCGCGCGATGATCCCTTCCCCATATCGAGGGTCTGCAAGCCATCGAGCACGGCCAGCCCGCGCTGCAGATGCACGACGACCGCGCCGCGCTCCGGCACGTCGGGATGATCGAAAGCCGAGCTCCAGGCTCTGGCCATGGGCTGCGGATGATGCGCCCTGCTGCCGAGCACGTCGGTCGCCGTCACGACGACGAGCGGCTTGCGTCCTGGGCCGATGAAGCCGGTGTCGAAGTCGGCCAACAGCGCGCCTTCGCCGCCCCGCCCCTTCGCCGCCTCGTTCCAGTCGGCGAAGCGCGACGCCTTGATCCCGCTCATTCGCTCCAGCGCGCGCAGATCGTCCTCGACCGCCGCGACAAAGATCAGCCGCGATCCGCCGCGCTGCGTGTCGGCGACAAATGCGCGAAGAGCTTTCCGCGACGAGGCGACCTTCGAGAAGTCAGGCGTGGCGATGAAGGCCGCCTTTCGAGGCAGCGAGCTCATCCGTTTGGCCAGCCGTTTCCAGTCAGCGGGCCCCAGATATTCGCGCTCCGCCTCCCTGCGGCCGGCCGCCTCCTTGATCGTGCTAAGCCAACTATCGGCGTGGCCCGAAACGCCGGCGTCCGCGATCCAGTGCGCGCGCTGGCAATAATCCGGCAGCGCCGCCCGCTGGACCCGCTTGCCTTCCAACGCGATCCGTTCGGACATCGGGTCGATGTGCAGTTCCTCCGCGTCGAACACGACGTCGTGCTCGTCCGGATCGACGCCTGCGATTCTGCGGATCACGCCACCGGAATGCTCGATTCTGAACGGCCCCAGCGCGCCCGCCGGAAATACCTCGAACGTCATTCCGTGGAACAGAGCGCTGCCGGGATAATCCGCCTCTTCGTCGAGATCGTATCCCAGAGCTTCCAGACGATCCTTGAGTTCCTGCTCGGAATAGCCCGCCCCCACCTTCAAGCTGATGCTGAGGCGCGCCGAGCTGGCGGGCAACGGCAACCGCTCCATGATCGCCTCCGCCGTCGATACCAGGAACACCGGCTTCTTGCTCCTGGCGAGGCGCCTCAACACCGAACTGCGCCTGCCGGCGATCTCTCGTGACGGCTCCAGCCCGTCAAAGGGCAAGGTATTCAGCCGCGGAAACACCAGCACCTCGAGCGAGGGATCGAGCGAATGCAAGACGCTGCCGAGGCGCTCGGCCCTGTTCTCGCTGTCGGCCAGGAAAACGATGCCATCCCGTCCGGACTTCTTCCATTGCTCGAGAAGATGGAGCGCCAGCATGCCGAGCGGTGAGGAAGACGAGATCCCGGAACGCGCCGATCCCTTGCTTTTCTTCTTCGCGCCAGCAGCAGCGCGGGCCTTGTTGGTATTCGCCACGTCAGATCCGTCGTTATGTCGTGAGTCATCGCCCGTTGACCTGGATCTCCGGGCGACTCGGGGCTTGTCGCCCGCCGCCATGGAAACGAAAGCGGCACCGATTTCCAGCTGGCCGGCCCAATTCGCCCGAAATGGCGGCGGGGGTCGGCCAGACAAAACCGATTCCTCTCTTGAAATCAATGGCTTGCTTACTGGCTGGGGCGGGAGGGATCGAACCTCCGAATGGCGGAATCAAAATCCGCTGCCTTACCGCTTGGCTACGCCCCAACGCGCCGATCGAGGGCCACGTCGGTCTATAGGGTGAGTCTCGCCATTTCAACAGGGCGGCGATCGAAAAGGCGCGAAAGCCGCAGGATGATGACGATACTCTTATTATAGGGCGACGCCGCGGTGGCCGAAACAGATCGCACGATGTCCGCTCGGCCAGTTGAGGGGCCGCTTGTTTCGTGGGATGACAATTCGCAAACGCCTCGTCGGGAGTAACGCCATGACCTACCGTGCGCCGATCAACGATATCCTGCTGTCCCTCAATCACGGTGCGGGGCTCGCTGCCGCCGTGGAGGCCGGCCACTACGGCGATTTCGACGGTGACATCACCGCTGCGGTGCTGGAAGAAGCCGGCAAGTTCGCCTCCGATGTGCTGGCGCCGCTGAATCGTGTCGGCGACGAGCACGGCATCAAGCTCGACAACGGCAAGGTGACGACCGCGCCGGGCTGGCCCGACGCCTATCAGCGCTGGGCCGCCGCGGGCTGGAACGCGGTGTCGGGGCCGGAAGCGTTCGGCGGCCAGGGCCTGCCGCTCGCGGTCAACGCCGCCTGCACCGAGATCTGGAGCGCGTCGAATGTCGCGTTCGGCCTCTGCCCGCTGCTGACGCTGTCGGCGATCGAGGCGCTCGATGCCCATGGCAGCGCCGAGTTGAAGAAGACCTATCTCGAGAAGCTCGTCACCGGCGAGTGGACCGGCACGATGCAGCTCACCGAGCCCAACGCCGGCTCCGACGTCGGCGCGCTGCGCACCCGCGCCGAACGCGCGGATGACGGCACCTACCGCCTCAAGGGCACCAAGATCTTCATCACCTATGGCGAGCACGACATGACCGACAACATCGTGCATTTCGTGCTTGCGCGATTGCCCGATGCGCCCTCGGGCACCAAGGGAATCTCGCTGTTCCTGGTTCCGAAATTCCTGGTCAACGCCGACGGCTCGCTCGGCGCGCGCAACGACATCCATGCCTCTGGCGTCGAGCACAAGCTCGGCATGCACGCCTCGCCGACCTGCACCATGACGATGGGCGATAAGGGTGGCGCGATCGGTTATCTGATCGGCGAGGAAAACCAGGGCATGCGCTGCATGTTCACGATGATGAACCAGGCCCGCCTTGGCGTCGGCCTCGAAGGCGTCGGCATTGCCGACCGCGCCTATCAGCAGGCACTGGCCTATGCGCAGGAGCGTCGGCAAGGGAAAGCTATCGGCCACAAGAGCGACGGGATGGATCCGATCATCGTGCATCCCGACGTCAAGCGCATGCTGATGCAGATGCGAAGCATGACGGCGGCGGCGCGCACCATCTGCTACGCCACCGCGGTCGCGCTGGACGTTTCGGTGCGCGCCAAGGACGCCAAGGTGCGCGCCGAGGCCGCGGCCCGCGGCGCGCTGCTGACCCCGATCGCCAAGGCCTTCTCCACCGACATCGGAAATGAGGTCGCCTATCTCGGCGTGCAGGTCCATGGCGGCATGGGCTTCATCGAGGAGACCGGCGCCGCGCAGCATTATCGCGATGCCCGCATCACCTCGATCTACGAGGGGACCAACGGCATCCAGTCGATCGACCTCGTCACCCGCAAGCTCGGCGCCAATGGCGGCGCCTCGGTGTGGGCGCTGCTCGACGAGCTCGCTGCCGTCATCAAGCAGGTCGAGACCTCCAACGATCCGGCGTTCGGCACCACGGGCGCCAAGCTGCGCGACGCGCACGCCGCGCTGGAGCGCACCAGCAGATGGCTGCTCGAGCGCCTCGCCTCTGCGCCGAACGAGGCACTCGCCGGCGCAACGCCCTATCTGCGGCTGTTCGCCGCAACGCTCGGCGGCTGCATGCTCGCCGGCGAGGCGCTGGCCGCCAAGGCGAACGGCGAAGCCGAGCCGCAGCGCTACGTCGCACTGGCGCGCTTCTTCGCCGAGAACATCGCCGTGCAGGCGCCGTCGCTGGAAAAGACCGTGACCGAAAGCGCCGAGGCGGTGACCGGTGCGGATGCGGTGCTGGCGGGGTAGGACGCTCTCAGCTACCTCGGCCGTCATTGCCGTGTTCGTGGCATGCCGGTTTGACGCACAAGTTGCGCCTCACTCGCTGTCGTCCCTGCGGAAAGCAGGGACCCATGACCACAGCCTTCCGTTGTTGAAGCGAGCTGTGGCTCCAGCTTTGCAAACCAATCGGCATTAGTGATTGGGTCCCGGGTCGCGCGGAGCCCGTCATCGGGCGGCGCTTCGCGCCGACCCGTTGGCTTGCCGGACGACATCGAGTCTTGTGCCTACCGCCGAGTCCCACGTTTTGTCAGCGATCCGCGCGAAACGCGCGAAACTCCTCGGGGCCCTCGAGCAAGTCGCGCTTGCGCGCCACCTGATCGAACTGGCTGGCGGAATGATCTGCCATTGCGTTAATGGCCGTACCGGCCAGGTTCTGCGCACGTCGCCGTTGATCGTCGTGCCTCGATCGAACATCCCGATCCACGGCTCGCCGACGACAGATCTCATCGAAGATACGTTCCTGGAGGCATCCGTTGCCTCGATAAGATCGCCGCGTCATCTTGCACGATCCTTTCAGCAGGATTGGTCCGGGCTAAGTTTCCCGTGCGCCGCCTGCTTGCTGTGGTGATTGCCTTGGCGCCGAAGGTCTGGACGCCGGGAATTTGGGCTTCCGCGGAGGCGCTGAGATCAATCCATCGCGTATCGCTTGCTTGCGCGCAAGCTTGCGGGCTCGCCGCACGGCCTCGGATTTCTCTCGAGTCCTTTTCTCCGATGGCTTTTCGAACGATCTGCGGCGCTTCATCTCCCTAAAGACGCCCTCGCGCTGCAACCTCTTCTTTAGAATTCGAAGCGCCTGGTCGATGTTGTTGTCCCTGACAAGAACCTGCAACGGATCACCTCTCTCGCGGTACAACGCACACTGAATGAACAAGACGAGAGCCCGCTCTATCGGTGACAGAGCGAGCTGCGCTGCCACTCCAGTACATCCGTGGAACGGCAGCCGACCAACAACGCCGCGGAAGCTTCAGCCGCGGTGCTGCAAGCACGCGTCCTCGCTTTCATCCGACGATGTCTTTGGAAAAAGGTCCCGTGGGACCGATCTACAAGGCTCAAGGCCACAGCTATGCACTTATCTCGGCTGTGCAAGACGCAATCGCAAATCGTGAGAATTATATCCGACGGTTCAAGCAACGCCGGGATCATGACTGAACGGCGATGGCGGCTTGACCGCGAACACGGAGGCGGTTCCCCAAAAATCTCATCATTGCCGAGTAGCAAATTCGCTCCAACAGGCGCAGAGTACGACGCTGCCGGATGAATATTGGGCGTCGGCAACTGAGAGCCTGGGCAGCTCCCGCCACAAAAGGGAGCCGCAGATGGCAACCCGCTTCTATTTCGATATCCGCAACGGCGAGCAACTCTATGCCGACAATCAGGGCATCGAGCTACGCGACGAGGAAACTGCCGCGCGCGAAGCGATGCAGTCATTGCTCAGCATAGCCAAGGAGAACCCGCCTTTGGACAAACACAGGCTGTTGGCGTTTGAGGTCCGGACGGACGAAGGGCCGCTATTTCAGGTCAGTCTCAGTCTGGGCATCACAAGGTGCTAGCCGCCGCGATGCGCAGCCAAACTCAAGAATCCAGCCGGCAACTGCGCCAAGCGATAGCCACCTCAAGCACGGGCCCATCGCCGTCCCGGACCTCGATGGCAATCTGATGGAGACTGTGACCGCGAAAGGAATCTCGAATTACGTCGGCCAAGGCGCGCGCGGCCTCCTCCTGAACCGCACCGAAGTTGGACATCTCCATGCCCTCTTCGTCGATCGCCAGGCCGCCACCATCACGAAGATCGAAATAATAGCGCGTCATCGGCATGGTAATTTACCTCGGCTCTCGATTGTTCCTGCGAAGACCGAGGAAGGTCGCCGGTGAGGACGTGAGTCATGACCGCAAAAGCGAGAGAGTTCCTTGATTTCTGGATTGAAAACAGCGTCCACGCTGCCGAGCAATATGGAACGCCGGGTGCCTCGCAGGACGTTGCCGAGTTGGCGCGCCGGTGCATCGAGATGGCGAGACGGCAAGGGCTGACGGAACAGGATCTGCGTGATGCGGCCGGCGATATCACTGACTACATCAGGATCAAACTGAAGGCCGCGAACAGGAAGGAGGCCGATCGTCCCAAATAGTTCGGGCAACGGTCTGGTTTCGCGGCCTGAACGTAGCGGCCGAGACCGCGACAGGTCCGCTTCAGCAACGTGTCAGCGACGGACTCGAAGATGTGCGTGATTGCGCGGCTTAGCGCACGATACGCTTGACCCGTTTGGTTCTCTTGGCAGCAACAGATGCCGCGCCTGCGGGTGCGGGACCAGCCTGCGCGGCCGCCTCGGCGTCACGCGCTTCACGGAGAGCCCGCAGACGCACCATGTTCTTGCGCACGGCGATCGCATCGCGCTCGACCTCAGCGATTGCCTGCGCACTGGCCTCGGCGGCAAGCCGCTGGCGCTGGGCCTTGGCCAGGCGCTCGGCAGAAAGTTCTTCCGGCTTCTTGGCCATGAGCGATTGAGCCCTTTGAAAAAGCAGCGGGACCCGCTCAATCCATCAGAGGATCGAGCGGGCCGCGGCTATCATCCCAGTACATCCGTGGAATGACAGGTCGACTCACGCCAGCCGAAGATCTTCGGCGCTGGTCTTGCCACGCATCTTGTCGATCTTGAGTTCGAACGACAGCTTCTGACCCTCGGCGAGACCGCCAAGTCCAGCCCGCTCGACAGCGCTGATGTGAACGAACACGTCATTCGTGCCGTCATCGGGCTGAATGAAACCGAAGCCCTTCTGGCCGTTGAACCACTTCACAGTACCTGTAGGCATTTGTCTTCTCCAAAGCGGACGCACGTGAATTCGCGCTAGGTTCCGCATCATCCTTCAACCGACGATGTTCTTTGGAAAAGGGCCGCTTTGACCATTCAACAAGGCACAACGGCAAATCGAACGATGCAAGCATACACACTTAATCCGCTAGGGCAAGCTCGGAAGCGCCGTCGATTGGATGAACGGAGCTATACCGAGCTGTCGTTCCGATAAACCGAACCATATTTTGCCTAAGGGCCTGCGCTGCCGGGCAACTCGGTGATCGATGGCGCGGACGCAAATCGCGATGCGTGGAACTCGTCTGGCGCGGGACCGAACGCTTGCTTTTGCCGCTGCCGGCTCCGTCGATCGCGGCGACCTGCAACGTCGCGCCACCTAATTCCGAAACACCAGGCAGCGCCCACCGACTGCCTCCAATCGGGCGCACAGCTGGTTAGCCCGCTCACGGGTCGTCTCGGCGACCCGGAGCAGATACCAGGTGGCCGAGCCTGGCCCGGCCATGCGCGATCTCAGAACGAGCGGTGCGCGATCGCCGAGCACGGATGCAAATCGTTTCTGAAGTTGCTGGTAGTCGGCGAGGACGCGCGATTGCGACGGGCCGCCGGCCAATTGCAGTCCCCAGGGTCCCCACGCAGCTTGCTGTGCAATTGTCACGGACTCTCTTGGGCTCGCGGGAAGCGCCCGAACGAGCATGCCGCGCACGATGTCACCGCAAGCCATGGCGGCGTCGGTGTGGACTCGGTCCTCAAGCGAACCCTGCGCCCATTCTTCGGCAGACTTGCCCGTGATGATCCTGACATAGGCGCGTGTTTCGCCCGGCAGGTTTCCACGTCCCGCCAACCAATCCTGAACCCGCCGTGGACCACCATTATAGGCAGCCGCCGCAAGGCCGAGATTGCCGAACTGCGCGCGCAGCTCGCGGAGCCAGCGCGCCGATTCCTGCAAGGCAGGCAATGGCTCGAACGGGTCGGCCAGACCGCGCCACCGCGCCGTACCGGGCATGAACTGGGCGATCCCCTGGGCACCGGCCGAACTGACGGAATTGGGATCGAAATTGCTTTCCTGCCAGATCAGCCGGACGAAGAAATCCGGCGGCAAGCCGTTCTCCAATGCAGCCTGCTCCAACGCCTTGCAGTATTGCGGCGGCCCATCGGGCTTAGGACGCAAAGGTGTCGGCGCCGGCGACGGAGCGGATGACGATTGCTGATCGGACGCCGACCGATCGGCCTCGGCGTTGCTCACTCCGGCGTTGGTATCCGGACGAGACGTTTCCGTTTGCGATGTTTCTGTCTGCGCCGGCTCTGCGCGCTGCGCGGCGGGCGTCACGGCTGGATTGCTGAGAGGTTGAGCGCTTGCAACGGGGACGAACAGCAGCAGGCAAGCCGAGCCGATAGCCGCTGGCAAGATCGATCGATGAACCCGCCGCGGCCTGAAAATCGACTGCATAAAGCGATCATCAAATTGGATGCATTCGCGAAATCATATCATCGCCGCCGCGCGGGCGGGCAGAAAATTTGCTGCCTAGCGGTTGGACAGGCTCCCAACGATCGACGCGCGACGAGACAGTTCGATCCAGTTACCATCAGGATCGAGGATCATGGAGATCCGTGCGACCTCGCCAAGCGTCACAGGCGCAAGGCCTTCCCGCACGCCCCTGGCGCGCAGCCCATCATGCACGGCGTCGATATCGGCGACCTGCAGCGTGATGTAGCGCGCCAGCCGCGCGCCTGCCGGATCGGATCGACCGTCGCGGCAGCATCTTCCTCGAGCAGGATCAGGCTGTCGCCGAGGCGGAACGCCGGGCCGCCCGACCATGATTGCTCGGTGAAGCCGAGGATGTCGCCGTAAAATCTGCGATGCGCGGCGAGGTCGCGCACCGCCATCGCGACGGCGATCTGGGTGATGCCGTCATGTCCGGGCGCAACCAGGCAAACCCGGTTGCCGTCGGGATCGTGCATGTGTTGCGGCGTTTCGACGCCCGCGCGCGCAATGACCAGTTCGCGATAGCCGCTCGGCGCCGCATCCGGCAGCGGCTCGACATGATGGTTGAGCTTGATGACCGAACCTTGCGCGTCGTGCCGGTACTGCTTCTGCCCGCGGCGGATCGGCTGCACATGATCGAAGCGAAGTCCGGCATCCTGCTGCCAGAACCGCAGCATCGGCTCGAGATCGTTGGAGGAAAGGCCGACGTCGATCACGTTCTTTGCCAGTTGCATCTGCTGCCGTCCTCGGATGAAGTGCACCACGATGGATTAGCTATGCGAGGATCAAGTCAGCAACGCAAGCACCACGATCGCTGTCGCGGATCGGCCGGCTGGCCGCCGCGCCCGGCTGAAACAGTCAATCCAGTGAGGACCGATATGCAAGCAGGCCTCGTTCAGACTTTTCGCGCTTTTGCGTACAACAATGCCTGGGCCAATCATCGCCTGCTCACGGCCTGCGCCGGTCTGAGCCAAGCGGAGTTCGCCGCGGCGCGGACCGGGTTCTTCCCGAGCCTGCAGGCGACGCTGAACCACATTCATGTCATCGACCTGTTTTATATCGACGCGCTCGAAGGCGGCTGGCTCGGCCCGAAGGCCTGGGCGAACGAGGTGCCCTACCCGTCGGTGGCGCAGCTGAAAGACGCCCAGCGCGCGATCGATCAGCGGCTGATCGTGCACTGCGATGCGCTGACGCCTGAGCGGCTCGAGGACATCGTGAAGGTCAACCGCGACACCTCGGTGCAGACCGAGCGACGCGACCGCCTCTTGATGCATCTGTTTCAGCACCAGATCCATCATCGCGGCCAGGCCCACGCGATGCTGTCGGAGACCACAGTGAAGCCGCCGCAGCTCGACGAATTCTTCGCCGCCGGCGAAGCGCCGCTCCGGGCTGCCGAGTTCAGGGACCTCGGCTGGAGCGAAGCCACCGTGTGGGGCGGCTGAAGGCGAGGTTCCGCCCGCGATCGGGCGGTGCGGGGCGGTTCCCGTTCCGGAACGAGGGCTTGAATCCTGGCGCTTCCACGCTCACCTCTGATGAAACGTGGGGAACTGTATCAATGCCATTCGCCAATCACCGGGGCCAGCGCATCCATTACACCGTCGAGGGATCCGGGCCGCTGATCGTGCTGCAGCACGGTCTCTTGCTCGACGCCGCGAGCTGGAAACAGTGCGGCGTAGTCGACGCGCTTGCCGATCGCTTTCGTGTCGTCTGCGTCGATTCGCTCGGACATGGCCTGAGCGACAAGCCCGCCGATCCGGCACTCTATAATCAGGCGCAGCGCGCCGGCGACATCGTCGCCGTGATCGACGATCTCGGCGGCGAGCGCGCCCATGTGGTGGGACACTCGATGGGCGGCTGGGTCGCGGTCGGTGTCGCCCGGTTTTTCCCGGCGCGGCTGGCGTCGCTGGCGATCGGCGGCTGGGACTTTCTCACCGGACTGCCGCGCGGCAATGCCGGCCCGCTGACCTACGGCGCCTTCATCACCTTTGCCCGTCGCACCGTGCCGGAGCTTGCCGAATGGGTGACGCCGGATCTCGAAGGCGGCGTGCGCGCCTGCTTCAATGCGCTCGGCCAGGTCGACGGCGCCAAGGACGCCGTGCTGTCCTCGCGCGTGCCCGTGCTGCTGTGGAACGGGCAGGACGACGGACCGCATGCGCCGATGCAGCGCTTCGCCGCAGAGAATGGCCTCGATGCGATGTCGGTGCCCGGCGATCACCTCGGCGCGCTGTTTCAGCACGGCGCTGCGATCGGCCGGGGCATCGGCTCGTTCGTCGGGCGCGGCTAAAGCACGATCCGGAAAGTGCGAAGCGGTTTTCTGAGCGCGATGACGATTCGACCTAATCGCATCGCGCTTTAGACCGGCATCCCTGCGAGCAGCTTGTCGAGCGTGATCGGATAGTCGCGCACGCGAACGCCGGTCGCGTTGTGGACCGCATTGGCGATCGCGGCGGCGACGCCGCAGATGCCGAGCTCGGCGACGCCCTTGGCCTTCATCGGCGATGAGATCGGGTCGGTCTCGTCGAGGAAGATCATCTCCTGATGCGGGATGTCGGCATGGACCGGCACCTCATAGGCAGCAAGGTCGTGATTGATGAACAGGCCGTGACGCTTGTCGACCACGAGGTCCTCCATCAGCGCAGCGCCGACGCCCATGGTCATCGCGCCGATCACCTGGCTGCGCGCCGCTTTCGGATTGAGGATGCGGCCCGCCGCGCAGACCGCAAGCATCCGCCGCACCCGGATCTCCGCCGTGTCGGCATCGACGCCGACCTCGACGAAATGCGCGCCGAAGGTCGACTGCTGGTAGGTTTTCGCGAGATCGCCATACTCGATGGCATCCTCCGCCACGAGGTCGCCGCCGCCGGCGGCCTGCGCCAGCGGCACGCTGCGATTGCCGGAGCGGACCACGCCGTCGGCAAACACCGCCTCCTCGGAATTGAAGCCGAGCTTCTGCGCAATGGTCTCGCGCAGCTTGGTGCAGGCGGCATAGACGCCGGCGGTGGAATTGTTGCCGCCCCACTGCCCGCCCGAACCGCAGGACACCGGAAAGTCGGAATCGCCGAGCCGCACTGCGACCTTGTCCAGCGGCACGCCCATCATCTCGGCGGCGGTCTGCGCGATGATGGTGTAAGAGCCGGTGCCGATGTCGGTCATGTCGGTCTCGACTGTCACGATGCCGTTCTGGCCGAGACGAACGCGGGCCGCCGATTTGGTCACGAGATTGTTGCGGAACGCCGCGGCGACGCCCATCCCGACCAGCCAGCGTCCGTCGCGGACCTCGCCGGGTTTCGGGTTGCGCTTGTCCCAGCCGAACCGCGCCGCGCCACCGCTCAAGCACTGCACCAGTTGCCGCTGCGAGAAGTGCCGCTCCGGATGCTCGGGGTCGACCTGGGTGTCGTTGCTGATGCGCAGCGCGACCGGGTCGATGCCGAGCTTGTCGGCGAGCTCGTCGATCGCGATCTCGAGCGCCATCATGCCGGAGGCTTCTCCGGGCGCGCGCATCGCATTGCCCTCCGGCAGATCGAGCGCCGCAAGCCGCGTCGCCGTCATCCGGCTGGCACCGGCATACAGCAGCCGCGTCTGGCTCACCGCCATCTCGGGCTCGCCGTCCTTGACATTGCCGGACCAGCTTTCGTGGCCGATCGCGGTGATCTTGCCGTCGCGCTCGGCGCCGATGCGGATGCGCTGGATCGTCGCCGGACGGTGCGTCGTGTTGTTGAACATCAGCGGACGTTGCAGCGCGACCTTGACCGGACGGCCCGCCGCGCGGGCGCCGAGCGCGGCGAGCAGCACCTCGGCGCGCAGGAACAGCTTGCCGCCGAAGCCACCGCCGATATAGGGCGACACCAAACGGACATTCTCCTTGGGGATGCCGAGCGTCTTCGCCAGGTCCTCGGTGCCCCAGGCGATCATCTGGTTGGAGGTCCAGACCGTGAGCCTGTCGCCGTCCCAGGCCGCGATCGAAGCATGCGGCTCCATCATCGCGTGGCCCTGATCGGGCGTCGTGTAGGTGGAGTCGACCTGCACCGGCGCAGCAGCGAAGGCGGAGGCGAAATCGCCGACAGCGGTATCGGCCGGGCCGCCGAATGACGGGTGCGGCGTGATGCCCTTGTCCCGCTCCGCGGCGAGATCGAACTTGCCGTCACCCCTGACGTAATCGATCCGGACCAGTTGCGCCGCGGCCCGCGCCTGCTCAAAGGTCCCGGCGACGACGATCGCGACGGCCTGGTGATAGTGCGCGATCTCGGGCCCGCCGAGCAGCGGTGCCGCATTGCGCTCGCCCTTGCCGAGCTTGCCCGCATTGTCCGATGTAACGACGGCGAGCACGCCGGGTGCAGCCTTCGCCGCCTCGAGATCGATCGAACCGATCCGCCCTTTGCCGATCGCCGAACCGACCACGTAGCCATAGGCCTGGTTGACCGCGACGTCGTGCCGCTCATAGGCGTAAGGCGCGGTGCCGGTGGTCTTGAGCGGCCCCTCGATCCGGCTGGTCGGGTGGCCGATCACCTTGAGCTGGTCGATCGGATTGAAGGTGGCGGGATGTTCAAAACGCATGATGTCAGGCCCTCATCTTAAGCCTTCGTTTCAAGCTCTGGCCTCGCGCAGCACCGCCGCCAGCGTTCGCTCGGCGAGCGGCAGCTTGTACGCATTGTCCTTGGTCGGCTTCGCATCGGCGAAGAGGCGCGCAGTGACGGCCTTGGCGCCAGCAGGCAATTCCGCCTCCGCCGCCTCGACGCGCCACGGCTTGTGCGCCACGCCGCCGAGCGCGACGCGGCCGGTGCCGTCGCGCTGCACGATCGCGGCAACCGAGACCAGCGCAAAGGCATAAGAGGCGCGGTCGCGCACCTTGCGATAGGCCTGCGCGCCGCCGACCGGTTTCGGCAGCACCACCGCGGTGATCAGTTCGCCCGGCTCCAGGCTGGTTTCGATCTCGGGACTGTCGCCGGGCAGACGATGCAGCTCGGCGATCGGGATGCTGCGCGTGGTGCCGTCGGGCCGCACCGTCTCCACGGTCGCGTCGAGCGCGCGCATCGCCACCGCCATGTCGCTCGGATGGGTCGCGATGCAGGCGTCGCTCACACCGACCACCGCATGCTGGCGGCTGAAGCCGCCGATCGCGGCGCAGCCGCTGCCGGGCTTGCGCTTGTTGCAGGGCAGATTGGTATCGTAAAAATAGGGACAGCGCGTCCGCTGCAGCAGATTGCCCGCGGTCGTCGCCTTGTTGCGCAACTGGCCGGAGGCGCCGGCGAGCAGTGCGCGCGACAGCACGCCATAGTCGCGCCGCACGCGTAAATCGGCGGCGAGATCGGTGTTGCGCACCAGCGCGCCGATCCGCAGGCCGCCCTCCGCGGTCTCCTCGATGCGATCGAGCGCCAGGTCGTTGACGTCGATCAGATGCGCCGGCGTCTCGATCTCGAGCTTCATCAGGTCGAGCAGATTGGTGCCGCCGGCAATGAACTTGGCGTTCGCGGTGCCGGCGGCGGCTGCGGCCGCCGCGCCCGGCGAGGCGGCGCGCTCATAGCTGAATGATCTCATGCGCTCCTCCCGGCGACCTCGCTGATCGCCTCGGCGATGTTGGAATAGGCGCCGCAGCGGCAGATGTTGCCGCTCATGCGCTCGCGGAGCTCGGCATTGGTCAGTCGCAGCGGCGCATTTAGATCCGCCGTGACATGGCTTGGGATGCCGGCCTTGACCTCGGCAAGCACGGCGACCGCCGAGCAGATCTGGCCCGGCGTGCAATAGCCGCATTGATAGCCGTCATGCTCGACGAACGCCGCCTGCAGCGGATGCAGCCCGTCCGGCGTGCCGAGCCCCTCGATCGTCGTGATCTCGTCGCCCTGATGCATCACGGCGAGCGTCAGGCAGGAATTGATCCGCCGCCCGTCGACGAGCACGGTGCAGGCGCCGCATTGGCCGTGGTCGCAGCCCTTCTTGGTGCCGGTCAGATGCAGGTGCTCGCGCAGGGCATCGAGCAGCGTGGTCCTGGTGTCGAGCTCGAGCTGGTGGGTTTCGCCGTTCACGTCGAAGGATACTCTCGTCATCACGGGCGCTCCGGTCGGTGCAGATTGGGCGGCCGCAGGCGGAGGCGTCGCGATCGACGACGCCGCAAGCGAGGCGGCTCCAACAATCAACAGATGGCGCCGCGATAGTTCCAAACGTCCGGAGATTTGCATGCCGCCGCTCTCCTCAAGTCAGCCGAACGCGGAACCAGCGACAACGACGTGTCGAGGTCGGCTCGGCCTGTCAGCAAAGGGGGGAATGCCGCGAACGGCGGAATGTTTCTCGCGGGGAAGTTAAACTCGTCGCGAGCGCCGCGGCCGCTCCTGAGCCGCTCCTGGGAGGCAGCAGCGCCATCAGGCGCGGCCGGCCTGCGCGGCAGCATCGTCGTACAGGTCCCGCCTACGACCAACGTCCGCTGCCCGAATCGCGAAATTCCGGTTAGCTGCATTGCGCCGTCTTCATGCTCGCCCACAGGGAAAAGCGGCCCGGAACACGTTGGAGCTCTTGGGGCTTGCACCCAATCATGTAGGATGGCGGCACGACCTCCACCGGCGACGATGCCGGCCGACCCTGGGACCGCTCGATGACCGCGCATGTCATAGTGACCGACGAAGCCGCCACGCGCGTGATCCGGCTGCGCAGGCCCGAGAAGAAGAACGCGATCACCCAGGAGATGTTTCGCGCGATCAGCGACGCGATCGACAAGGCGCAGAACAATCCGAAGATCCGCTGCCTGATCATCACCGGCGGCTCCGGCGTGTTCACCGCGGGCAACGACATCGAGGACCTGCTCGCGCAGGGCACCTCGACCGGCGAGACGCCGCCGGCCTCCGACCTCGTCAAGTTCCTGTATTCGCTGGCCCACAATGTGAAGCCGATCATCGCCGCCGTCGACGGCGTCGCGATGGGTATCGGCACCACCATGCTGTTTCACTGCGACTATGTGCTCGCCAGCAAGACCGCGCTGTTCTCGACGCCGTTCTCCAATTTCGGCCTGGTGCCGGAAGGCGCCTCAAGCCTGTTGATGCCGCGCATGATGGGCCACCAGCGTGCTTTCGCGATGCTGGTGATCGGCCGCACCATGTCGGCCGACGACGCCCGTGTCGCAGGCTTCGTCAACACCGTGGTGGCGCCGGGGCATGCCGAGGTGGAGGCGCACAAGGTGGCGCGCGAGATCTGCGCGCTGCCGGCCGAGGCGGTGGCGATCTCGCGGCGCCTGATCCGGCTGCCGCCGGAGGACGTCACCCGCCGCATCGAGCAGGAGAACCATCTGTTCAGCGAACGGATGCGCTCCAAGGAGGCAATCGAGGCGTTCAAGGCATTCATGGCTCGCCCGAAGGATTGAAACGAAGCGTCGCAAAATTGTAGTGGCGCGGCGCCATGATCCCGTGCTCCATGGACAGGTCATGAGACAGCCCCGCCTTTCCCCTCTCGCCGCGGCCTGCGCGTTCGGACTGGCCGTAGCAAGCCCCCGCCTGGCGCAGGCCGCAGAGCCGGTCGACTTGCGCATTCTCGCGATCAACGATTTCCACGGCTATCTGCGGCCGCCGCCGGGCGGCATCCGCATCACCGATCCCACTGATGCGACCAGGAAGATCATGGAGCCCGCCGGCGGCGCGGAGCGGATGGCCACCATCGTCAAGCAGCTGCGCGATGGCCACAAGAACAACATCTTCGTTGCGGCCGGCGACCTGATCGGCGCGAGCCCGTTCCTGTCGGCGATGTTTCACGACGAGCCGACCATCGAGTCGCTCTCGCTGATGGGGCTTGCGATCTCCTCGGTCGGCAATCACGAATTCGACGAGGGCAAGGACGAGCTGCTGCGGATGCAGAATGGCGGCTGCCATCCGGTCGACAAATGCCAGGGGCCGCACCCGTTCACCGGGGCCAAATTCCGCTATCTCGCGGCCTCTACGATCGACAAGGCGACCGGCAAGCCGGTGTTTCCGCCCTACGAGATCAAGCAGTTCG